>VGEO01000035.1 GCA_016869275.1 Alphaproteobacteria bacterium | reverse complement strand
GTCGGCCTGATCAAACGACAGCCCGGCGTCGCCCGCAGCATCCAGTTGCTCGTCGCGCCCGAAAACCTGCCGATCCTTCGCGCCGCTGAAAAACAACCCGTCATATCCTCGGTGCAGCGCTACTAGCCGATCCGCCTGAAATCGAAAGGGCGCTCCCCTCGCGAGGAACGCCCTTGCATTGGAGCGGCCCCGCGTCGGGGCGTCGATCGCGCGGATCAGCGTTTCGAGAACTGGAAGCTGCGACGCGCCTTGCGGCGGCCATACTTCTTGCGTTCGACCGTGCGGCTGTCGCGGGTGAGGAAGCCGTCCTTCTTGAGCGCGCTGCGCAGGCCCGGCTCGTAATAAGTCAGGGCGCGCGAGATACCGTGGCGAAGCGCGCCGGCCTGGCCCGAAAGCCCGCCGCCGGCAACCGTCGACCACACGTCGAACTGGCCCATGCGCTGCGCCACCACGAATGGCTGGTTGATCATCATGCGCAGCACCGGGCGCGCGAAGTACTTCTCGAGCTCCTTGCCGTTGATGACGATCTTGCCGGTGCCGGCCTTGATCCAAACGCGCGCGACCGCGTCTTTGCGCCGGCCGGTGGCGTAAGACCGGCCTTTGGCATCGCGCTTGCGCTCGCGCGGCCCTTGTGGCTGCGCAACCACCGCGGCCGGCGTTGCCGGCGCCTGGCGCAGATCCTTGAGATCGGTGAGCCTTCTCGTGTCCGACATGCTAGGCGGCTCGCTTGTTCTTAGGGTTGAGCTTGGCGACGTCCAGCACCTCGGGCGCCTGCGCCTCGTGCGGGTGCGTGGGGCCGGCATAGACGTGGAGCTTGCGCATGACTTGGCGCGCGAGCGGTCCTTTCGGGATCATGCGCTCGACCGCTTTCTCGATGACCCGGCCCGGCTCCTTGCCTTCGAGCAACTGGCGCGCGGTGCGCTCCTTGATGCCGCCCGGGAAACCGGTGTGGTAGTAATAAATCTTGTCGTAAAACTTGTTGCCGGTCAGCCGGACCTTCTCGGCGTTGACCACGACGATGTTGTCGCCGGTGTCGACGTGCCGCGTCCAGATCGCCTTGTGCTTGCCGCGCAGCCGATTGGCGATGATGACCGCGAGCCGCCCGAGCGCTACCCCTTCGGCGTCGATCAGGAGCCACTTGCGGTTCACATCGGCCGCTTTTGCAGAGAAAGTACGCACCGCCTTGGATCCTTCCTGGTTCGTTCGAAGGCGCGGAGTATAGGCGCCGATCGCGCACTGTCAACGCCGATCCAGTGGCTTTTTCAATGATTTATAGAAAGGTATCTAATTACCGCCGTTGACTGGCGGGATCGAATAGGTGAGCGTCGCGTGGGTGACGGGATCGGCCTCGCCTTCCGAATAGGCGATCACCTCGCCGAACGCCAAGCGCTTGCCGAGCTTCAGGATTCGGCCCTCGGCGATGACGTCGCGCTGGCCGGGCCGGCGCAGGAAGTTGATGTTCAAGTTGGTGGTGAGCGCCATCTCGACCCGGCCGATCAGACTCAAGACGGCCGCGTACATGGTGATGTCGGCCAAGCCCATGAGCGCGGGGCCGATGATCGACCCGCCCGGCCGCAAGAGTTTGGGCGAATAGGGTAAGCGGTAGGTCGACCGCCCCGGCGCGACCGTCTCGAGCCGGCCGCCCATCTCGACCGCGAACGGTAGATGGGTGCGGGCCAACTCCTCGAACTCCGCGACCGTGATCAGGCTCGCCTTCGCCATCGCCGCCTCCTGTAGCCGCCGCGATGTTACACCAACGGACGCAGTTGGTTTAGGCGCGGGCGCGCGTTATCTTTCTCGTGACGCACGAAGGGAGACGGGATGACGGCAGCGAACGCGACCAAAGCCAAGCCGGCGGCGACGGCCCGCGCGGCCGTGCCGATCTTGGAGCGGGACGACAGCGACGGCATCGCGACCCTGACCCTCAACCGCCCCGACACGCGCAACAGCCTTTCGACCGCCTTGATGGCCGCGCTGCAACAGGCGATCGATACCATCAGGGACGATGCTGGCGTCAACGCGGTAGTGATCGCGGCGCGCGGATCCGCGTTTTGCGCCGGCCACGACTTGAAAGAGATGCGGGCGACCCCCTCGCGCGCGGTCTACGAGGGGCTGTTCACCCAATGCAGCACGCTGATGCAGTCGATCACGGCGCTGCCGAAACCGGTGATCGCCCGCGTCCACGGCGCCGCCAGCGCCGCCGGCCTGCAGTTGGTCGCGACCTGCGATCTCGCGATCGCGGCCAAATCGGCGCTGTTCACGACGCCGGGCGTCAACATCGGGCTGTTCTGCTCGACGCCGATGGTGGCGCTCACGCGCAATGTCAGCCGCAAGCACGCGCTCGAGATGCTGTTCACGGGCGACGCGATCGATGCCGAGACGGCGCTCGCTTACGGTCTCGTCAATCGGGTCGTGCCCGATGCCGAGCTCGACACCGCCGTCTATGGGCTCGCCCGCAAGGTCGCCTCGAAGTCGTCCTTGACGCTCAAGATCGGCAAGGAAGCGTTCTACCAGCAGGCCGAACTCCCGGTCGCCGAAGCCTATGCGCGCGTCAGCCGCGTCATGACCGAGAACATGCTGGCGCGCGACGCCGGCGAAGGAATCGACGCCTTCCTCGAGAAGCGGAAGCCGACCTGGGAAGGGCGATGACCGAACCGGCCGCGGCGCCCCTCCGCCTCGCGCACCACGATTCCTACGACGACGATTTGATCCGCGGCATCCTGCGCGCGGTGCGCACGATCGCGATGGTCGGCGCCTCGGCCAACTGGAACCGGCCGAGCTTCTTCGCGATGAAGTACCTGCAGGCCAAGGGCTACCGCGTGATCCCGGTCAATCCGAGGGAAGCGGGCAAGAAGATCCTGAACGAGACGGTCTATGCCGAACTGACGGACGTGCCGATCGAGGTCGACATGGTCCAGGTGTTCCGCCGCTCGGAAACGGTGGGGCCGGTCGCCGACGAGGCGATCCGGATCGGCGCCAAGATCCTGTGGATGCAATTGGGCGTCAGGAACGACGCGGCCGCGGCCAAGGCCGAAGCCGCCGGCTTGAAGGTGGTCATGAATCGCTGCCCCAAGATCGAGTACGGTCGGCTCTCCGGCGAGATCGGTTGGCTCGGCGTCAACACCAAGATCATCAGCTCGAAACGGGCGAAACGGATATAGGTCATGCCAATCAAACCCGCTCCCTGCCCTCCCCCTGCACCCAGGGGGAGACACGCCCGGTTTACGTCCCTCCCCCGCTCCGGCTCCGCCGGGGAGGGTTGGGAGGGGGTGCCATGACCGATACCCCCGACTACGGCTTCGAGACGCTCGCGATCCACGCCGGCGCCGCGCCCGATCCCACCACCGGCGCGCGCGCGACGCCGATCTACCAGACCACGTCCTACGTGTTCGAGAACGCCGACCACGCTGCCTCGCTCTTCAATCTCCAGACCTTCGGCAACATCTATTCGCGCATCACCAACCCGACCGTGTCGGTCCTGGAAGAACGGATCGCCGGACTCGAAGGCGGCGCGGCCGCGCTCTGCGCCGCCTCCGGCCACGCCGCGCAGCTCTTGATCTTCCATCTGCTGATGGAGCCGGGCGATGAGTTCCTGGCCTCGCGCCGGCTCTACGGCGGCTCGATCACCCAGTTCTCGTGGTCGTTCAAGAAAATGGGTTGGAACGCGATCTTCGTCGATCCGGACGACCCGGAGAATTTCAGGAAAGCGCTCACCCCCAAGTGCAAGGCGATCTTCATCGAGAATCTCGCCAACCCGGGCGGCGTCGTCCTCGACATGGAGGCAATCGCAGCGATCGCGCACGGCGCCGGCATTCCGCTGATCGTCGACAACACGCTGGCGACGCCATACCTGTGCCGCCCGTTCGAGTGGGGCGCCGACCTGATCGTCCACTCGATGACCAAGTTCCTGGGCGGGCACGGCAACTCGCTGGGCGGCGCGATCGTCGAATCGGGCAAGTTCGACTGGTTCCAGAACGACAAGTTCCCGACGCTGTCGAAGCCGGTGCCGTCCTATCACGGCCTCACCTTCTACGAGACCTTCGGCACCATGGCGTTTTGCGTCGCGGCGCGCGCGCTCTCGTTGCGCGACCTGGGCCCATGCATGAGCCCGTTCAACGCCTTCATGCTGCTCACCGGAATCGAGACGCTGCCGCTCCGGATGGCACGCCACGCCGAGAACGCGCACAAGGTCGCGACCTTCCTCGAAGGGCACGCGAAGGTGGCGTGGGTGTCCTACCCGGGCCTGCGCTCGAGCCCCTACCACAATCTCGCCAAGAAATACCTGCCCAAGGGCGCCGGCGCGGTCTTCACCTTCGGCATCGCGGGCGGCTACGACGCCGGCATCAAGCTGGTCGAAAACGTCCAGGTTTTCTCGCACCTCGCCAACATCGGCGACACCCGAAGCCTGATCATCCACCCGGCCTCGACCACGCACCGCCAGCTCTCGGACGCCCAGCGCCAGGCGGCGGGCGCCAGCCCCGATGTCGTCAGGTTGTCGGTGGGGTTGGAGACCGCGGACGACTTGATCCGCGATCTCGATCGGGCGTTGGCGGCGGTCTGAACCCGCGTTCTAGACGCGAAGGTCGAGCGAGTGGCCGCTGTCGAACACGCGGGCGCGGGCAGACCCGGCGGTATCGCGCCGGACTTGCGCTTCGAGCCGGCCAACCGTGGCTTCGAGCGAGGCGGCGATGGTGCGAAATTCGTGGCCGCCGCCCTGGCTACGGAGTGCGGCGGCGCCTTCGCGCATTGAGCCGACATAGTCCGAGTAATTGGCTTTGATCACGGTACTTACTCCCCTTGCTCGCCGCCCGTGCGACGGTTGATCGTTTTTTCATGGAGAGAGCGTAGCGGAACCTCAACGATCGCCAATCGGGTTGATTCAGGACGAAAAAAACGGAACTTTAAGGGCTGGTCCCTGGGTGTTCCCCTACCTCTTCAGGTAGTCCGACTAGCGATTTGGCTGCCAACGAAAATTAACGAATATCAACAGCGATACCCCCAGGCGCCTTCCGGTCAGCCGCCGTCCTGCATCAGCGCGCGGCGCGCACGGCGCCGCCGCTCCTTGGCGAGGATATTGAGGCCTTCGACCAGCGCCGAGAACGCGATCGCGAAGTAGAGATACTCGCGCGGGATGTGGAAGTGGAAACCGTCGGCGATCAGCGCGACGCCGACCAGGAGCAGGAACGAAAGCCCGAGCATCTTGGTGGTCGGGTGGCGCTGGATGAAGTCACCGACCGGGCCGGCCGCGAACATCATCACCGCGATCGCGATCACCACGGCGGCGATCATCACCGGCACGTTGTCGGTCATGCCGACGGCGGTGATGATCGAATCGAGCGAGAACACGACGTCGAGGACGATGATCTGGCCGATGACGGCGGCGTAGCTCGCGGGCCGGAGCTTGCGCTCCTCCTCGGCGTCGGCGCGCCCTTCGACGTCGTGGTGGATTTCGAGCGTGCCTTTGTAGAGCAGGAACAGCCCGCCGCCGATCAAGATGATGTCGCGCCACGACACCGAATGGTCGAAGGCGGTGAAGATCGGCGCGGTCAGGCCGATGATCCAGGCGATCGACACCAGAAACACGACCCGCAAGATGAGCGCGAGCGCCAACCCGAGGCGCTGCGCCGAGCGGCGGCGGCCGGGCGCGAGCCCGCTGGTCACGATCGAAAGGAAAATGATGTTGTCGATGCCGAGGACGATCTCGAGCGCCGTCAGCGTCAGCAAGCTCGCCCACAGGTCGGGATCGTTGAGCCAGGCCATGACAAAAGCTCCTGTCCGTTACTCGGCGGGCGCCGCGCGCGACGTCGGCACCGCCGCGGCAGAATCGGGCGGCAGCAACAGCGCGCCCACCGCCGCGACGGTCGCGAACGCTGCGAAAATCAAGAAGCTCGCATCGAGCGCGCCGGTCGCGTCGTAAACCACCGCGACCAGCGCGATCCCGCCCGAGGCCAGGCCCTGGCTGATCACGAACTTGAGGCCGAACACGCGGTTGCGCCAACCGAGCGGGGTGTAGCGGGCGACGATCGCGTTCTCGGCCGGCGAGAGCGCCGAGTTCAACCCGATCATCACCACCGCGACCGGGACCAGGAGCCAGCTATGGAGCGCGAACGCGAGCAGGAGCGCTGGCACCTGCAGCGCCTGGCAGGCGAAATAGACGGTGCGCTGCGGGTAGCGGTCGGCGAGCTCGCCCCCCGCCCACTGCGCGACCGCCGACAACAGATAGACCAGCGACACCAGCGCGCCGACCCGGGTGGCGCTGCCCTCGGCCAAGAACAGCCGCTCGCTGAAGAGCTTCGGCAGCGCCGCCGACGTCGCCTGGAAAATGAGCCCGACCGCGATCGTGGTAATGAACAGGATCGCGAACACCCGCTTCATGTCGCCGACGCTCGCGGGCGCCACCGGCTTCGCTTCGCTCCAGCGGTCGCGAACGACGCCGCTCGCCATGCAAGCGATGAAGGCGAATCCGACCGCGATCGCGACCGCGCCGGGGACGATGTAGGCGGCGCGCCAGCCCCACAGGTCGGCGAGCGATCCCGCTACCACCGCGGCGCCAGCGGTCCCGACCGAGCCGAACACACCGTTGATGCCGAGCGCGCGGCCGCGGTTGACCGCGTTCTTGACCAGCCACGCCATCCCGACCGGGTGATAGATCGCGCCGAACAACCCGATCGCCGAGAGCCCGATCAGCAGCTCGACCTTGGTGGTTGCGAAGGCGGTATAGATCGCGGCAGCGCCGGTCCCGAAGAAGAAAATCGCCATCATCCGCGCCTCGCTCCAGCGGTCGCCGAGCCAGCCGGCCGGCAGCGAGGCGACGCCGTAGAGGATGAAGCCCGGCAACGCCAGCCATTGGATCTCGGCGAAGGTGAGCCCCATCTCTCGCTCGAGCACGAGCACGAGCGTCGCGTAGAGCAGGATGACGAGGTGCGAGAAGACGTGCCCGATCGACGAAAAGGCGAGGATCGCTCCGCCAGCGTTCAAGCGCATGGATCGTTTCGTTGGTGCGAAACTCGAATACCCCCGCTCCAACTCCTTCCCCTGCGGCGCAGGGGGAGGGCGGCTCGCGGAGCGAGCGGGAGGGGGCCGCGCGACGTCTGCGTCTCGGCGGCGATCCAGCGCGTGTAGTCGGGATTGGCGGCGCCGATCGGCCATTCGACGATGCAAGGCACGCTATAGCTGTGGAGCGCCTTGATCCGCGCGATGACGCGGCCGACGAGGCGGGCTCGGGTCTTGATGATCAGCACCGCTTCGGCATCCTCGACGATCTTCCCTTGCCAGCGGTAGACCGACGCGACGCCATCCCAGACGTTGGCGCACGCGGCCAGGCGCTCCGCGACCAGCGCTTTGCCGATCACTAGCGCTTCGGCGCGCGAGGAGGCGGTGACGTAGACCGAACTAAATTTCATGGCGTTGCCTCGCGGCGGCCGAGCGCATGGACCTGCGCCACCATGGCGCCGAACAAGAGGAGCGCATTGGCTTGATGCAGGACCCCGAGCCCGATCGGCACAGCGAGGACCAGCGTGGCGATGCCGAGCCCGACTTGGAGGAGCGCGAGACCGAGCGCGATGTCGCGCCACCGCCCGGCCCGATCGCCCGCCCGCCCGCGCCACCACAAGAAGCACACCAGCGCCGCGGTCGCGAGCGCCAGCCAGCGGTGTTGGAACTGAATGGTCATGCGGTTCTCGACGAAATTGAGGTACCACGGCGCCTCGGCCAGCAAACCGGCCGGCAGCCACTCGCCCTCGATCAGCGGGAACGTGTTGTAGACGAGGCCGGCATCGAGCCCGGCCACCAAGGCACCCGAGACAATCGTTACGAAGACGAGTGCGAGCGCGAGGCCGGCGAGGCCCCTCTCCCTGCCCTCCCCCTCGCAGAGGGGGAGGGTGGCTCGCGAGCGCCGGGAGGGGGTTGCGCGCAGGTCGAGCGCGACCCAGAGCAGTGCGCCGAAGATGACGACCGCGAGGCCTAGATGCGCGGCCAACCGATAGTGGCTGACGTCCGGCCGGTCGACCAGGCCCGACGCCACCATCAGCCAGCCGAGCACGCCTTGGGCGCCGCCCAACACGAGCAGCAGTCCGAGCTTCGTCAGTAGCGCGCGGCCGAGCGTCGCGGTCACGGCGAAATAAACCAACGGCACGACGTAAACGAGCCCGATCGCGCGCCCGAGCAGCCGGTGCAAGTACTCGAGCCAGTAGATGTCCTTATAATCGGCGAGCGTCATGCCGCGGTTGAGCTGCCGGTACTCCGGGAAACGCTGGTAGGCCTCGAACGAAGCCTGCCACGCCGCCTCGCTGAGCGGCGGCAGAATGCCGCTCACGAGTTTCCACTCGACGATCGAGAGCCCGGAATGGGTGAGCCGGGTCAAGCCGCCCAGCACGACCATGACGAACACGAGCCCGGCGCAACCCAAGAGCCACGTCGCGATGCGGCGGCCAACCGCCTCCGCCGGCATCGACGTGCTCGTCTAGTTGGCCTTGCGCGCGTCGCCGGCAGCGCTCGCGCCGACCGCGACGTCGAGCGTCCGCACCAGCAGCCCCATCGTCGCGAGCACCCGGTAATAGCTCACGAGCACCGAATACTCGCCGTTCAGGAGCGCGGCGCGCGCGCCGAACGCTTCGCCTTCCGAGTTCAGCGCATCGAGCAGCGTGCGATTCCCAGCCTTGAACTGCTCGTAATAGGCTGCGAGCGCCCGCTCGCTCGCTTCGGCGTGTCCCTTGAGCACCGGGATCCGATCCTGGGCGATTTGCAGCGCGTTGTAGGCGGTGCGGATGGCGCGCTCGACCGTGCGGCGCGTTTCGGCGTGCTTCTGCAGCGCTTCCGACTGCCGCGATAGCGCCGCCGCGCGCCGCGCGCTGTCGCCGCCGCCGCGATAAAGGTTGTAGGTGATCTTGATCTTGGCGGTGAGGTCGTTGCTCGGCCCCTCGACGCCGCCGACATTCTCGTCGCGCTTGCCAGCGAGCTCGAGGTCGAACTTCGGATAGAACGGCGCCAGCGCCGCGTCGGCGGTGGCGCGCTGGGCGACGATGGTCTCGGCCGCGGCGCGGACGGCGCTGTTGCCGGCGATGCCCGCCGCGACCGCGTCCTCGACCTTCCGCATAACAAGTCCGAGATCGGGGATCGGGCGCACGAGCGCGGCGGGCGGTTCGCCGATCGCTTCGAGGTAGTCTACTTCGGCATCGCGCAGCCCGTTGATGACCGCGAGCAGCGCCGACTGCGCTTGGGCGACGCGCCCGGTGACCTGATCGACGTCGGCCAGGGTGCCGGCGCCCGATTGCGCGCGCTCGGTGACCTGGGCCAGCACGTCCTCGTGCTTCTTGGCGTTGTCGTCGGCTAGTTCGACCAGGCGGCGGCTGCGCAGCACGTCGAGGTAGGCCGCTGTCGCGCGCAGCCCAATGATGTCGCTGGCGTCGAAGACCTGGAACCCGGCCGCGTCAAGCCGGGATTGCGCCGCGGCCGTGCGATTTTGAATGCCCCAGCCGTCGAACAGCAGTTGACTGATGGTGAACGAGGACTCGTAGCGGTCCTGACTGTAGCCTTGCGAGCTGGTGCCGGCGGCCCCGCGGGTGCGGCGCCCGCGGGTCGAGGAGTTGTTGGTGCGCGCCAGCCCGGCCGCGGCGTTGCTGTCGACGGTCGGGAAATAGCCCGAGCGCGCCTCGTCGAGGTCGAATTCGGCTCCGCGCTGCGCCTCACGCGCGGCTTCGACGGTCGGATGGGTGCGGACCGCCATCTGGACGGCGTCGGAAAGAGAGCCGGCGATGGACGCAGGAGTGAGGCTCGCAGCAACAGCCGCGACCGCAACTATCTGGAGGATTCGTTTAGTAGGCAAACGCTTGAACTGATGGGTCTAAGACAGCCACCCAGCCCCCATGCTGTTGGCAGTATCATACAGCCGGTTGCGCGTAAGGCAAGTAACACTGCTATCCAGTAGGGTTTGCTTGTGACCGCCATCACGTCGGCGCACATACCTCACCCTCGTCTCACCCTCGCCCGCACCCCTCCCCCTCTATGCACTATCGTTTGCACACATCTCGCAGCTTGGGATCTCGTCCCTGCGCCGAGCGGAGCCGTCCTCGATGCTCCCTCCCCCGCGGAGCGGGGAGGGAGCATCGAGGGTGTGCCCCCCTTTCGATCGATAGCGCTCCGCGGGGGAGGGAGCGGTGTGCCCCCTTTCGATCAAATGCGATAGTGGGGGCGATTTAGAACAGGACTTACGTGAATCCGTTAGCTGCTGCGCAGGAGGAGGGGTTGGGAGGGAGATCAATCGACCAGGATCGGATTGGCTTTGCGCGGCGGCGCGACCGCTTCCGGCGGACCCACGGTGATGACGCGGCGGATTTCGTCGGTCTTGAAGCCGATCGCCATGGCGCGGCGGACGCCCGGGATGACGACAACGTCGTAGAGCTCCTCGACGATGCCCTCGATCGTCAGCCAATGGACGATATCGCCGGACTTGAGATCGATCACCTGGAGCGCGCACAGCGGCTCGACCCCCTTGGCCTTCAGATTGTCGTCGAGCGCGAGGCCGCTGAAGGTCTTGGAGCCGCGCGGCAGCGACAGGCCGACCACGGCGAAGTCCTTGATGAAGGCGAGGCCGCGCAAGTATCCGCGGCAGAACGCGAGCGGCACGAACTTCCCGCTGGTCGAATCGACCGACCCGAAATAGCCGGTGCCGGAATCGTGGAGCCAGAGCTTACCCTTGTGGAGCCGGGGCGAGTGCGGCATCGAGAAACCGGCGGCGACGATCTTGTTCGTACGAACGTCGATGACGACGCCGCCGTCGCGCCGGCGTTCGCGCCAGCCATCGGCGGCGTCGGTAGCGGCGATCGTGGTGACGTAATGGGGCCGGCCGTCCTCGCCCATCGCCAAGCCGTTCAAGTGGCAGCGGTCCTCGGCGGCAAGTTTGGAGACGAACGGCGGCTGCCAGAGCGGCGTGAAACTGTGGGTCTCGCTGGTGGTGGCGAGGCAGCCGAACAGCGTGTTGACGAAAACGACGCGGCCCAAGGCGTCGATCGCGACGTCGTGGACGTCGAGATCGCCGGTGACGTAACCGACCTGGGGCACGTAGACGGCGTCGTAGCCGTCGTGGCTTTGCCCGGGCGCGACCGCGTTCTCGAACCGCCAGAGCTGGTAGAGCGATGACATCCACAAGCTTGAGCCCGCGGCGCAGAGGCCCATGCAGCGCTGGAACGTGCGCTCGAACACCGAGAGCTTGCCGTCGTCCTTGACCCCGATCAGGAACAACTTGCCGGAGCGGTAGGTGGTGAAGGCGAGGCTCGCTTTCAGCTCGAACAGCCAGGCGTTGAACTGGCGCGAGGCGTTGAGTTCGAGCTTGGGCGTCGCGGCGCTGGCGGCGACCTCGGTCGTTGTCATAGCAAGCGGTCCGGCAAATGGCGAAGCGACGTCAGAGCAGCTTCTGGATCGCCGTCATGACGCCGACCACGACCACGAACAGGCCGCCCAAGCGGATCGTCAATTCGTTGCGCAAGCCCGCGATCTCGACCCGGACCGCAGATAGCCCGGCGTCCATGTGTTTGCGCAAGGCGGCATGTCGGCGCCGAGGTCCTTTCGGACCGCAGATAGCCCGGCGTCCATGTCCTTGCGCATGATCGCGAGCCACGCGTCCAGGTCCCGGCGCATCAGCGCGAGTCCTTGATCGAGATCGGATTTCGTCGCTACCTCGCCCAGGATCATTTCGGCAAACAGTTTCAACGCGACCGCGACCTATGCTACGCCGAGCGCGAGGATCCCAGGCGATGGGCTGAAGCCCGTGAAGATCGACTGCGTGACGTCGGTGTCGACCAAGAGGGTCGCCGCGCCCACCGTGTACTGGGTGAAGGTATTGGCGCCGACGGCGACGTTGTGGGTGACGGTCGCGCCGATCAAACTGCCGGCGGTGAAGCTGATTAAACTGCCCGAGACCGAATCGCCGATGCCGCCGAGGACCTGGAGCGTGTTTGAGGTCTCGGAAAGATCCAAGAGATCGCGTACGCTGAGCACGAGCGAAGAGCTGCCGCTTGCGGCGACGAGGTCGATGACCTCGATCCCGGCGATCTTGTTGTTGGGAAGTGAGGTGAGGTCCAAGACGAAACCAGGTCCGTCCAAGCGGAGCGTATCGGTGCCGGCGCCGCCGTCGATCTTGCGGAAGCTCATGTCCGAAACCGCCAGCACGTCGTTGCCCTGGCCGCCCTTGAGCGTATCGAGGCCGCCCGAGCCGACCAGCGTATCGTTGCCCTGCCCGCCGACGATGACGTCGGCCGCGACCGATCCGATCAAGAAGTTGTCGGCGCTTGAGCCCTGGAGCGTCACCTTGTTCGAGAAATCGGCGCCGAAGACGACGTAAGACGCGCCGGCTCTGGTGCCGGCCGGCCCGCTAAATTGCGCGCCGACGATGAGGTCGTCGAAGCCATCGCCGTTCACGTCGCCCGCACTGCTCACACTGTTGTCATCGCTGCCAAGCCCGTCAAAGGAGTTGATCGCTTCGACCGCGCCGCCGTTGGTCCCGTTCAGGCTCCCCAAGTCGAAGATGCCGGTACTACCGATGGCCGGGCTGCCGAAGACGACGAAGGTCTTGGCCAAGCCTAGGCTCGCCGAGCCGCTCGAGCTCGGGTCCTGCGAGACGATCAAGTCGGCGATGCCATCGCCGTTGAAGTCGCCGCCGCCGCTCACCGAATTGCCGAAATGACCTTCGGTAATCGCGGGGCCTTTGATCGCGAACCCGTTGGTGCCGTTCAGGAACATGCCGTCGAGCGTGCTCGCGGCGGCGAACCCGCTCGCCTTGCCGAACACGATGTAGGCGGCGCCGTTGTTGCTGGCGACGGCGAGATCGGCGTCGCTCGCGCCGACGATGAGGTCGTCGAAGCCATCGCCGTTCACGTCGCCCGCGCTCGCGACCGCGCTCAAGCTGTCGCCTGCGGCCGCGCCGTTGAGCCGGAAGCCGCCGGTGCCTAAAGAAGAGAGGCTCTGGGTCGGGCTGAAGCTGGACTGGCCGAACACCACGAAAACCGAGCCCGCGTTTTCCAACTGGTTGGGATCGGCAAGCTCGGCGCTCAGGACGAAATCTTCGAAGCCGTCGCCGTTCATGTCTCCGGCCGCGGCGACATCAATGCCGGCACCGTCGAGGTCGTTAACGCCCGTGAAGAAGAACCCGTTGCTGCCGTTGAGGAAGTTCCCATCGAGCGTATGTTGCGGGCTGAACCCGCTCGCCTTGCCGAACACGACGTAAACGGCGCCGCGATCGGAACCGCCAGAGTCGGCGAGAGGCGCGCCGATGATCAGGTCGGCGAAGCCGTCGGCGTTGAAGTCGCCCGCGCCGACGCTGATGCCGGTTTGGTCATTGTTCGCGACGCCGTTCAGGCCAAACCCATTGGCGCCGGTGAGGCCGCTCGGGCCCGTCGGCGCCGTGCCGGTGGCGTTGCCGAACACGACGTAGGCCGCACCTTGGTTCGCTCCACCCGGCCCACCCGGGACCGGGTTGTTCGCGTTCTTCGCACCGATTATCAGGTCAGCGAAGCCGTCGCCGTTAACGTCGCCTGCGCTCGCGACCACGTTTCCGAGTTGATTGCTGCCAAGGATCCCGTCGAAGCGAAAGCCGGTCCCGGTCGCGGCGCCGAGCGAGCCGAGCGCTATCGCCGCCGCAAACCCGCTCGCCTTGCCAAAGACCACGTACGCGGAACCGGAATTCGAACCCGTGTTGTCGGCACCCGTCGCGCCGACGATCAGGTCGGCGAAGCCGTCGCCGTTGAAGTCGCCGGCGCCGGCGACCGAATTCCCGCTGAAGTCGTTGGGGGCAACGCCCTCGAGCCGGAACCCGTTCGTACCGTTGAGGATTCCCAACGGAAAGATAAAGCCCGGAAGCCCCGCTCCGCCCGGAAACGGAGTACCGGTGCCGCCCGGCGGGACGCCGCCCAACCCGGGGCCGGCATTGATCAGCGCCTGGGGGCTCAGCGCCTGGGTGCCGGCCGGACCTGCGCCAAAGACCGAAAGCCCCGGCCCGCCCGGAAACGGGGTACCGATGCCGCCCGGCGAGAAGCCGCCCAACCCGGGGCCGGCATTGATCAGCGCCTGGGTGCCGGCCGGACCTGCGCCAAAGACCGCAAGCCCCGGCCCGCCCGGGACCGGCGGTCCACCCGGTCCGCCCGGAAACGGAGTACCGGTGCCGCCCGGCGGGACGCCGCCGAACCCGGGGCCGGCATCGATCAGCGCCTGGGGGCTCAGCGCCTGGGTGCCGGCCGGACCTGCGCCAACGACCGGAAGCCCCGGTCCACCCGGCCCACCCGGGACCGGCGGTCCACCCGGTCCGCCCGGAAACGGAGTACCGGTGCCGCCCGGCGGGACGCCGCCGAACCCGGGGCCGGCATCGATCAGCGCCTGAGGGCTCAGCGCCTGGGGACCGGCCGGACCTGCGCCAACGACCGGAAGCCCCGGTCCACCCGGCCCACCCGGGACCGGCGGTCCACCCGGTCCGCCCGGGACCGGCGGTCCACCCGGCCCACCCGGGACCGGAGTACCGGTGCCGCCCGGGCTATCGCCAACCGGCGGTCCACCCGGTCCGCCCGGGACCGGAGTACCGGTGCCGCCCGGTCCACCCGGGACCGGCGGTCCACCCGGCCCGCCCGGGACCGGAGTACCGGTGCCGCCCGGCGGGACGCCGCCGGGGCCGGCCGGCGTGACCGGCACCGTCCCGGTCTGTCCCGGCGGCACTGCGCCGACCGCCAGCCCGCCCGTTCCGCCTGGAACGTTCGGCGGAGGCGGCGCCGCCTTGAACGCGCTCGAGAACAGCGTCGTCACCTGCGCATTCGAGAGAATGATCGGCGGCGGCGGCGGCGTGAACAGGCTCGTCACCGCGATCGTCGCGTTGGCCGAGTTGATCACCTGGCTCCCGGCCGCAGTGGTGATCGATATCTCGCCGACGACGATGCCGCCGGCGCCGGCCTGCGGCACGATCGTGATCGCGTTGGGCGTCCCTTCCGCGCCGGCGAAGCCGGCGCCGGCGGTGCCGCGGATGCCGATCGTCATCACCGGCGTCGTGATCGTCATCTGGTCGGCGCCGGCCTTGGCGACCTCGCCCGAGACGAACGTGAACGCGCCCTGCACGACCGAGAACACCGACTTGCCGGTCTTGGCGCTGGGATCGAACACCATCTCGTCGATCACCATGCGGGCGTTGTCGCCCAACGAGAATGTCGAATCGTCGGTGAAGATCAAGCCGATCGATCCGTCGGCGCCGGTCTCGAGCACGTCGCCCTGGAAGATCGCGAGGCCGGCCTCACCGACGGCGCGGGTGCCGTCGACCCGGAGGATCGTGACGCTGCCCTCGATCGTTTCGACCCGGCCAATCGCCTGGCTGGCGTCGCTGGCCGCGGCTTGGGCCTGCGCGTACTGCCCGGGTGCGCCGGCGCCGGCGAGCTTGACCGCGACCGTCCCGGCGATCTTGCTGCCGCCGGTCGCGCTCACCAGATCGGGCGGCGTCGCGTTCGCGAAATAGTCGCGGACCAGGACGGTCTGTCCGTCCGCTCCGATCAGAACCAGATCGGCGCCCTCGCGCACATAGGTCGCGGTGGTGAGGAGCGCGGCATCGAGCACCACTACGCCTGCCCCGGAGCCGGCATCGACCACGAGGGGCGTGGCGGCCGTTCGTGCAAACACGTCGATCGATACGGCCTTGGTCACTTTGACCCCCTAATGGAGTTTAGCCCAAGTCGATGCGACTTTCGATAATGAATTCGTGTGACGACGGGCACGCGCTCGCCTCTCTCCCCAACCCCCCCCCGTGCATAGCAGGGGGGGCGGCTCGCGGAGCGAGCGGGAGGGGGTCGGAGGCGATCGATTTGCGCGCCCGGCGGAAATAGGGAAAGCTGGCGCGTTGCCGACGAAACAGCGCTTCGAGGTTTGACGCGTGACCGATCCGGCCGTTGCCGTTCTCGACCGCCGCGACGACGGTCGCCTGGCGGCGCTCGCGGCGAGCCCGGTCGACCCGCTGCTCGCCTGCCTCGAATATTTGACCCGCCATTTCGACCGCCCTTACTCGGCCGAGGTGCTGCGGGCGGGCCTGCCGGTCGGCGATGAGAAGCTCAGGCCGGCGCTCCTCGTGCGCGCCGCCGAGCGCGCGGGCTTCACGGTCAAGATCGCCGCGCGCGCGCTCGACGCGGTTCCGGCCCACGCGCTGCCGGCGATCCTCATTCTCGACCGCGGCGAGGCCTGCGTCCTGATCGCGCGCAACGCCGACGCCGCGCGCGTGTTCTGGCCCGAAACCGGGGGCGTTTCGGACCTCCCTCCCGCCCAGTTCGCGCCCCGCTACGCCGGCTATGCGATCTACGTCCGCCCGGTCCATCGCCGCGACGCGGGAACGGCCGGCGCGGCCCGCGCCCCGCGCGGCCACTGGCTGCGCAGCGTGCTCTGGGGGAACGCCGGCATTTACGGGCAGGCCGCGCTCGGCGCGGTGCTCATCAATCTGTTCGCGCTCGCGATCCCGCTCTTCACCATGATCGTCTACGACCGCGTCGTCCCCAACAATGCGATCGAGACCTTGTGGGTGCTCGCGCTCGGCGCGGCAATCGTGCTCGGCTTCGACCTGTTCGTCCGCATCTTGAGGGGCTACTACATCGACACCGCCGGCAAGCGCGCCGACGTCACGCTCGCGAGCCGGCTGTTCGACCGCGTCCTCGACATCGAGCTCGCGGCGCGGCCCAGATCGGCGGGCGCGCTCGCCAGCACGCTGCGCGACTTCGAATCGCTCCGCGACTTCCTGACCTCGGCGACCTTGACCGCGGTGATCGATCTCCCGTTCGCGCTCTTCTTCATCGTCGTGATCGCGCTCTTGGGCGGCCCGCTCGCGCTGGTCCCCTTGCTCGCGCTGCCGCTCGTCATCGGTTTCGCCCTGGCGGCGCAAGTGCCGCTCACGCGGCTGGTCGAGGAAGGGTTCCGCGAAGGCGCGGCCAAGAACGCGATCCTGTTTGAGGCGCTGGGCGGGCTCGAAACCATCAAGTCGATCGGCGCCGAGGGGCGGATGCGGCTCAAGTGGGAGACCGCGGTCGCGCGCAACGCGCTGGTCGGCGTCAAGGCGCGGTTCTGGTCGCAGCTCGCGCTCAACGCCGCGGCATTCGTCCAGCAGGGGGCGGCAGTCGCGATCCTGGTGCTCGGCGCGATCCTGGTCGGTCTGGGCTCGCTCACGATCGGCGCCTTGATTGCGTGCGTGATCCTGAACGGCCGTGCGATCGGCGCGCTCGCGCAGATCGCCTCGCTCGGCGTGCGCTTGAACCAGGCGCGCGCCTCCTATCGCGCACTCGATGCGGTGATGTCGCTGCCAAAGCTGCGCTCGGCCGAGCGCAGCTTCCTCCACCGGCCACGGCTTTCCGGCAACATCGCCTTTCGCGAGGTGACCTTCGCCTATCCCGGCCAGTCGGCGCCCGCGCTCAAGAACGTCTCGTTCGCGATCGCGGCCGGCGAGCGCGTCGGCCTGATCGGCCGGGTCGGCTCGGGCAAGAGCACCGTCCACAAGCTCGTGCTCGGCCTTTACGCGCCCGGTGCGGGCGCGGTCCTGGTCGACGGCACCGATCTCCGCCAGATCGATCCGGTCGACCTCCGCCGCAACATCGGTTGCGCGCCGCAGGACGTCGTCCTCTTCGCCGGCAGCGTGCGCGAGAACATCGCGCTCGGGGCGCCGGGCGCGAGCGACGCGGCGGTCCGGCGCGCCGCGCTCGCGGCCGGGGTCGAGGAGTTCATCGCCCAGCACCCGCAGGGTTACGACTTCCAGCTCGGCGAGCGCGGCGACGGCCTTTCGGGCGGCCAGCGCCAGGCGATCGCGATCGCCCGCGCGCTGATCGACGATCCGCCGATCCTCCTGCTCGACGAGCCGACCAGTTCGATGGACAACGCGGCCGAGACGGCGTTGCGCGCCCGCCTCGCCGCCCTCGCGCATGGGAAAACGCTCCTCCTCGTCACCCACCGCGCCTCGCTCTTGCCGCTGGTCGACCGCCTGATCGTGCTCGAGCGCGGCCAGGTCGTGGCCGACGGCCCCAAACAGAAGGTGCTCGACGCGCTCGCCGAAGGCCGCGTCGCGATGCTGGGAACATGACGCACTCGAACCCCCTCCCCGCCCTCAATAAAATCGCCCTCCCCCTGCTTGCAGGGGGAGGGTAGGGAGGGGGTAGCCGTGGCGCGCGCCGACCGCGACCTCGACTTCGCCGCCGACCTCAAGGTCGTCGCCGGCCAGGGGCCGCGCCCGGCCGCGCATCTGATGTTGTGGACGGTCGCCGCGCTGGTCGCGATCGGTGTGATCTGGGCCGACCACGCGCCGCTCGACGAGGTGACGGTCGGGGTGGGGCGCGTCATCCCCTCGAGCCAGACCCAGATCGTCCAGAACCTCGAAGGCGGGATCCTCGCCGAGATCCTGGTGCGCGAGGGCGAGATCGTGAAGCCGGGCCAGGTCATGCTGCGGATCGACGACACCACGGCCGCGTCCGCCTACCGCGAGAACCGCATCCGCCATCTCGCGCTGCTCGCCAAGTCGGCGCGGCTCGCTGCCGAAGTCGAGGGCGGCACGCCCAGGTTCCCGGACGAGCTTAAAGAGACGCCGCAATTCGTCGCCGAGGAGCGCACGCTCTACGCGGCGCGGCAAAGCGAACTCCGCTCCGCGCTCGACGTCTTCGCCCGCCAGGAAGAGCAGCGTCGCCAGGAATTGATCGAACTCGACAACAAGGTGAAGCATCTCGATTCGCGGCTGAAGCTCGCACGCGAGGAGCATGAGATCATCGAGCCGATGGTGACGCGCGGCGTCTCGTCCCGGGTCGAACTGCTCCGGCTCAAGCGCCTGATCGCCGAACTGGACGGCGACCTCGAAGGCACCAGGCTCGCGATCCCGCGTGCCCGCTCGGCGCTCGAGGAGGTACGCCGCCGGGGCGAGGAACGCCGCGCCGCGTTCAAACGCGAGGCCCAGAACGAGCTGATCGAGACCAACGTGCGCGTGACCTCGCTCGCCGAGGCCTTGACCGCGGTCAAGGACCGGGTCGCCCGCACCGAGGTCAAGTCGCCGGTCTACGGTACCGTCAAGCAGTTGAAGCACAACACCATTGGCGGCGTCGTGCAGCCCGGCGCCGAGCTGGTGGCGATCGTCCCGCTCGAGGACAACCTCCTGATCGAGGCCCAGGTACGGCCCGCGGATATCGCGTTCCTGAGCCCGGGCCAGCCGGCCAAGGTCAAGATCACCGCATACGATTACGCCGCTTACGGCACCCTCGACGGCCGGCTCGAGCACATCTCGGCCGACACCATCGCCGACGAGAGCGGCAACGCCGCCTACCAGATCCGCGTCCGCACCGCGCGCAACCAGCTGGGCGGCGTCGACAAGCCGCTCCCGATCATTCCCGGCATGGTCGCCGAGGTCGACATCCTGACCGGCAAGAAGACGGTGCTCGACTATTTGATCCGCCCGATCGCCCGCGCCCAGGAGCGCGCGCTCCGCGAGCGCTGACGCGCCACCCCCACCCGCCCCGTCAGGCGGCGAGCTTCTCCGGCGCGCGTGGTGCGCCCGGCGTCACGGGCGCGACCGGTAGCCGTCGGCTCTCTTCCGAATCGGGGATCAAGAGCTGCTCGAGCCGATAGGCGGCGCGGAGCGCGGGCACGTCGATCCCGAGCAAGCGGCGGAGCGCCCCGAGCGGCGTTTCCCAATGGGCGTGGAACGGCGCCGCGCCGATGTTGCGAAGCCCGTGGCGCGTGCCGTAGCCGAAGCCGACGTCGAAGGCTTTGAGGTCGCGCGTCGACAGCCGGTAGATGTCGGGGTAGAGCCGGCGCGCGATTTGCTTGAACAGCCACACCTCCGAGCTCCTGATGCGCTTGGCGGTGCCCATCGAGAAGCCGATCACGAACGCTTCGTCCTGCGCGAGCAGGCCGCGGCCCAAGAGAATGTGCAGGCAGTCGTGCGCCTCGAGCGACGCCGCGCCGGGGAAAGCGACCGGCGACTCCGGGTTCTCGAACAGGCGGACGATGAAGGCGATGGCGTCGGGCGGAAAGCCGGGCAGCGTTCGATAGACCGCGCCCAGCGCGAGCGCGTCGTTATCAAGCCCGGGATTCCAGCGGCGCCACGCGGTATCGAGAGCGGCCGCGGGCGCGGCATGACGGTCGGTGTTCATGGCGGCGGCGCATCATCTCGCCCGCTACATGGTCCGCTCGAGCCCGATGGGCAATATCCGCGGCAAATATTTCGGGCGCGCAACGCCGGTTCGCGCGCGGCCGGCGCGGCGCAACAAAGTGTTGGCGCGGCGATGCCCGGCGCAATAAAGTCGCGTGGCCCCAATCCTCTCCCCTCGCCGATGACCCCTTATTTTCGCCGCAAAGCGGCGGCGTCGCGTTCGCGGATCGACGCGCCCGGCCTCGGCATCGCCTTCGCCGTCATCAACGGATTTTTCATCGTCCTCAACGATGCCGCGATCAAGCTGGTCGCGGCCAATGTCGGCGTCGGCCAGATCGTGTTCGTGCGCGGCGCGGCGGCGGTGGTCGCGATCCTGGCGTATGTCGGCGCGACCGCGAGTCTGGCCGACCTCCGCGTCGTCAATTGGAGCGGTCAAGCGCTGCGAACCGGCCTCATGGTCGCGGCGACCTTTCTCTACTTCGTCGCCCTCCGGCAGATGCCGCTCGCCGACATCACGATCTTCACCTTCATCGCCCCGATCGTGGTCGCCGCGCTCTCGCCGTTCGTCGTCGGCGAGCGGGTCGGCTGGCGGCGCTGGACCGCGATCGCGGTCGGCTTCGGCGGCGTCATCGTCATGCTGCGTCCCTCGCCGGATGCGTTCTACTGGATCGCGCTGCTGCCGCTCGCGTCCTCGACGCTCGGGGGCCTGCGCGACCTCATCACCCGCCGCATCACGGTGACCGAGACCTCGGTCGCGATGTTGTTCTACGCCATGGTAGGCGAGACCGCGCTCGGCCTCGCCACCCTGCCCTTCGGCTGGACCGCGCTCGGCGCGAGCGACGTCGTGCTCCTCGCCGGCGCCGGGCTCCTGTTCGCGCTGGCCCAGTTCCTGTCGATCGAAGCCTTCCGCTTCGCCGAGGCGGCGACGATCTCGCCGTTCCGCTACGTGAGCCTGGTGTGGGCGGTCGCCGCGGGCTACGCGCTGTGGGGCGAGTTGCCCGACGCCTGGACGGTCGCCGGCGGCAGCATCATCGTCGGTTCCGGTCTTTACATCTTCCACCGCCAGACGCTCCGGGCCCGGCGTGGCTGACGCTCACCCGACGCGGAGGTCGGTGTAGCTGATCTTGAGGAAGGTGCGCGAGAACCACACCACCGCGATCATCGCCGCCGCCATGATCACCGACGCCGCCGCCATCGGCGGCAATTCGCCCGAGGAGTAATAATCGAAGATCACGACCGAGGCGACCGGGTTGCCGGTGCCGGCCAGGATGATCGACATCGAAAGCTCGCGCATGAACAGAAGGAACATGATGAGCCACGCGGCGGCGAGGGTAGGGCGCATCAGCGGCAGGATGATGCGGCGGAAGCCGTAGAGCCACGGCGCGCCCGACATTTTCGAGGCCGACTCGAGCTCGTCGCTGATCTGGACGATGCCGCCCGACACCGTACGGAGCCCGATCGGCACGTAGCGCGTGATGTAGGCAACGGCGAGGATCAGGATGGTGCCGTAGACCGGGAGCGGGATCACCACCCACGCCCACACCAGGCCGATGCCGAGCACGGTCGCGGGATAGGCGACCGGCAGCATCGAGACCGCGTCGAGCAGGCCGCGCCCTGGCATCTTCGAGCGAATGGTGATGAACCCGACCACCGCCGCCATCAGCACGCAGATCGCGCCGGCGACGACCGCCAGACCGAACGAATTCAGGAACCCGTTGACTAGCGCCGGATGCGCCATCACGCGGCTGTAGTTCTCCAGCGTCATGCGCTGGAAGATCTCCATGTCGAAGCGGCCGAAAAAGCGGAGGAACGAACCGATCAGAACGATCGCGAACGGGAGGAACACCGTCATGAAGAAATAGAACACGCAGATCGCGAACGTCACCCACTTCCAGCCGCCGATGTCGGCGGCGCCGGCGCGATAGCCCTTGCCCTTGATGGTCTCGAAGCGCGAGGTCTGGCGCACCGAGCGGCGGTAGAAATAGATCAGTACCGCCGCCGCCACCAACAGCACCGAGGACAGCGCGGTCGCCTGGCCGTAGTCGGGCGGATACTGGACGCAGCAGGTCGTATAAATCTGGGTCACGAACACGTATATGCCGTAGGGTGCGCCCAGCATCTGCGGGATGTCGAACGACTCGAGCCCGATGATGAACATGAAGAGCGAGGTCGAGAGGATCGCCGGGCGCGTCAACGGCAGCGTAATGCGCCAGAACGTCTTCAGCACCCCCGATCCCGACATGCGGGCCGATTCTTCGAGCCCCGAATCGATCGACACGAACGCCGGCGTTATCATCAAGTAGGTGAACGGCGCCAAGTAGACGCCGTGCAGGAAGATCATGCCGCCCATGGTGTAGATGTTGAACGGCGCCTTCTCGAGATCGAACATCCACATCAGGAGCTGGTTGATCACGCCTTTGGAGGGCGATAGCAGCATCGTCCACGCCAGCACCGCGAGGAGGCCCGGGATCAGGAACACGATCAGCGACAGCAATTCGAAGGTCTGCCGGCCGGGCGTGTTGGTGCGGGCGATGATCCAGCCCAAGCCGGCGCCGATCGCGACCGCTACCACCATCTGTCCGAACGAGAAAATGACGGTGTTCCAGAACGTGCCGCGGATCAGCGGATTATTGATGGCCTTGATGTAGTTGCCGATCGTCAGGACCCCGTCCTGGAGCGGCGGCGCCGATGAGAAGCTGCCGTAGACCAGCCACCCGACCGGATAGATCGCGAGGAACGCGACCACCGCCGTCATGCCGATCAGGACGGTAGCGCTGGCGTTGAAGCGCGGCCGCGCCGCCGGGATCGCGGCCGGGATGTCCTTGGCGGCGGCGACGTTCGCCATCTTACGCCCGCAGCACCCGCACGGCGTCGGGCTGGAACCGGACCGCGACCGCCGCGCCCGGCGTCAGGCTGGCGCCGAGCCGGGCACAGGCCTGGACGATGTGCGGGCCGATCGCGACCTCGCAGATCATGTACTTGCCCATGTAGATCGAGGCGCGCAGCTCGCCGGCGATCTCGTTGTCGCCGGGGCCCTTGTCCTCGCCGATCCGGAAGTCGACCGGCCGCACCGTGACCTCGACCTTGTCGCCGCGCGCGAACTCGGGCGGCACCGGACAGCGAATCCGCGTGCCGGCGATGTCGACCGCGTCCTTGTCGCCGACGGTGCCGGCGAGGAAGTTGGTCCAGCCGACGAAGTCGGCGACGAACTTGCCGACCGGCGCTTCGTAGATCTCCTGCGGGCGCCCGAGCTGGACGATCTTGCCGCTTTCCATCACCGCGACCTGATCGGAGATCGCGAGCGCTTCCTGCTGGTCGTGGGTGACGTAGAGCGTGGTGACGCCGAGGCGCTGCTGCAATTCGCGCAGTTCGATCCGCATCGCCTCGCGCAGTTTGGCATCGAGATTGGAGAGCGGCTCGTCGAACAGCAGGATGCGCGGCTGGAACACGATCGCGCGGGCGACGGCGACGCGCTGCTGCTGACCGCCCGACAGTTGCGCCGGGTAGCGTTCGGCCAACTCGGCGAGCCGCACGACCTTGAGCGCCTCCATCGTTTTGTCGCGGATCTCCTTGCGCGGAAGGCGCCGGACCTGGAGCGGGTAGGCGACGTTGTTGAAGACGTTCATGTGCGGCCAGATCGCGTAGGACTGAAACACCATGCCGATGTTGCGGCGCTCGGGCGGCATCAGGAACCCGTCGCCGCAGACGATGTCGTTGCCGATTGCGATGGTGCCGCCGGACGGCGTCTCGAGGCCGGCGATCATGCGGAGCGTGGTGGTCTTGCCGCACCCCGACGGCCCCAGGAACGTGGTCAGGCTGCCTTCGGGGACGTGCAAATCCATCGCGTCGACGGCGACGACGTCGCCGAAACGCTTGGTCAATCCGGTGATCTTGACGTCAGGCACTACGCTCCTCCCCGGTCGTCCCCCGCGCCGCCGCCGCGCAATTTTTTTCGGACGCTTGCTCGCCGTTCTCAGGGCTTGGAACCTAGACTGGGCGGCGAAAAAAAGAAAGCGCCCGGAGGGTCGCTCCGGGCGCTCGCATCGAGAAACGGCGGTTACTGCGCCGGCGCGAACAGCGTCTTGATTTCGTTGTCGAACCACGCCTTGTCGCGCTTGGCGTAGATCGTGTCGTAGTCGGTATCGACGAGCCGCGCGGCGGAGAAGCGTTTGAAGGCTTCCGGACGGTCCTCGGGCTTGGCCGGAATGCGGCCAGTGGTCGACAGGATCTTCTGCACGTCGGAGCTCAGCATGTGCTCGAGCATGAGGCGCCCGGCGTTGGGATTCGGCGCGTTCTTGTTGATCTGCAGCGTCAGGCCGAGGAACAACATGTAGTCGGCCTGAGCCGGGACCGCCCACTCGACCGGCGCGCCCTTCTGCTTCAGCGGCTCGATGAAATCGGGATAGGCGGCGACGTGGATCAGGATTTCGCCCGCGGCGAGCGCTTCCTGCATCGGGATGTAGGTGCCGTAGCGCCCGATCTGCTTGCCGAGCTTGGCCATGTAGTCCTTCCACTTATCTTCGCCGTAGGCGCGGTGGTAGGCCATGATCCAGGTATGGGCGCCGCCGCCGCCCGACTTCGGATCCTGCATGCCCATTTTCCCTTTCCACTTGGGATCCAGGAGGTCGTTGAAGGACTTGGGCGCGTCTTCGGCCTTCACCAGCTTCGAGTTATAGGCCCAACTCGTGGTGTTGAGCGCGTAGTTGTACCAGAGCCCGTGCTCGGGCTGGCTGCCCTTGGGGTAGGACTTGGCAACCTCGGACTTGTATTCGGCGAGCCAGCCCTTCTTCGCCAGGTCCGACGACCGATTCGAGGTCGTGCTGACGATATCGACGGCGTGGCGATTGGCCGCGGTCTCGCTATCGATGCGGGTCATGATCTGGGTGGTATCGCCGCGGAAGAAGTCGAACTCGACGCCGGCGTACTTCTTCTTGAACGTCTCGCCGACCTGCTGGATGAATTCGACCGGCAGGTCGGTATAGACCGTGACCTTGCCCTCTTTCTTGGCCGCCTCGTGGAGCTTGGATAGGTCCTGGGCGCCGGCGTCCGAGCCCCCCGCGGCGATGCCCATCGCGAGCACGGCCGCCGAGGCCCAACCGAGGCCGGCGTGACGGAAGAAACGCATGAAGTGCCTCCCATATTTTGCGTTGGCGATGCGGCAAAGTGCGGTTCTCCGCGGCATCTGTCAAGGTTCCGGCGCCGGCGCCAAACCCGCGCCGATTCGTTAACGCTGCCATGGTCCTTCGCCTGATCGAGATCGACGAACACGATGCGCCGCCGGCCGTCGCGCGGTTGTTCGCCGATATTCGCGCCGTCACCGGGCGGCCGCCCAACCTGTTTCAGCGGACCCTGGCGGCCCGGCCCGCGGCGCTGCGCGCGACCTGGCAGGAACTCCGCCCCGGCTTCGCGAGCGGCGCGTTCGCGGCGGCCGGCGCTGCGCTGGCGGGACGGGCACCCGAGCCCGCGGGGCCCGATGCCGCACCGGCTCCGCTCGCGGCGGATGCTGCGCCGGTCCCGCTCGCGCCGGATGACGCCGTCGCGGTTCGCGCCGTGCTGGCTTTCTTCACCACTGGAAATCTGGCGACCGCGGTCGCGCTCGCCGCGCTCGAGCGGATCGTTGCCGGCACGGCCCGCTTCGCCCCGGGCGCCGAACTTCAGTCGGCGCTAGCGCCGCTCCGGCCTGAGCCGATCGTTCCGCCGCTCGCGCGCGAAGCGATGCGCGCGGACGTGCGCGCGGCGCTTCGCGCCCTGATTGCGCGGAGCGGCGATACGAGCGGCCTGATGCCCGGCCTCTACCGCCACCTCGCCCGCTGGCCCGAACTCGTGCTCGCGGTCGCGCCGGCGCTCGGGTCGCGGTTCGAAGACGGGACGATCGCGCGCCAGGTCGCGGTACTCGAGGTCGAAGCGCGCCGGGCGGCGGCGCCGCTCCTTCGCGAAAACGCGGTATCGGCCCTGGTGCTCGCCGCCGCCGACCGAGCCTATGCCGAGGCCGCGATCGCCGCATTTCAGGAAAAGGTCGCCGAAATGCTGGTCGTCGCCCGCCTGCTCGAGGACGCGCTCGCGCCGCGGCCGGCCGCTCGGATAGAGTGAGCACCCGCGCCTTGTCCCGCCAGGGAGCCAGCCCCTTGACCGACGACCCCGCCGCGCCCGCGCTCGGCTTCGTCAGCGATGCCATCGCCGAAACACTGCGCCGCCTCGAAATTCCCTATATCGCGCTCAATCCCGGCGCGAGCTACCGCGGTCTCCACGACAGCCTGGTCAATTACCTCGGCAACACCCGGCCCGAGATCGTGCTAGCGCTGCACGAGGAGCACGCGGTCGCGATCGCCCACGGCTACGCCAAGGTGACCGGGCGGCCGATGGCGGCGGCGCTCCATTCGAACGTCGGCCTGATGCACGGCTCGATGGCGATCTTCGATGCCTGGTGCGACCGCATGCCGGTGGTGGTGCTGGGCGCACAGGGACCGCTCGCCGCCGACCGCCGCCGGCCGTGGATCGACTGGGTCCACACCGTCCAAGATCTGGGCGCGCTGGTGCGCGACTACACCAAGTGGGACGACCAGCCGACTTCGCTCGCGGCGGCGCTCGAATCGATTCTCCGCGCCCACCAGCAGGCGGCGACCGCGCCGCAGGGGCCGACCTTCGTATGCCTGGACACCGAACTCCAAGAGCGGCCGGCCGAAGGCGCGGTCGCACTTCCCGACGTCGCCCGGTTCGCCCCGCCCGCCCCGCCGCAAGCGGCGGCGGCGGCGATCGAGGCCGCGGCGGCCCAGCTCGCTCATGCCGGGCGGGTCGCGATCCTGATGGGGCGCGTCTCGCGCGATCCGTTTGCGTGGGCCCAGCGCATCGAGCTCGCCGAGCTCTTGTCGGCCGGGGTCGCTACCGACTTGAAGGTCGCGGCGGCGTTCCCGACCGCGCACCCGCTCCACGTCGTGCCACCCACGTTCTTCGCCGACGCGGCGATGCGCGAACTTCTAAGTTCGGCCGACGTCATCTTGAGCCTCGACTGGATCGACCTCGCCGGCACCATGAAGGCGGCGCTCGGGAGCGCGGCACCGGGAGCCTGCGTCATCCACTGCTCGCTCGATTCCTATAGCCACCGCGGCTGGAGCAAGGATCAGCAAGGGTTGCCGGCGGTCGACATCCAGCTCTTGGGCGATCCCGACGCGACGGTGCCGGCGCTGATCGAACGCCTGAAGGCGACGCCGATCGCGAACAAGCGCGCGCCCTCGCGCGGCCCAACACCGGCCGCGGCCCGGCGCGCGCGGGTGGACGCAGCGACCGCGCTCGACCTCGACGACATCGCCGATGCGATTGAGGCCGCGCGCGGGACGCGCACGCTCACCTGGGCGCGACTCCCCGGCGGCTGGCCGACCGCGCGCTGCCGCTTCGCCCACCCGCTCGATTATCTGGGTCACGACGGCGGCGCCGGATTGGCCTCGGGCCCCGGCCTCGCGGTCGGCGCCGCGCTCGCGCTCAAGGGGAGCGGCCGCACGCCGGTCGCGGTCTTGGGCGATGGCGATTGCGCGATGGGCGTGACCGCGCTCTGGAGCGCGGCGCGGCACCGGCTGCCGCTGGTCGTCATCGTCGCCAACAACCGCGCCTACATGAACGACGTCCGCCACCAGGAGACGGTGGCGCTCAGGCGAAACCGCGCGGTCGCGAACAAATGGGTCGGCCAGACCATGGACGATCCGCCCTTGGACTTCGCCGGCCTGGCCCGCGCCCAGGGCGCCGCCGGGTTCGGGCCGATCGCCGACCGGGACGACCTTGTTTCGGCGCTCGATCGAGCGTTCAGCGCCGCCGACCGGGGCGGGCCGGCGGTGGTCGACGTGCTGGTCGGGCGGTGAGGGGTAGCTCGAACGTCGGGCATTTTGTTTCCAACGCGTTGCTGAAAGTGCTGTTGCCATGGGCCGGAGCAGGACGGGACGTGCATGCCCGCACAGCGGAATGCCGGGCGTTTCCGCAAGGGCAGCGGTTCGCAGCCATCCGATAACCCCACCGATCCTCACGATGCTGGGCATGATGAAATCGGAGGCCGCCGCGGCGATGCTGCGAGCCGCGTCCG
>VGEO01000034.1 GCA_016869275.1 Alphaproteobacteria bacterium | reverse complement strand
TTCGCCAAACGGCCGGCGGCGCTCGACGAAGGCCGCTATCGGCGGTTCGCCGAGTTCCTGAAGCAGCAGGGGCTGATCGAGCGGGCGTTGCCGGTCGATGCCTACGCCGTCGTCATCAATTGACGCCGTGAACCGGCGCGCTCACACGTCGTCGGGCGGCACGTCGATATCGGCGACCTGGGGCCCCTTGGGACCTTGGCCGATACGCACGCGCACGTTTTGCCCGGGGCGCAGCGCCTCGACGCCGATCCGCCGCAGCGTCTTGATGTGGACGAAGATGTCGCGATCATCGTCGCCGCACGAAACGAAGCCGTAGCCCTTATCGGCGTTGAACCACTTGACCGTTGCCGGCAGGAACGGACCTTCCGGCGTAACCGAGCGCGGCATGCCGCCGCCCCCGCCGCCGCTAAAATCGTCGCCGCCGTGCGGACCCACGCCGCGCGACGGGACCGCAGTCGAGCTATCGACCTGGACCACGCGCACTGCTTGCCTGCCCTTGGGCCCCTTGACGACCTCGCAGACGATGGTCGCCCCTTCGTCCAGACTATCGAGTCCCGCCGCCTTGAGTGCCGAGTGGTGGACGAACACGTCGCCGGTTCGATCGACCGGCGTTACGAACCCGTACCCCTTAAGCTTGTTGAACCACTTGACGGTCCCCTTAACGACATCACCCTCTTCGTGCCCGTAATTATCTTGTTCCATGACCGGGCGTCCTCCCTCACCATGCCGGAAATCTTAACACTTTCCAAAATTATCCACAAACCAACGATGGCTAGAAACGTCTGGTTCGAGCGGTCCGAAGCGGCCATCCGCCATGCCGCCAGCGCGGGCATTGCGGCGGCGCTCATGTGGCTCGGCGCTTCATCATTGCGTGCCGACGAACCGTGGATTTCGACGGTCGGCCGCGATCACCCGCTGGTCGGCACCATCGTCCGCACCGCCGACGGAACGACAGTCGAGCGAACCGATCTTTTCGTCGCGCTCGCGCGCGCGAGCTACGTGTTGCTCGGCGAGAAGCACGACAACGCCGACCATCACCGCTTGCAGGCCGCCGCGATCGCAGCCCTCGTCGCCGCCGGCCGCCGTCCGACGGTTGCGTTCGAGATGTTGACCGCGGATCAGGCGGAACGCATCGCGCGCCACCGCCGCGACGCGCCCGCCGACATCGCGGGCATCGCGCCGGCCGCGCAGTGGAGCGAGAGCGGATGGCCGGCGTGGCCGCTCTATGAGCCGGTGTTCGCCGCCGCCGTCCGCGCCGGGTTGCCGATCGTGGCCGGCGGACTCGAAACGAGCGAGGTCCGCGCTGTCGCGCGCGGGGGCATCCCTGCGATCGAACGCGCGCCGGCGCGCGCGTTGGTCCAAAGCTATCCGTTGAGCGCCGCCAGCGAGGACCGGCTCAGGGCGACGATCGCGGCCTCGCACTGCGGCCACGCCCCGGCCGCGGCGCTCGGCGGCATGATCGCGGCGCAGCGGGCCCGCGACGCCGCGTTGGCGCTGGCGCTGGTCGAGGCCGCGACCGATTCGGCGGTGTTGATCGCCGGCACCGGCCACGTCCGCGCCGATTTCGGCGTCCCCGTTCTCATCGCCCATGCCGCCGCGACGCGACCGGCGGTGACGGTCGCCTTCGTCGAAGTGCGCGCTGGCCGCCGGTCGATCGGCGACTACGCCGACGCGTTCGGCGTAACGCCGCCGCCCTTCGATTTTCTGTGGTTCACGCCGGCGGTCGACGATATCGATCCGTGCGAGAAGTTCCGCCGCGCGCTCGATCGCATGCGGCCGCGCGAGTGACGAGCCGGCGTTACCGCGGTTCCGGTTTGTAGCGGCCCGGCACCCACTTCTCGGCCTTGCGGCCATCGAGCGTGGTCGCCGGGATCGTCGGTTCCGGCACGCGCTTGATCGTCGGCTGCTCGTCGCGGCCGGGGCCGGCGACCCGGATTTCGCCCAACTTCTCGTGTGAGAACGCGCTCCGGTAGTGAAGGTCTTCGGCGGCGAGGGCGATGACTTCCTCGTCCGCCATCGGCCCGAGCCGCGCCCACAAGTCGGCCAGAAAACTCTCGATCGGCGGCGGCGGCAGCGCCGCGACGATGCGCGGCGTTCCGTTTTGGAAAATGTGGTAGACGGTCGGCTCGATCGGCCCGGCCTCGGCGGCGAGGAAGGTCGCCGGCATCAGCTTGCGGCCGCCGTTGGCCTTGGCGTAGATCGCCTGCGTCAAATAGAGCACCGCCTGGAGCTTGCGCGCGCTCACCGACTTCCCGGCCGACTCGGCGCGGTCGATGAACCAGAACGCGACGTCGAGGGTCGAACGCACGACCGGGCTCGACGCGCGCGCCGTCGGCGCCGGCGTCTGGTCCTTGCGAACGGGGCCAACCATGGCGCTACTCTAGCAAAACGGATCGGTCGCAATCCAACCGGCGAACCCGGCCTTGCGCCGGAGGACCCGCTTCATTAGCTTGCGCCCCAATATAAGCGCCGATCGCAGGAGAAGCGGCCCATGGACATGACCGGCGAGTATCGCATTCCGGCTGCCAAGCAGCTGGTCTGGAATGCGCTCAACGACCCGCAGATTCTGAAAAAAGCGATTCCCAACTGCGAAGCGATCGACAAGACCTCGGATACCGAGATGCAGGCGACCGTCAATGCCAAGGTCGGCCCGCTCAAGGCCCGCTTCCAGGGCAAGGTCACACTCTCGAACATCGATGCGCCCAACAGCTACACGCTGACCGGCGAGGGCCAGGGCGCCGGCGGCGTCGGGTTTGCCAAGGGCGTGGTCGATGTTGCCCTCAAGGACGACGGCGGCGCGACCGTTCTCACCTATAAGCTGGCGGCCCAGGTCGGCGGCAAGCTCGCCCAGATCGGCTCGCGCCTGATCGACAGCGTCGCCCAGCAGCAAGCCAAGCAGTTCTTCACCGCGTTCTCGCAGCACTTCGAAGCGATCGCGGCAGCGGCGCCGCCGCCGGCCGCGCCCGCTTCCGCCCCCGTCGCCGCGCCGAGCGCAGTCCCGGCGGCGTCGGCCCCCGCACCGTCCGCGGCGCCCGCCGCAGCCAAGCCCGCGGCGGTTCCTGCATCCCCGACCGGATCGTCGGACTTCGGCTATTACTTCTGGCCGGGAGCGCTCTTCGTCGTAATGCTGCTCGTTCTCTACTTGGTCCGCGGCTAGAGACCCCCGATGCCGCGGCGCGCCCCGCTCGCCATGGTGGTTGGGATCGCGGCCGTGCTCATCGATCCGGCCGCCGCGGCCGCCGCCGTCGGCGGCGGCCACTTCGACGGAGCCGGGCTCGGCTTCGTGTGGGTGGTGCCGTTCATCGGCATCCTGCTCTCGATCGCGATCATGCCGCTCGCGACGCCGACGTTCTGGCACCATCACTTCGGCAAAGTGTCGGCATTTTGGGCGCTCGCCTTCCTGGTGCCGTTCTCGATCCGGTTCGGACCGGGCGAAACCGTTTACCAGTTCCTCCATACCGCGCTACTCGAATACATTCCGTTCATCATCCTGTTGTTCGCGCTCTTCACCGTCGCCGGCGGCGTGCGGCTCAGGGGCAGCCTGCGCGGCACGCCGGCCCTCAACACCCTCATGCTCGCGATCGGTACCGTGATCGCGAGCTGGACCGGCACTACCGGCGCGGCCATGCTGCTGATCCGGCCGGTGCTCCGCGCCAACGAGTGGCGCAAGCACCAGGTGCACGTCGTCGTGTTTTTCATCTTTCTCGTCGCCAACATCGGCGGCTCGCTGACGCCGTTGGGCGATCCGCCGCTGTTCCTGGGCTTCCTCAAAGGCGTGAGTTTCTTCTGGACGATGAACCTGCTGCCGCCGCTGCTCCTGGTCGGCGGCATCCTGCTGATCGTGTTCTACGCGCTCGATACCTATCTCTACCGGCGCGAGCCGCCGCACGATCCGCACGCCGAAGACGTCAAGGAGGCCCTTGGGCTCGATGGCAAGATCAATATTCTCTTCCTCGCCGGCATCGTCGGCGCCGTGTTGCTGTCGGGCGTCTGGAAGTCGGGCGTCGCGTTTCCGGTTTACGGTGTCGACGTCGAGCTGCAGAACCTTGTTCGCGACGTGCTGTTGCTCGCGATCGCCTATCTCTCGATCCGCTTCACCGCGGCCGAGACCCGCGCCGGCAACGGTTTTTCGTGGGGCCCGATTCTCGAGGTCGCCAAGCTGTTCGCCGGCATCTTCCTCACCATCATTCCGGCGATCGCGATGCTGCGGGCGGGGCGCGAGGGCGCGTTGGCGCCGCTCGTCGCCCTCGCCCATCGCCCCGATGGCGGCGTAATCGATGCCGCTTATTTTTGGCTGACCGGCATTCTCTCGAGCTTCCTCGACAACGCGCCGACCTACCTCATCTTCTTCAACATGGCGGGCGGCGACCCCGAGACCCTGATGGGACCGATGGCGCGCACGTTGCTCGCGGTCTCGGTCGGCGCGGTGTTCATGGGCGCCAACACCTACATCGGCAATGCACCCAACTTCATGGTCCGCGCCATCGCCGAAGAGCGCGGGGTCAAAATGCCGAGCTTTTTCGGCTACATGGGGTGGTCGGGCATTGTCTTGATCCCCTGCTTCCTGTTGACGACCTGGGTGTTCTTTATTTGAGGCCCAAGTCAGGGCGCGCTTGACCGCGCCCTGACGCGGCGCGACACTTTCCGCCAACAAGAAGCCAAGGTGGCCCATCCGCGGCCGACCTGGCACGAAGCCCGCACCCCGCTCCGCGCGGGATGCCTACAGGCGAGGGAGACTGCACCATGGGCGCAGAATTCGGCATCGGCGCGAGCGTCAAGCGCAAGGAAGACTTCCGCTTCATCACCGGCCGCGGCAATTATCTCGACGACATCAACCGCCCCGGCCAAGCCTACGGCTATTTCGTCCGCTCGCCCCACGCCCACGCCAAGATCGCCGGGATCGACGCCAAGAAGGCGGCCAAGATGCCGGGCGTCGTCCGGGTTCTCACCGGCGCCGACCTCGAAGCCGACAAGATCGGCGGGCTGATCTGCGGCTGGAACGTCAAGTCGAAGGACGGCGCCGATACCCGGATGCCCAAGCACCCGGCGCTCGCCTCCGACACCGTGCGCTATGTCGGCGACGCGGTCGCGCTGGTCGTCGCCGAGACATACGCGCAGGCGCGCGATGCCGCCGAAGCGGTCAAGGTCAAGTACGACGTCCTGCCAGCCCAGATCGACGTCGCCAAGGCCGATAAGAAGGGCGCTGCCATCGTTCACGCCGACGTCCGCCGCAACATGGCGTACGACTGGGAGATCGGCGACAAGAAGGCGACCGATGCCGCCTTCGCCAAGGCGGCCCATGTCGCCAAACTCGATCTCGTCAACAACCGGGTCGCGCCCAACGCGATAGAGCCGCGCGCCGCACTCGGCGAGTACAGCGCGTCGGACGATTCCTACACGCTCTACACCACCAGCCAGAACCCGCACGTCGCCAGGCTGGTGCTGTCGGCGTTCGTCCAGATCGCGCCCGAGCACAAGCTCCGCGTCGTGTCGCCCGACATGGGCGGCGGCTTCGGCTCGAAGATTTTCATCTATCCCGACGAGACCGCGGTGATCTGGGCCGCGAAGAAGGTCGGCCGCCCGGTCAAATGGACTTCCGACCGCGCCGAGGCGTTCCAGACCGACTGCCACGGCCGCGACCACGTCACCCACGTCGAGCTCGCGCTCGACAAAGGCGGCAAGTTCCTGGGCTTGCGCGTCTCGACCAAGGCCAACATGGGCGCCTACCTCTCGACCTTCGCGAGCTGCGTGCCGTCTTATCTCTACGGCACCCTGCTGCAAGGGCAGTACACGACCGGCGCGATCTATTGCGAGGTCAAGGCGGTATTCACGCACACCACCCCGGTCGATGCCGTGCGCGGGGCCGGCCGGCCGGAAGCGGCCTACGTGATCGAGCGGATCATCGATGTCGCGGCGCGCGATCTCAAGATCGATCCCGCCGACCTCCGCCGGCGCAACATGATCCAGCCGAACGCGTTTCCGTATCAGACCCAGGTCGCGCTGCAGTACGATTCGGGCAACTACCCGGCCGCGCTCACCAAGGCGCTCGAAATCGCCGACTACAAGGGCTTCGCCCGGCGCCGCGACGAGGCCAAGCGGCGCGGCAAGCTCCGCGGCATCGGCCTCTCGTCCTATATCGAAGCCTGCGGCATCGCGCCGTCGGCGGTGGTCGGTTCGTTGGGATGCGGTGTCGGCCTCTATGAAGGCGCCTCGGTGCGCATGAACCCGACCGGGAGCGCGATCGTCTACATCGGCTCGCACAGCCACGGCCAGGGCCACGAAACGACGTTCTCGCAGGTCGTCCACGAGCGGCTCGGCGTGCCGTTCGAGCAAATCGAGATCGTCCATGGCGACACCGGCAAGATCCCGTTCGGCATGGGTACCTACGGCTCGCGCTCGATCGCGGTCGGCGGCGTCGCGCTGCAGAACGCGGTCGACAAGCTGATCGAGAAGGGGCGCAAGATCGCGGCCCACAAGCTCGAAGTCGCCGAATCCGACATCCAGTTCAAGGACGGCACCTATTCGGTCGTCGGCACCGACAAGAAGACCTCGTTCGCCGAGGTCACCTTCGCCGCCTACGTGCCGCACAACTATCCGGCCGGGCTCGAACCGGGCATGGAGGCGACCGCGTTCTACGATCCGGCCAACTTCACGTTCCCGGCCGGGACCCATATCTGCGAGGTCGAGGTCGATCCCGACACCGGCGGCGTCGATATCGTCAAGTGGTCGGCCTGCGACGATTTCGGTCGCATCATCAATCCGATGATCGTCGAAGGTCAGGTTCACGGCGGCATCGCCCACGGCGTCGGCCAGGCGCTGCTCGAAGGCTGCGTCTACGACAAGTCGGGCCAGCTCCTGACCGCGAGCTACATGGACTACGCGATGCCGCGCGCCGATAACCTGCCGACCGTCAAGGTCGACACGATCCAAACCCCGTGCCCGCACAACGCGCTCGGGGTCAAGGGCTGCGGCGAGGCTGGCGCCATTGCCGCACCGGCGGCGGTGGTGAACGCCATCGCCAACGCGCTCGACGTCAAGCATGTCGAGATGCCGGCGACGGCGGAACGGGTGTGGAAGGCGTTGAACGCTTGAAGGACGAGGAACCACCGACCCCAAGCTTGACACTAAGGGGGGCCGACGCGATGCTGCCCCGCCCGTCGAGCGAACAGGTCGGCGCTACAACGAACGAAAATGAGTAGCCGGAGGACGTGATGGCGACACATAAGGTATCGATGAAGGTCAACGGCAAGACGGTGAGCGGCGAGGTCGAGTCGCGCACGCTGCTGGTGCACTTTCTGCGCGAGACGTTGCGGCTGACGGGGACCCACATCGGCTGCGATACCAGCCAGTGCGGCGCGTGCACGGTTCATATGAACGGCGAGTCGGTGAAGTCGTGCTCGCTGTTCGCGGTCCAGTGCGAGGGCCAGGACATCAAGACGATCGAGGGCGTTGCCACCGGCGATCAGCTCCACCCGATGCAGCAGGCGTTCAAGGACAATCACGGGCTGCAGTGCGGCTACTGCACGCCGGGCATGATTATGACCGCGCTCGACATGGTCCGCCGGATTCCGAATCCGACCGAACAGGAGATCCGGAAGAACCTCGAGGGCAACATGTGCCGCTGCACCGGCTACCACAACATCGTCAAATCGATCGCCGCCGGGGCCAAGGCGATGGCGGGCGCGCGCTAGCGCCGGACGCAGGGAGAAGAACCATGTACGAGTTCGACTACCACAAGGCGAAGAACGTCAAGGACGCGGTCGCTATCGCCAAGAAGCGGGACGAAGCCAAGTATCTGGCCGGGGGCATGTCGCTGGTGCCGCCGATGAAGCTGCGGCTGTCGAAGCCGGGCAACCTGATCGACTTGAACGAGGTCGGCGAGCTCGCCGGGATCAAAGTCGACGGCAAGACGGTCGCGATCGGCGCGATGACGCGTCACGAGGTCGTCGCCGAGTCGAAGGACGTCAAGAAGGCGATCGCGGCGCTCGCCAAGTTGGCGGGCGGGGTCGGCGATCCGCAGGTGCGCCACCGCGGCACCATCGGCGGATCGCTCGCCAACTCGGACCCAGCCGCGTGTTACCCGACGGCGGTGCTGGGTCTGGGGGCGACGATCGAGACCGACCAGCGCAAGATCGCGGCCGACGACTTCTTCACAGGGCTGTTCGAGACCGCGCTCAAAGAGGGCGAGCTCATCACCAAGGTGGTGTTCCCGGTCCCGGACAAGGCTTGTTACATCAAGTTCCCGAACCCGGCTTCGCGGTTCTCGATCGTCGGCGTGTTCGTCTCAAAGAAGGGGAACGATGTGCGCTGCGCGGTGACCGGCGCCGGCCCGTGCGTGTTCCGGGTCAAGGGGATCGAGGACGCGCTCAAGAAAGACTTCTCGCCCAAGGCGATCGAAAACTACAAGCACCCGACCGCCGGCCTCAACGCGGACATCCACGGCAGCGCCGAGTACCGCGCGCACTTGATCACCGTGCTCGCCAAGCGCGCCGTCGCTGGCGCCGAGTAAGCGCGGCGAGCGGCGCCACGCCGCGGAAGTGGGCGTCCGCCCGCAGCAGCGGCTACCTCCGGCCGCGTGAGGGATTATTCCCCCCGGTGCCGCCCAATCACGCTGCCAAGCCGGGGGGCGGCCCCAACGGGCGCGTGCGCCCGGCCCGAGCCGCCTGTACATCGTCGGCCCAACGCGTTAGATGATGGCGGCGGCGGAGCACAGGCCGCGCCGATTCTGCATTCGGCACGCACCCTAACCTCGGTCAAAGCCAGTCGGTTGCGCGCCAGGTATTCACCCTCTGAGTCAACCCATGGCCGCCCTTCCGACCTCCGTCGATGCCACCGTTGAGCTGTTGCGCGCCGGCAACTACGTCGCCGAGCGCAGCCTGGCGACGACGCTTTATCTCGCGCTCAAGCTCAAACGCCCGCTGTTCCTCGAAGGCGAGGCCGGCGTCGGCAAGACCGAGATCGCCAACGTGCTCGCGCGCATGCTCGGGCGGCGGCTCGAACGGCTGCAATGCTACGAAGGGCTCGACGTGTCCTCGGCGGTCTACGAGTGGAACTACGCGGCCCAGATGATCGAGATCCGGATTGCCGAGGCCGAAGGCGTGCAGGACCGCGAGCGCCTGGGGTCGGACGTGTTCTCGCCGCGCTTCCTGATCAAGCGCCCGCTGCTGCGCGCGCTCGAAACCGATACCGCCGGCCCGCCAGTGCTCCTGATCGACGAGCTCGACCGCACCGACGAACCGTTCGAGGCGTTCCTGCTCGAGGTCCTCGCCGACTACCAGATCACGGTGCCGGAAATCGGCACCGTCAAAGCGCAGGAACCGCCGATCGTCATCATCACCTCGAACCGCACCCGCGAAATCCACGACGCGCTGAAACGGCGCTGCTACTACCACTGGGTCGACTTTCCCAACGCCGAGCGCGAGCGCAAGATCGTGCTCCTGAAGGTGCCCGGCTGCAGCGAGCGGCTGGCGAAAGCGCTGGTCGGGTTCGTCCAGGAGATCCGCAAGGTAGACCTGTTCAAAGTGCCCGGTATCGCCGAGACCATCGATTGGGCCGACGCGTTGATGCAGTTGAACGCGATCACGCTCAATGCGCAGATGATCGACGACACGCTCGGCATCCTGCTCAAGTATCAGGACGACATTCAGAAGATCCGCGGCGACGAGGCGGCAGCGATCTTGAACCGCGTCAACGCGGAGCTGGCCGGAGCCGCTTGATGCCGGCGGCTGCGATGTCGACTGGCGCCGGCGAACCGCTGCGAGGTCGCCTCGCCGAGAACATCATCCACTTCGGCCGCGTGCTCCGGAAAGCCGGAATGCCGGTCGGCCCCGGTAAGGTGATCGAAGCGATCCGTGCCGTCGAAGCGGTCGGTATCCGCCACAAGGACGATTTTTACTGGGCGCTGCACGCGGTATTCGTCAACCGCTTCGAGCATCGCGAGCTCTTCAACCAGGCGTTCCACATCGTCTGGCGCAAGCCCAATTTCCTGGCCGAGCTGCAGAAGGTGCAGCTGCCGCCGCTGGCGCCGCCCGAGAACGTCAAGAAAGCCAACCGGCGTGTCTCCGAAGCGGCGGTCGCCGAGCGCGGCGACGAGGACAAGGTCGAGCAGGAAAAGAAGGAGATCGAGCTCGACGCCTCGTTCACGTACTCCGACAAGGAAGTGCTGCAGAAAGTCGACTTCGAAGCGATGTCGATCGAGGAACAGGCGCGCGCCAAGGACGCGATCAAGCGCATGCGCCTCCCGATCGTCGAGGTCAAGACCCGCCGCTTCGCCGCCGATCCGCGCGGCGCCCGCATCGATATGCGGCGGAGCTTCCGCGCCGGCTTGCGCTACGGCGGCTCGTTCATCCTGCTCAAGCGCAAACGCCACCGCCGGCGGCGGCCGCCATTGGTGATTCTCTGCGATATCTCGGGCTCGATGAGCAACTACTCGCGCATGTTCTTGCACTTCGTTCATGCACTCACCAACGACCGCGACCGGGTTCATACGTTTCTGTTCGGCACGCGGCTCACCAATGTCACCCGCCACCTGAAGCAGCGCGACGTCGATGTCGCGATCAATAAAGTCCGCGACGCGGTCGAGGACTGGTCGGGCGGCACCCGCATCGGCCTGACGCTCCGCGAGTTCAACCTGGTGTGGTCGCGCCGCGTCCTCGGCCAGGGCGCGATCGTGCTCTTGGTCACCGACGGGCTCGACCGTGACGCCGGCGTCGGTCTCGAGGGCGAAATCGAGCGGCTGCACAAGTCGTGCCGGCGCCTGATCTGGCTCAACCCGCTGTTGCGGTTCAGCGAATTCGAGGCAAAATCGTCGGGCGTGCGGGTCCTGATTCGGCATGTCGACGATTTCCGCCCGGTGCACAATCTCGAGAGCCTCGACGACTTGGCCCGGGCGCTCACGGCCGATGGGCCGGTGGGGGAAGGCGTCGAACCGTACTTGCCGAAGGACGTTCCTGCGTTAGGTTCTCAAAGCCAGGTGAGAGGCCATGGATGACGAACGGGTGCTCGAACAAGCGGCAGCGTGGCGTGAAGCGGGTAAGCCGGTTGCGCTCGCGACCGTGGTCCAGACCTGGGGCTCCTCGCCCCGGCCGGTGGGAAGCCAACTCGCGGTCCAGAACGACGGCACGTTCGTCGGCTCGGTCTCGGGCGGCTGCATCGAGGGCGCCGTCGTCCACGCCGCGCTCGACGTCATCAAGACCCGGGTCCCCCAGATGCTGGAGTTCGGCGTCACCAACCAGCAAGCCTGGGCGGTCGGCCTCGCGTGCGGCGGCAAGGTCCAGGTCCGGGTCGAACCGCTCGACTGACCCCGGCCATGAAAGCCGCCATCCTCGCCCAGCTCCAGCGCGACCGCGCCGCCAAGCGGCCGACCGTGCTAGTGACGGACCTGGACAGCAACGACGAGCGCCTGGTCTACCCGCGCGAGCCGGCGACGCTCGCGGGCCTCGCCCCGGCGGTGGCGGACGCGATCGTCACGGCCGCGGTCGCCGACAAGTCGGGCGTCGTCGAGGACGGCGGCCGGCGCTATTTCCTCAACGTCTACAATCCGCCGCTCCGCATGATCGTGGTCGGCGCCGTCCACATCGCCCAGCCGCTCGCCCGCATGGCGGCGCTCGCCGGCTACGAGGTCGTGATCGTCGATCCGCGCCGCGCGTTCGCGACCGAAGAGCGTTTCCCCGGGGTTACGTTGATCGGCGACTGGCCGGACGATGCTCTGACCGCGCTCGCACCCGATGTCCGCACCGCGGTCGTCACGCTCACCCACGACCCCAAGATCGACGATCCCGCGCTCACCATGGCGCTCGAATCGCCGGCGTTCTACATCGGCGCGCTCGGTAGCCGGAAGACCCATGCCGCGCGCTTGAAGCGCCTCGAGATGGCCGGGTTCGAGGCCCCGGCGATGGCCCGCATCAACGGCCCGGTCGGACTGGCGATCGGCGCCCGCTCGCCGGCCGAGATCGCGGTTTCGATTCTGGCTCAGGTGACCCAAGCTCTGCGGCAGCCGGCGGGCACGGGCAACGGAACCGCCGCCGACGCGGCATGAAGTTCCTGACCCGCGCCGTCGCCGAGGCCGAGGGCACGATCCTCGCCCATAGCCACCGCGTCGACACCGGCAAGCTCGCCAAAGGCCATCGCTTGACCAAGGCCGATGTCGCCCGATTGCAGGCGGCCGGTATCGCCGCGATCGCCGTGGTCGAACTCGAAGCGAGCGATATCGGCGAGGACGAGGCCGCAGCGCGCGCCGCGGCTGCGGTCGCCGGTGCCGGGACCAAAGTCGGCGCCGCCTTCACCGGCCGCGCCAATATCAACGCCCGCGCCCACGGCCTCGCCGTGATCGACTCCGCCGCGATCGACGCCTTGAACGCGATCCACGAGGCGCTCACGATCGCGACCGTCGCGCCATTCGAGCCGGCCGAGCCCGATCAACTGCTGGCGACGGTCAAAGTGATCCCGCTCGGCGTGCCGCGCGCCGCGCTCGACCGGTGGGTCGCGACCGCACCAGCAAAACCGCCGGTCGCGCTCGCCCCGTTCCGGCCTCACGACGTCGGCTTGGTCCTGACGCGGCTTCCCGGCCTCAAAGAAAGCGTGCTCGACAAGACCGCGGCCGTTCAGGCCGAACGCCTGACGCCGCTCGGCAGCCGAATCGTGGAGGAACGGCGTGTGGCCCACACGGTCGAGGCGGTTGCGGCCGCGCTCGCCGACCTGCTCGCCCAGGGCTGCGATCCGATCCTGGTGTTCGGCGCCTCGGCCGTGATCGACCGGCGCGACGTCGTACCGGCGGCGATCGAACGAGCGGGGGGAACCATCGAGCGTCTGGGGATGCCGGTCGACCCCGGCAACCTTCTCCTGCTCGCCCGCCACGGCCGGACGGCGATTCTGGGCTTGCCCGGTTCGGCCCGCTCGCCCCGACTCAACGGCTACGACCACGTGCTGCGGCGCATTTTGGCCGGCGTCCCGGTCGCCGGCGCCGACCTCGCACGGCTCGGCGTCGGCGGGCTCCTGAAGGAAATCCCCGGACGACCGCAACCGCGCGAGCCCGAACCGCCGCCGCGGGCAGCCAAGATCGCCGCGCTCGTCCTCGCCGCCGGCCAGTCGCGCCGCATGGGCGAAGCCAACAAGCTGTTGGCCGACGTCGCCGGGACGCCGATGGTGCGCCGTACCGTTCAAGCGATCGCCGGCTCGCGCGCCCGACCGATCGTCGTCGTCACCGGGCACCAGGCCGAGGCGGTGCGAGCGGCGCTGGCGGGCCTCGACGTCGCCATCACCCACAACCCGCGTTACGCCGAGGGGCTCTCGACCTCGCTCGCGCACGGTATCCGCGCGCTCCCGTCCGGGACCGACGGCGCGGTCGTGTGCCTGGCCGACATGCCCGAAATCCGCGCCGAGCATATCGACCGCTTGATCGCCGCGTTCGCGCCGGCCGCGAGCCGCGCGATCGGCGTCCCGACCCGCCGCGGTAAGCGCGGCAACCCGGTGTTGTGGGGGGCGCAGTACTTCGCGGCGCTCACCGCCATTGCCGGCGATGTCGGTGCGCGCCATCTCATTGGCGAGCACGCCGATCGGGTTTACGAAGTGGCGATGGACGACGACGCGATCTTTCTCGACATCGACACGCCGGCGGCGCTCGCCGCGCTCCGCGCCAAGGGGGCGTGAACGATGGCGTTCGACGTCGCCCGGCTCCGCGCCGAATTCCCGATCCTCGCCACCGCCGCGGCGGGCGTACCGCTCCACTATCTCGACAACGGCGCGACCAGCCAGATGCCGCGCGCGGTCTTGGACGCGATCGACCGCCACGAGACGACGAGTCGCGCCAACGTCCTGCGCGGCGTTCATCGCCTGGCCGAGGCCGCCACCGCCGCCTACGAGGGTGCGCGCCGCGAAGTCGCGCGCTATGTGAACGCTGCCGCGCCGGCCGAGATCGTGTTTACCTCGGGCACTACCGCCGCCATCAACCTGGTCGCCCGGACCTTCGGCGAGCAGCTCGGGGCGGGCGACGAAGTCTTGCTCTCTCGGCTCGAACACCACTCGAACATCGTGCCGTGGCAGCTCTTGCGCGATCGTCGCGGCATCGCGATCAAGGTGATCGAAGCCACTCCCGAGGGCCGCCTCGACCTCGATTCGCTCGACCGTTCGGTCACGCCGCGCACGCGGCTCGTCGCCGTCACCCACGTCTCGAACGTGACCGGCGCCATCACCGATGTCGGCGCGATCGTCGCCGCTGCGGCCAAGGTCGGTGCCAAAGTGTTGCTCGACGGCGCGCAGCGCGCACCGCACGGACCGCTCGACGTGCAGGCGTTGGGCGTCGATTTCTATGCATTCTCCGGCCACAAGGTCTACGGGCCGAACGGGATCGGCGTGCTGTGGGGCCGACGCGCGCTCCTGGACGCGATGCCGCCGTTCATGGGCGGCGGCGAGATGATCCGGACCGTAACCTTCGAGAAAACGACCTACGCCGACGTTCCGCATCGGTTCGAGGCCGGCACGCCGCCGATCGCGCAGGCGGTCGGCTTGGGCGCCGCGCTCGCCTGGGCCGCTCGCTTGGACGGTGCCGCGGTCGAGAGCCACCTCATGGATCTGACCGGGCGGCTGCTCGACGGGCTGCAGACAGTCGATCGCGGGCGCGGACTCGTTCGCGTGATCGGGCCGAGCGGTCTACAGGCGCGGATGCCAGTGGTCTCGTTCGCGGTCGAAGGCGCGCACCCGCACGACATCAGTCAGCTGCTCGATCGCGAGGGCTGCGCCGTCCGCGGCGGGCACCACTGCGCCCAACCATTGATGGATTTTTTCGGCGTTGCCGGTACGACGCGGGCGAGCCTCGCCCCCTACAACGATCGCGGCGACATCGACGCGTTCGTCGGCGCGCTCGATCGCGCGCTCGAGAAGCTGCTGTGAGCGACGACCTTTACCCGTCCGAGATTCTAGCGCTGGCGCGCGACGCCTCGCACGCCGGGCGGCTCGCCGCCCCGGCGGCCAGCGCGACCGCCGACAACCCGCTCTGCGGCGACCGCGTCACCATGGACGTCGCCTTCGCAGGCAGCGGCATCGGCGAGATTCGCCATCACACGCGCGGCTGCGTCCTTTGCAAGGCGGCGGCCGGGCTCCTGGCGGCCAAGGCCGAGGGCGGCTCGCGCACCCAGGTCGCGGTCGCCGAAGCCCAGGTGCGGGCGATGCTCGAACAGGGCGCGCGTCTCCATGGCGCGTGGCAGGAGTTGGCGGCGTTCGCCCCGGTCGCGCCGCACAAGAGCCGCCACAGCTGCGTGCTGCTGCCGTTTCGCGCGCTCGCCGACGCGCTCGCCAAGCCGCGTTAGCCGGCGTCGCCTCGGCTTGACCGATTCGGGCGGCGGTGGTTCAGTGCGGTCGCAGCGCCGCGCCCAAAAAACGCGCGGTGGAGGAGGAGAGAAATGGCGCTTACAAACCAGGACGTGCTCGACAAGATCCACGAAATTCACGAAAGCCGCCCGTTCGGCGAACACCCGACCTGGGCCGGCATCATCGACGGCACTTTCAACCTCGCGCAGACCCGCGAGTTCGCCAAGCAGTTCGGCATCATCCCGCTCCACAACCACAACTATCACGGCCGGCTTTACGTCTACTGCCCCGATCCGGGCTGGCGCGCCAAGATCGCGGAGGTCGTCTACGAAGAGGGCACCGGCCGGCTCTATGCCGAGGGCGTCGCGCACAACGAGCTCTACTACAACTTCGGCGAAGCGATCGGGATCGCGCGCAAGGACCTCTTGAAACCGCACTACTGCTCGGGCGCACTCGCGTTCAAGTCTTACTTCATCCAGATGTGCGAGCGGCCGTTCCTCGAAGCGGTGTCGTGCCACATGCTCGCGGCCGAAGCGCAGGGGCCCGGCGTGTTTGCAAAACTCGCCAAGAACCTCAAGAAGAATTTCAAGCTCGACGACAAGGGCGTCGCGTTCTGGACCGTGCACGACGTCGCCGACGAAGACCATTCCGGCGTCGGCAAGGAGCTGCTCGAACAGTTCGCCAAGAGCGACAGCGACCGCCAGCGTGTGCTCGAAATCGTTCAGGAGACCGTCGACATGACGTTCTTGCTCTACGACGACATGTACCGGTCGATCAAAAAGGCCCACTGAGCGGGCAACTGGCGTCGCGCCCCGCGCGCCGGCCGTTCGTTTCCGCGTGTGAACTATCGCCGCCTCGGCCGGAGCGGGCTCCGGATCGCCCCGGTCGCTTTGGGCACCATGACGATGGGCGGGTCGCTCGACGATGGCGCCGCGTTCCCGCTCCTCGACCGCGCGCTCGACGCCGGCATCAACCTGATCGACATGGCCGAGATGGCGGATGGGCTCCAGGCCAATGTCCGCCGCACTTACGGCGTTTCCGAAGCGCTGATCGGCCGCTGGCTCAAGAGCCAGGCCCGCGATCGCGTCGTGATCGCAACCAAAGTGGGCGGACCCAACGATGCGTTCGTCCTGGGCGGGACCAATCCGATCCCTCACATCCGGGGCGGCAACGCGGTGCTCGACCGCCACCACATGACGCGCGCACTCGAGGCTTCGCTCACCCGCCTCGGCACCGACTATGTCGATCTCTATCAGTTTCACTGGCCCGATCGCCTAGTCCCGGTCGATGAGCAGCTCGAGGCCGCCGGCCGCTCGATTGCCGCCGGCAAGGTCCGCTACCTCGGCGTCTCGAACGAGACCACGGCCGGCCTGGCCGCGCTGCTCGCCGCCGCCGATCGACACGGGCTGCCGCGCGCGGTCGCGATCCAGAACCAGTACAACCTTTTGGACCGCGGCTTCGAGCGCGGACTGCAAGAACTTTGCATCGCCGAAGGCGTCGGCCTGCTTGCGTTCTCGCCGCTGGCGATGGGCGTTCTATCCGGGAAGTACGCAGGCGGGGCGTTGCCCAAGGGCTCGCGGCTCGAACGGTTCCCGCGCTACCGCCCGCGCTGGGGCAAGCCCGCACACCGCGGCCAAGCCGACGCCTTCGTCGCGCTCTGCCGCGCGGCCGGATTGGATCCGGCGCAGGTCGCGCTCGCGTGGGTGCGCGAACGCCCGGGTGTCGCCACCGTCCTCTCGAGCGTGACCACGGCCGCGCAGCTCGATAGTTTGATCGCGAGCGCGCGCCTGACGCTGCCGCCCGCGCTCGTCACCGCCCTGGAAACGCTCGGTCAAGCGCCAGCGTTCGCTTGAAACGACGAGGTCGACCATGAACTACAAACGATTGGGCCGGAGCGGGCTCCGCGTCTCCGACGTCGGGCTCGGCACCATGACCATGGGCGGACAGGTCGACGAAGCCACGTCCCTCAGCATGCTGGACCGCGCTTTCGAGGCCGGGGTCAACCTGATCGATACCGCCGAGCAGTACGCCTCGCCGCCGACCGCGCAGTCCTACGGCAAGTCGGAGGAGATCGTCGGCAAATGGCTCAAAGGCAAGCCGCGCGATGCCGTGATCGTCGCGACCAAGCTCTCGGGGCCGAACGACAACATGTACGGCTACCAGATGAACCACATCCGCCACGGCACGACCGCGTTCGACCGCCATCACCTGACACGGGCGCTCGAGGGTTCGCTCGAGCGCCTCGGTACCGACTATGTCGACCTCTATCAGACGCACTGGCCCGATCGGGCGACGCCGCTCGATCTGCAACTGGAGGCGATGGCGCGTCTGGTCGAGGCGGGCAAGGTCCGCTATTTCGGCGTCTCCAACGAAACGCCGTGGGGGTTGACCAAGCTCTGCACCGCGGCCGAGGCCAACCAACGGCCGCGCGTGGTCGCGATCCAAAATCTCTATAACCTTCTGCAGCGCGAGGTCGAAGCCGGCTTGGCCGAAGTATGCCGCGAGGAAGGCGTCGGCTTGATCGCCTATTCGGTACTGGCGATGGGCGTACTCACCGGCAAATATGCGGGCGGTGCGCTACCCAAAGGCGCGCGGCTCGAAGCGTTCCCGCGCTACCGCGCCTGGGGCTACGGGGCGCCAGCGATGCTGGCGCGGGCCGACAAGGTCGTCGCGATCGCGCGTCAAGCGGGGCTCGATCCTGCGCCGATGGCGATCGCCTGGGTGCGAAGCCGCCCGTTCGTCGCCAGCGCACTCTCGAGCGCGACCCGCCTGGAGCATGTCGATACCTTCATTAAGGGCGCCGACCTCGCGCTTTCGCCCGATATTCTCGACGCGCTCGCCAAGCTCGACTGACGCTGCCTACCGCGAAGCCGTCGCGACGATCTGTTATAGTTTCGATCGAGAGAATTAAAGAGGACCCACCATGGCAATGACCATTGACGCTACGTCCAAGAGCGGCACCGCACCGTCCGTTCGTTTTCCGACCCGCCGGCTCGGGCACGCCAACATCTACGTTTCCGACCGCGACCGGGCATTCGCGTTCTACAACGGCATCTGCGGCTTCGACATGGTCGGCCACAGCAAGAGCTCGTACTTTCTCTCGAACGGTAACAGCCACCACGACTTCGGGCTGAACGGGTCGGGCACCAACGAGCCGCGCTACGGCGCCGACGGCACCTTGAAGTCGGTCGCCAACTACCGCGGCCCCGGGACGCTCAACCACTTGGGATGGGAAACGGCCAATCAGGCCGCGCTGGTCGAAGCGTATCGCCGCGCGCTCGATGCCGACATCCGCATTCAGCGGAGCCTCTACCACGGCGGCTCGCACGCGCTCTATTTGTTCGACCCGGACGGCGTCTATCACGAGTTCTACGCCGACGCGACGCTCGAATGGCGGAAGATCTTCTCCGGCGGCGATGCCTCGTCGGTCACCGAAGGCTGGGACCCGCTCGCTCAGCCAGCCGACCCGACGCCCTATTGGGACCCGAAGCCGGTCTGGGTCGCGGTCGACAAAGCGCCGATCGCTCCGCGCCGAATCAGCCGCGCCGTCGTTTACGTGTCCGACGTCGTTAAGCTCATCGCGTTCTACCGCGATGTCGGCGGGCTCGATCTCATGTATCTCGCGCGCGACAAGAGCTACGCCTATCTGAGGGGCTCCGCGCGCCAGTCGGGATTCGATCTCTGCCTGCTCGAGGCGGAGCACGCGGACCAGGTCGGCACCTACGGCGTCGCCGCCGAGCTCGCCGATGAAGACGCGGTCAGCCGCGCCGAGGCCGCGCTTGCGCGCACCGGAATCGCGCCGGGTCGCCGCTTCGACGATGCCCGCAAGCGGAGCTTTTTCCTGACCGACCCCGATCAGGTCCCGATCGAGTTCTTCGTCGAGCGGACCGCGGACTACGAAGCGCTCGGCCGCGTCGACTCGGCCCTCCGGCGATACGCCGCATGACCGCCCCCGGCGGTGCAGCGTGACCGGCTTCCCGGCCGAAGCCCGCGTGCTATATTGATCCACATCAAGCCGCGCCGGGATGCGGGGCGGTGAGAGTCGGCCAAGGCGCATTGGGGCGCCGCCTAAGCGGAGGGATACGATGTCGGTAGCTGAAGACGTAAGAGCCCGGGCCAAGATCGCGCCTAAATACGAGCCGGCGGTCAAGTTTTCGACCCGCCGCCCCGGTCACGCCAATATCTTCATCAGCGACCTCGACAAGGCCTATGCCTTCTACAATGGGGTCTGCGGCTTCGAGGGCGTCGGTTTCGAGCGTTCGATCAAGGCTGGGTTCGTCTCGAACGGCAACACCCATCACGATTTCGGCCTGGTGCAGGCTTCCTTCCAGCCGCGTATCGGCAAGGATGGCAAGCAGCAGTCGATCAACAACTACGTCGGCAAGCCCGGCCTCAACCACATCGGTTGGGAGACCGTGAACCAGAAAGAGCTGGTCGCGGCCTATAACCGCGGCGTCAAGGCCGGGGTCGAGTTCAAGCAAGTCCTCCATCACGGCGGCTCGTGGGCGATCTATCTCTACGATCCCGACGGCACCGTGCACGAGTTCTACGCCGACACCACCAAGGACTGGCGCCAGTATTTGAGCGGCGCCCACGACCTGGGTCTCATCACCAGCCAATGGAATCCGAACGTCGGCACCCCGATCGAGGACCACAACTGGATCGACGATCCGGAGTATCGTCACGTCGAAGGCGCCCCGATCCGTCCGCTCCGCGTCGCGCGCACCGTGTTCATGGTTTCGGACGTCGACTATGTGATGCCGTTCTATCGCGACGTCGCCGGGCTCGAGCTTGTCTACGCCGCGCCCGACAAGTCCTACGCCTACTTGCGCGGTTCGGCCAAGCAGACGAGCTTCGACATCTGCCTCGTCCGCAACGACGTCGATGCCGACTTGGGCTACCACCACATCGCCTGCGAAATGCCGAACGAAAAGGCGATCGCCGAGGCCGAGGCCAACCTCGCCAAGGCCGGCATCCCGATCCTGCAAAAGGTCGATGACAGCCGGAAGCGGAGCTTCTTCCTCGAGGATCCGGACAAGCTCAAGGTCGAGTTCTTCGTCGACCGCAAGCCAGACTTCGCTGCGCTCGCCAAAGTCAAAACCGACCTGCGTCCGCTCTTCGCGTAGCATCCCTGCCGCGTAACGCCCTCCCCCTCGGCGAGGGGGAGGGCGGGTGGGGGTCGGCCGGCCGGTCTCAATCCCCCTCCCTCCCCCTGCTCCGCACGAGAGGGGGGTCGAGGAACGTTGCCCATGAAATGCAAAATCATCGACATCGACGGTATCCAGACCCGCTACCTCTACGGGGGATCGGGTCCGCTGCTACTGCTGCTCCATCCGGTCGGTACCTCGGGCGACATGTTCTGCCGCAACATCGACGTGCTGGCCAAGGACTTCACCGTGGTCGCGCCCGACGTCCTCGGCCACGGCTTCACCGGCATGGTCGATTTGAAGGGCGGTCCGCCGCAGCCGGCGGTGATCGACCACCTCGGTAAGCTGGTCGACCGCCTGGGCTTCACCAGCTTCTGCGTCGGCGGCAATTCCTACGGCGGCCTGCTCTCGCCGCTCATGTACTTCGCGCGCCCGCACCAAGTGAAGAAAATCATCATGATCGGCAGCGCGTCGACCTTTCATCCGCCCGACGAGATCAACGCGACGCTCAAGAACACCTTCGCCAACGCGCTAACGGCGATGCAGAACCCGAGCTGGGCGAGCTGCGTCAAGCGCCTCGCCAACATCGTCCACGATCCGGCTTCGGTGCCGCTCGAGGTGATTCCGATCCAGCTCACGACCTACGCCTACCCGGACCGGGTCGACGCCTTCAAGCAGACCCTGCTCGGGATGATGGCGGCGGCCGATTCGAAAACGGTCCGCGTCTACCATCGGCTCGAGGAGATCAAGGCGCCGACGCTCGTGATCTGCGGGCGCAACGACATCCGCGCCAATTGGCAGTGGCACGAAAAGGGCGTCGCGCGGATGCCGAATGCGCGGCTCGAGGTGTTCGAGAACTGCGGTCACCTGCCGCAAAGCGAACACCCGGACAGGCTCAACCGGCTGATTCGCGAGTTCATCCTCGGCTGAGGCGTCGTCCCGGCCGCAGGGCGGGCGAAAATACCAGCATTTCCGGGTATTTCCCCGCCGGATCGCGCGTTGACGGGTCCGAGCGTGTGTGTGATGATCGCGACGGGTCGCCCCCTGCGGTCCCCATTCACAATAATTTTTCGGGAGGTACTGCTATGCGAATGAGCTCTACGTTGACGCGTCGCGTCGCCTTGCTGAGCGCGAGCGCGCTCATCGCGTGCGGCGCGCTCCTCGGCGCCGCCACGCCGGCTGCCGCCGAGAAGGTGAAAATCGTGCTGCCGACGCCGCCCAACACCTTCGGCGTGCCGCACTACATCGCCGAAGACAAGGGCTGGTACAAGGAGCAGGGCCTCGAAATCGAAGAACTGCTGGTGCAGGGCGATGCCACCGCGTTCCGCACGCTGATGTCGGGCGACGGCGATTTCACGTTGATCGGACCGTCGACCGCGATGAACGGCTACCTCAAGGGCGCCAAGGTCAAGGTGTTCGGCGCCTGGCAGTCGACCGTCGACTATCAGCTGATCGGCAACAAGGAAAAGCTTTCTGGCAAGATCGACAAGACGATGGAAGGCAAGGTCATGGCCGGTTCGGGCGGCGTCAGCATGCTCAACCACATGATCGCCATGGTGTTGAAAAAGCACAATCTCGACGCCTCGGGCCTCAAGAACATCGCCATCGGCGGCCATGCCGACCGCCTGGCCGGCGTCATCGCGGGCAAGGCGGATATGACCCTGGTCAGCACGCTGTTCGCCGAACGGGCCAAGGATCAGATTCACTGGATCACCAATATCTCGGCGGAGCTCGGCGGCGTCGGCTACACCTATCTCGTCGCGCGCGAGGAAACGCTCAACAATCCGGAACGGCGCAAGGCGTTGACCAAGTTGTTGACGTCAACGACGCGCGGCGCACGTTACGCCGCCCAAGATCCGGCCTTCGCGACGGCCGCGCTTCATAAGCGCATGCCGAGCCTCGATCCGGTGATGATCCGCAGCATCATCGACCGCTTCAACGCCGAAAAGCTGTGGGACTTGGACGGCGCGGTCACCGACAAGGTTCAGGACTTCACCGCGCGGACCTACTTCGAATACAAGGAGATCGAACGTATCGTGACGCCCCAAGAAATTATCTTCAAGGGTATCACCGACGACGTCGCCAAGGAGCTCGGTAAGCCGCAGAGCTGAAGCCGATAGTTGCCGCGCGCTCGGTAGCGGGCGCGTGGCGGTTTCGGCAAGGCTGGCACAAGCCCGGTGCGGCGCGTGCCAGCCGTTCGTTTTCGGGCCTCGATCCGCTATGACCTCGATCGATCGAACACCAACCGGCTCCGCGGCGGCGCAACCCGCCGGCGCGAACCGTCCGGACAGCGCCGGCCGGCCGCGAGCATGAGCGTGACCGGCCCCGCTCCGACCGCCCGCCGCCGCCCGCTGCCGTGGTGGCAGCCGCTGCGCGAGCGACCGAACCTCATTCGCCTGGTCTCGCTGGTTATTTTTTTCGCGATCTGGGAGTACAGCGCCAAGGGCGCCAATATCCTGTTCATCGTCCCGCCGAGCGCGATCGTCGAGGCGACGGTCGCGCTTTTCGAGAAAGGCTTGATCGTCAAGCTGTTCCTCGAGAGCGTCGAACACTTCTGGATGGGAACCGCGATCTCGATCGTCGCCGGGATTATCCTGGGTGCGGTGACCGCGACCTGGTGGCAGGCCGAATACACGCTCGATCCGTTCATCAACGGCTTCTATGCGGTGCCGAAGCCGGCGCTGGTGCCGCTGTTCATCCTGTGGTTCGGCTTCGAAACGCTGTCGAAAACCATCATCATCGTGTCGGTCGCGATCTTCCCGGTGATCGTCAACACCTATGCCGGCATCCGCGATGTACGCGGCGCCATGCTCGACATCGGCCGCGCGTTCGGAGCGACGCCGCGGCAGATTTTCTTCAAGATCATCGTGCCCGGCGCTATCCCCTACATCATGACCGGCATCCGGCTCTGCGTCGGCCTCGGCATCGTCGGCATGGTGATTGCCGAGTTCTTCACGGCGATGGTCGGGTTCGGCGGCCTGGTGCGCGATTCGGCCGATCGCTTCGAAACGGCCCAGGTCTACTTCGCGGTGATCGTGATCGGCGTGATCGGTATCGTTGCGACCGAGTTGATCGCGATCGTCGAGCGGCGTATTTCGCGTTGGCGTATCTTGGAAAAAGAACGAGCACAGGGATAACAACGATGACATCTCGAAAGAAAACGGCATCGAAGCGGGCGGCCAAGAAGCAGACGCCGGCCAAGACGATCAAGAAGGCGGTCCATGGCGCCGTCAAGGCGGCGGCCAAGCGGCTCACGGTCGACGGCGCGCTTGCCGCGATCGACGCCATGCACAAACAGAACAAGTTCTGGGAGCAGCCGATGTGGCAGGGCTTGATCAAAGGCACGCTGCCGCTGCCGATGGTCAAGGAGTTCTGCCGCCAGCACGGCATCATCCCGCTCCACAATCACAACTATCACGGTCGGCTTTACGTGATCTGCCCCGATCCCAAGTGGCGCGCGATGATCGCCGAGGTGGTCTACGAGGAGGGAACCGGCCGCCTCTATGCCGACGGCAAGCCGCACAACGAGCTCTACTTCGACTTCGGCGAGGGCCTCGGCATCAGCCGGGCCGAGTTGCTCGCCACCCGCTATTGTCCGGGCGCGCTGGCGTTCAAGGCCTACTTCCAGGCGATGTGTGGCAAGAACTTCCTCGAGGGCGTCGCCGCGCACATGCTGGCCGGCGAGGCGCAGGGTCCGGGCTACTTCACCGCGATCGCCGACAACCTCAAGAAGAACTTCGGCCTCGACGACAAGGCGGTCGCGTTCTGGACCGTGCACGACGTCGCCGACGAGGACCATTCCGGTATCGGCCGCAAGCTCTTGAAGGACTTCGCCAAGACCGAGGACGACTTGAAGACCGTGCTGCGCGTCGTACGCGAGACGATCGACATGATGAATCTGTTGACGGAAGACACCTGGCGGTGCATGCAAGCGGCCGCCTGAAGCCCGAGCCCGAAACGCGGGACGAACCGACGGAGTACGAGAATGGCGTTGACGACTGAGAACGTGCTGGAAACGATCAAGAGTATCCACAAGGAACGCTCGAACTACGGGCATCCGTTGTGGAAGGGCATGGTCGACGGTAGCCACAATCTCGAGCAGGTACGCTACTTCTGCAAACAGCACTCGATCATCACGCTTCACAACCACAACTACCACGGCCGGCTCTACGTTGCGTGCCCGGACCCCGAGTGGCGCGAGCGGATCGCCGAGGTTGCCTATGAAGAAGCGACCGGGCGCCTGTTCGCCCAGGGCGTCTCGCACCACAAGCTCTATCTCAACTATGCGGCCGGGCTCGGCATGGGCAAGGACGTGATGTACAACGTCGACTATTGCGCCGGCGCGCTCGCGTTCAAGGCCTATTTCACCGACGTCTGCACGCGCTTCATGGAGGGCGTCGCCGGGCATATGCTGGCCGGCGAAGCGCAGATCCCGGGGCTCTACGGCCGCATCGCCGACAACCTGAAAAAGAAGTTTGGCCTCGACGACGTCGCGCTCGCTTACTGGTACGTCCACGACAAGGCGGACGAGGACCATAGCGACGCCGGGCGCGAACTGGTCGAGAAGTTCGCCAAGACCGAAGCCGACCGCGAACTCGTCATCAAAACGGTCCGCAAGACCGTCGACGTGATGTTCGTCATGTACGACGACGTCTGGAGCCATATGCGAACGCTGCAGTAGCGGCGCGAAACAAGGGGGAGGGACGACCGATGGCTAACGCGATGGTGACGGTCACGAACGCGGTCAAGCGCTTCAAGGTGCGCCAAACCGAGGCCAACGTCGCCGAGCACCAGAACGGCATCATGGTGGCGCTCGACAATGTCAGCCTCGAGGTCAAGACCGGCGAACTGATCTGCCTGCTGGGCCCGAGCGGTTGCGGCAAGACCACGCTGCTCCGCATGGTCGCCGGTCTACTCAACGCCGACGAAGGCGAGATCCGCGTCGCCGGCGACCTGGTCGAGGCGCCGCGCAAGGACGCTTGCATGGTATTCCAGGACTTCGGCCTGTTGCCGTGGCGCACGGTCATGGACAACGTCGAGTTCCCGCTCGAGATCGACAACGTACCCAAGGCCGAGCGGCGCGATACCGCCAATCACTATTTGTCGGTCGTCGGCTTGAATGGGTTCGAGGGCCACTATCCGCACGAGCTCTCGGGCGGCATGCAACAGCGCGTCGGCATCGCTCGCGCCCTGATGCGCAAACCGATCCTCTTGCTGATGGACGAACCGTTCGGCGCGCTCGACGCCCAGACCCGCGAGCAATTGCAGGAAGACTTCCTCAAGATCTGGGCCAATCTCAAGACCACGGTCCTGTTCGTCACCCACTCGATCGACGAATCGCTGATCCTGGCCGACCGCATCGTCGTGTTCACGCCGCGGCCCGGCCAGATCAAGCGGCTCATGGAATCGCCGGTCGCCAAGTACCGGGTCGAGGCTGGTGACGTTCGCTCGCACCCTGAGTTCGTGGCGGCGCGCTCCGAGATTCGCTCGTTGCTGCGCAAAGTCTGATCGACCCGGAACGACCGCCCGTGGCGGCTCCCGTCGAAACCCCCGGCATCGGTGCATTTCTGCGCGACCGCCCGAACCTGATCCGCGTTGTCGCGGTCGGCTTGTTCTTGGCGCTGTGGGAGTATTTCGGACGCAGCGCCAATCCGTTGTTCATGAGCTTCCCGAGCGCGATCGGGTTCGCGGCCTGGAACATGGCGCTCGACGGCAGTCTGCTCAAGGCGGTCGTCGCCAGCATGATCCCGTTCGGGATCGGCATGACGATCTCGATCGTCGGCGGGATCGCCTGGGGTGTGCTGATGGGCCGCTACTGGCTGTTCGAGTATGCGACCGATCCCTACGTCAACGCGCTCTACGCCATCCCGCGCGTCGCGCTGGTGCCGTTGATCACGCTCGCGGCCGGGCTGCAGGTCGGCGGCAAGGTCACGATCATCGCCTCGATCGCGATGTTCCCGATCATCATCAACACCTACGCCGGCATCAAGGACGTGCGCGGACGCATGATCGAGATCGGCCAGGCGTTCGGCGCCACCGAGCGCCAGATCTTTTACAAGATCATGCTGCCGGCGGCGGTCCCCTTCATCATGGCCGGGATTCGGCTGGCGGTCGGCCTCGGCATCATCGGCATCATCGTCTCCGAACTGTTCACCGCCGCGAGCGGGCTCGGCAATCTGATCCTGCGCGCCGCCAACGAGATGGCGACCGACCGGCTGTTCGTGCCGATCGTCGCGGTCGCGATCCTCGGCGTGCTGTTGACCGAACTGGTCCAGTTGATCGAGCGGCGCCTTTCGAAGTGGCGCGTGCTCGAACGCGAGCGGGCCGGGCTTTAGCCCGGCTGCCTTACTCGGCCGCCGCGGCGCGGCGCTTGTCCTGCGAGGCGAAGTAGGCGGCGACCCGGCCGCCCAGGTGCTGGCTGGTGATGCGCTCGGCGACCGTGACCGCCTGGCGCAGGCCGGCGATGTCGATCCCGGTCTCGAACCCCGATTCCTGCAGCATGAAAACCAAATCCTCGGTCGCGAGGTTGCCGGAGGCGCCGGGCGCGAACGGACAGCCGCCGAGGCCGCCGATCGAAGAATCGAAGCGGCGGATCCCTTCCTGGAGCGCCGCCCAGGCATTGGTGAGTCCCATGGCGCGGGTATCGTGGAAATGGGCCGAGACGCGCGCCGCGCCGTGCTTCTTGGCAACGGTCCCGAAGAGATACGCGACCTGGGCAGGATTGCCGGCGCCGATGGTGTCGGCGATCCCGATGTCGGCGGCCCCGGCCGCGAACATCTCGTCGGTGAGCGCGAACACGGCGGCCGGCGCGACCTTGCCCTCGTAAGGGCAGGCGCAGGCCGCAGCGATATAGGCCCGGGTCGCGACCCCTTCGGCGCGCGCGCGCCGGAGCACGGCCTTGCAAACCTCGACCGCTTCGCCGAGCGACATGTTGATGTTGCGCTTGTTCAAGGTTTCGGTTGCCGCCAGCACCAGCGCCACCGACCTGGCTCCCGCCGCGATCGCCCGCTCATAGCCTTTTTCGTTGGGGATGAGCGCGTGGTATTCGACCCCCGGCCTGACCGGCAAGCGCTTGAAGAGGTCGGCCGAGTCCGCCATTTGCGGCACCGCCTTGGGCGAGACGAAGCTGGTCGCCTCGAACGACGTGACCCCGGCCGCGATCAGCGCGTCGAGCAGCGCTAATTTGTCATCGGTGGCAATGAAATGCGGATGGATCTGCAACCCATCCCTGAGCCCGACTTCGTTGACGTAGACCCGTTCAGCCATCGCACTCCTCCGGTCGGTTTCCCGGTCCGTTCACGAAGTCGAGAATAGACCGGCCGCCCGGGCGGTGCCACCCTTCCCAGAATCCAACGGTCGCGGGGTTGGGCACCCAGATTCATCGTTCGTTAACCACGGCCGGGGTCCAATCGGGAGTGCGCGGCAGAGGGATCTGCCGCCTGGGGAGCCCGCGTGACCGGATCGCCGTCGATCACTTCGTTTTCAACCTTTACGGCGCTCATTTCGATCGCGCAGCCGCCGGCCGCTGGCCGCGACGCGGTCCGCCCCACCCCGCCCCAGCCGCAGCAGGCCTTCACCGTACCGATCGACCGCCGTGGTCCCGCGACCGTGGTCGAGGTCGGCACCGCCAAACAGGTCGAGCCGGTACCACGTCCACCCACGCCCCGCGACTTGGGCGCCGACGAGAAGCGCCTGCAACGCGCGAGCGACGTCAGGGACATCGCCACCCTGCAAGGAACGCCGATTTCGACTCCCGCTCCGGTCCCGGCTCCGGCGCGCCCGACGGGCGCCGCGGCTCGCCCGGCCGTCGCCACGCCCGGACC
>VGEO01000033.1 GCA_016869275.1 Alphaproteobacteria bacterium | reverse complement strand
GCGGTGTGCTGATGGCGTTCCTGCCATGGACGGTGGGCATGCGAAAAGCCAAAGAGCTCCTGATTACCGCCGACAACATGAACGCCGAGGACGCCTGGCGCCTGGGCATGATCAACAAGATCGTGCCGCTGTCGGAACTCGACACTGCTGTTCGAAAGTTCGCGACCAAGATCGCCAAGATGCCGCGCGAGACGGCCTATTTCGGCAAGATCGAAGTCAACCGCGTGTTCGAGATCGCCGGGCTCAGAAGCGCGCTCCTGCAGTCGTTCGATCTCAACGTCCTCTCCAAGCAAACCGAGGGCGCGGCCGGCGAGTGGAGCCGTATCCGTCGCGAGAAAGGGATGAAGGCCGCGCTCGAGTGGCGCGACAAGCGGTTTCGGGAGTAGTGGCGGCTGGCGACGAATAGTTCCGGTCATGGCTGCGCGTCCGCTCGATGCGCTGATGCGGCCGCGATCGATCGCGGTGGTGGGTGCTTCGCCGTCGAACGCCGGCGCACAAATCATCAGGAATTTGGCAACGCTCGGCTTCCCCGGCCGCGTCATTCCCGTCAACCCGCGCCATGCGGACGTCGAAGGATTCCCCTGCGCTCCCAGTCTGGCGGCGGTTCCCGGCGATATCGACGCCGCCGTGTTGGCGGTATCAGCGTCCGCGGCGATTGGCGCGCTCGACGAAGCCGGGCGTAAGGGGGTCCGAGCCGCGGTCGCCTTCGCCACCGGTTTCGCCGAAACCGGCGCGGGCGGCGTTGGCCTCCAAGCGCAGTTCGCGGAGGCTGCCCGCCGCCACAACATCGCTGTTTGTGGTCCCAACTGCATCGGCATCGTCAGCCCGGTTAACCGGCAAGCGATGTATTTGGAAGCGCTGCCGCCCGGCTTAACGCCCGGGCCGGTCGGCGCGGTGTGTCAAAGTGGGTCGGCGGCGATCGCGCTCTTGATGAGCAAGCGCCTTGCGCTCAGCCACTTGGTATCGGCCGGAAACGAGGCGGTCCTCGATGCGGCCCACTACCTCGAATACTTGGTCGACGATCCAGCAACGAGGGTCCTGGTCGCGTTCCTGGAGGGAATTCGAACCCCCGCGCTGTTCCGAGCCGTTGCCGACCGGGCCCGAGCGGCGGGAAAGCCGCTGATCGTCGTCAAAGTAGGCTCATCCGAGCGCGCGGAAGCCGCGACCGTCGCGCACACCGGGGCGTTGGCGGGCTCGAACGCAGTGTTCGACGCGCTTTGCGAACAGTACGGGATCATCCGGGTCGCCGATTTCGATCAATTGATCGAGACCGCGGGCGCCTTCACAGCGTTCGGATCTCGCCTGCCGAAAAGCGGCCGGACGGGCACGATTACGATTTCGGGCGGGCAAGTCGGCATGTTGCTCGACCTGACCGGCCATTCAGGCGTTACGCTCGAAGACCTCACCGAGACGACCCATGCCGACTTGGCGACCGTCTTAGGGCGGCCGGTGCCGATCAGCAATCCGCTCGATGCCGGCGGCACCGGCGGGCGGCCTGAGGTTTATGCGCGCTGCCTCGACCTGATCACCGCCGATCCCAGGGTCGACCTCGTTGCGGTTTGTTCGCCCGCCGATGCCAACGGAAAGCGCGCCCAAGAAGTCGCCGACGCGACGCTTGCACTTCGCCAACGCACGGCGAAACCGGTCGCTTTCTTGACCGCCGATGCCGAAGCGGTGGCGCCAGCGTCTCGATCCGCGCTCATTGCCGCCGAAATTCCGGTACTAACCGCCGGCCGCAGCGGCTTCGATACGCTATCGCGCTGCATTCGCTTCGCTGCCGCGGTTGCGCCCGCGCCATCGCCGCATCCCCCGCAAACAGCGCCGTTGTCATCCGAGGTAGGACGGCTCCTGCAGGCCGGCCGACCGAATCTGAACGAGCACGCGAGCCTCTCGGTGTTAGCCGCTTGCGGCATTCCGGTCGTTCCGCACGCGCTCGTCACGAATTCAGACCAAGCGGTCGCCGCGGCCGAACACATCGGATATCCAGTCGCTGTCAAGGCTTGTTCTGCCGACCTCCCCCACAAGAGCGACGTCGGTGCGGTCCGGCTCAATTGTCGCACGCCCCCGGACGTGGCCGCTGCCTACGCCGAGGTCGTGAACAACGTTCGTTCTCACGCGCCGACCGCGGCCCTGGACGGCGTGTTGGTGGCGGCGATGCGTTCGGGGATCGAACTGATCGCGGGGATCGTGCGCGATGCCGCGTACGGGCCGGTCGTTCTAGTAGGAATCGGCGGCATTTTCGCCGAGGTCGTCAACGACGTAGCGATGCGCCTGGCGCCGCTTTCCCGCAGTGACGCCGACGCCATGATCGGCGGACTGAAAGGAGCCAGGCTACTCGGCGGTTATCGCGGCCGGGCGACAGTGGACCGCGAAGCATTGGTCGCGACGATCGTTACGCTGTCCGACCTGGCAATCACGCTTCCGAGCGACGTTCACGCGATCGACATCAACCCGCTCATTGCTTCGGGGGAAGGAGTCGTTGCGGTCGATGCGTTGGTCACGCGCCGAGCCGGATAGGGGAGTCGTGCCGCCGTGCCTCGCCGGCTTGACGCTGCCGGGCGAAATGGGGTCGCAGCCTATCGCAAACCTGCGTGATGAGCGTGCCGGGTTCGAACCCCGGGAGCCGGCGATTCCGTTCATTGGGATTGCGTCCCGCGCGAAACGACGGTAGGCGTGGGCGGGTACGGCATCCCGCCGCCAGACCAAGCGCCCGCGTCGTTCTTACCGTGCGAAACAAGCAGCCAAGGAAAAGAGAATGAAAATCGTTCGATTCGCGATCAAAGGTTCGCATCGGCTCGGTGCGCTCGACGGAGGCAGCGTTGTCGAAATTCCCGGATACGGCGATACGCAGGCTTTTATCGCCGGCGGCGCCGAGGCGCTCGAGCGGGCGCGAAAGGCCGTCGCTTCGGGTGCGAGCCGTCATCCGCTCGCCGAGGTCCGGCTACTCGCTCCCATCCTTCCCAGCACGGTTCTGGCGAGCGGCTCGAACTATGCCGACCACAACAAGGAAAAGGCCAACACGCCGATCTCGGGCAAGGAGCCGGAGTACTTCGTCAAGACCACCGACTGCGTGATCGGACCGGACGATTCGATCGTTCTCGACGGGCGGCTCACCAAGAAGCTCGACGCCGAGACCGAACTAACCATCGTCATCGGCAAGTCGGGCCGACACATTCCGGTCGAGCGCGCGCTCGATTACGTGTTCGGGTACACCATCGCCAACGACGTTACCGCGCGCGACCGCCAGGTGCGCCGCAACGACCAGGGCTTCGTCTGGTACGAGCTGGGACGGAGCAAGACCTTCGACTCGTCGTGCCCGCTCGGGCCCTGCATCGTCACCGCCGACGAGATTCCCGACCCGCAGAAACTGCGCCTTCGTACCCGCATCAATGGCGAGCTGCGGCAGTCGGCATCGACGGCCAGCATGATTTTCTCGTGCGCCCACTTGATTCACTTCTTCTCCACCAATTTCACGCTGAAACCGGGGTTCGTGATCCTCACCGGGACGCCCGGCGGAACGGCGTGGTCGGCGGACCCCGAACTCGGCGGCAAATGGGTCGGCGGCGATGGCACCGAGACGCTGGTCAGGGCGAAGGGCTACCTGCAGGCCGGCGACCGGATCGAGAACGAGCTCGAGAAAATCGGAATCCTCAAGAACACCGTCAGCATCGCATAGCCTCCTGCCGGCGATCATGGATCTCGGTCTCGACGGGAAGGTCGCGCTCGTCACCGGCGGCAGCCGGGGCATCGGCAAAGGCATCGCGGTCGAACTCGCGCGCGAGGGAGCGAACGTCGCGTTCTGCGCACGCAACGACGGGCCGCTCGAGGAGACCGCGCGCGAGGTGGAAAGGCTCGGCGGCAAGGCGCTGCCGCTCAAGGCCGATGCGACCAAGCCTGAGGATATCGAGCGCACCGTGGCCGCGACCATCGAGACGTACGGCAGCCTCGATATCCTGGTCAACAACGCAGGCGGCCGCGACGCCGCCGACAGCCTCCATTGGGTCGCGGACCCCGACGAGGTCTGGATGAAGAACTATGCCATTAACCTGTGGCCGGTTATCCGTTTCTCGCGTTTGGCCGTCGAGCAGATGCGGAAACAGGGCGGCGGCAACATCGTCAACGTGGCGTCGGTCAGCGGCCATTCGGTGAGCTGGCCCGGCGTCAGCGACTATTCCTCGGCCAAGGCCGCGGTGCTGATGCTCACCCTGGCGTGGTCGGTCGACCTCGCGCCCGACAAGATCCGCGTCAACTGCGTCAACCCGGCGCTCATCCGTACGCCCCACTGGGAGGAACTAGCGAAGTCGTCGATTCCAGCGCGGGGTCGGACGGTCGACGAAGTGCTGTCGAAGATGGCCAAAGAGCGGTTGACCGTCGGCCGGACCGGCCGAATCGAGGAAGTCGGCTACATGGTCGCCTTCCTCGCCTCGGATGCAAAGGCCGGCTTCGTCACCGGCCAATGTTGGAATTGCGACGGCGGCTTTACGCGGACGCTGTAGTCACGATTGGTGCCGCCGCCAAGGTTGTCGTTGGCCGCGGCGCCGGCGGTTTGGGGTCGAACGACTCATGCGGCAACGCTGTCGAAGCGTCTTAGGAAGTTCAGCATGATCCGGCAGGTCTCTTCGGGCTGCTCGAAGCCGTAAAAGTGACCGCAGTTCTTGACGATCTTCATGTAGGAGTTGGGTATGGCCTTGTTCAGGCCCTCGGACATCGCCACCGGCGTGCGGGCGTCGTCGTCCCCCACGACGATCAGCGTGGGGTGCTCGATTTCGCCCAGTTTCGGGCCGAAATCGGAACGCGTGGCCTTGATGACGTCGGCGTAGGACTTGGGGTCGTTGCGGAGCAGGGTCTGCCGGAGCTTCTCCACCGCCTCGGGTTTGTTCTTCACGACGTAGGGGCTGTAGGCGCCCTTGCTGAACTCGAAGGTCTTTTCGACGATCTCCTCGATAGTGGCGCCCGCTTCGGCAAGCTTGCGCCGCGTTTCGAAGCCGGAGCGGTCCATGGGCGTGGCGGTGGGAAGCGGGCTTGCCGAGCCGAGCAGGACGAGCTGGCTGACCATCTGCGGATAGCGCAGGGCAAAATTCATGACCACAAAACCGCCCAAGGACCATCCGGCTAGCGCCGCCCGTTCGACGCCCAGTTTCCGCATCAACCCAGCCAAATCGTCGGCCCATAGGGTGTCGCACAACGGAACGTCGGTCGGCCTGACCGTCTTGCCGAAGCCCCGCATGTCGTAGGCGTATACCCGAAAGTCTTTGTTCAGCAGCGGGACCATATCCTCGAAGCTCTGGGCGTCGGCCCCGGTGCCATGCACCAGAATCAAGGGTTTGCCTTTGCCGCTCACTTCGTAGTGCACGTTGCAGCCATTGACCTGCGTGAACATGCTGTGATTCTCCCTTGCCGGTGACGCCGTGGATCGCCCAAGCAGACCTTGCTTGTCCAGTCGGCGGCAAAATAGCATAAGAGGATACTCGTCGGTGCAGCCGTTCGACAGCAACGAGCAGCGAAAAGGAACTTCAAGATGGCGGCAAAGAAGAAACTCGACTATCGGCGCGCGCTCAAGCGCATCGAGGCGATCAATGCAGCCAAGCACCGGCGCCATCACCCGCTCTGGATTGCGCTCCTTAGAGGCGAACTCAAGCGCAAACAAGTGCGGGAGTTCTTGAAGCAGTTCAGCATCATCCCGCTCTACAATCACTATTACCACGGACCGCTCTACATCAACTGCCCGGACCCGGCATGGCGGCGGCGCATGGCCGAGATCGTCTACGAGGAGGGCACCGGCAACCTCTACTCGAACGGCCTAGCCCATTGGCAGCTCTACCTACGCATGGGCGAGGGCTTCGGTATCGCGCACGAGGAAATGTACGCGACCGAGTACTGTGCCGGTTCTCTCGCCGTGCGAGGGTACATGACGGCTGTGTGTGCGCGCAGCTTCCTCGAGGGCGTGTCGGCGATGTCGCTCGCCGGCGAAGCGCAAGTGCCGGGGATCGCGGGGCGGGTGTCCGAGGTATTCATGAAGCACTACGGCCTCAGCAAAGAGCAGGCGATGTTCTACGCCGTCCACGAGGAGGCCGACCGCGATCACTCGGACGCCGGCTTCGAGTTCCTCGAGGCGTTCGCCAAGACCGATATGGATTTGGACCTCGCCGTCAAAACGGTGCGCGACGCCGTCGAGATCAACTGGGCGATGTACAACGACATCGAGCGCGTAATCGGCGGTGTCTAATTTTCTTCCGAGATCCTAGGGACGGGGTTGTTAATGGACTTAAGTTATTTGCTAGAAACACTCGAAGTGGCATGACCGATCCGACCGATATTGTCATCTCCGCCGACTCGCACGTCCTCGAGCCCAAGGATTTGTGGACCCGGGCGCTTGGGCCCAAGTACGGCGAAGGCGTGCCGCGCTATATCGAGGGTTACGGCGGAGATCCCGGCCTCTATTTCTTCACCGGCCGCCACGCGCTGAAGGTCGGGAGTTCGCGCGACACCGACCAAGTTGAGCGCTACCAAAAACTCGAGACCGCTGGGCGCGATCCGGCGGTGCGACTTGGTATTATGGACGTCGAGCGCGTCCACGCGGAGGTGCTAAACGCATCGTGGGCGATGCTGACGACTTCGATCCTCGATGCGGCCCTTCGACGCGACTGCGCCCGCGTCTTCAACGACTACTTGGTCGAGTACTGCGCAGCGGCGAAAAAGCGGCTGATCGGCGTGGCGCTGGTTCCGATCGAAGATGTGGACTGGGCGCTGCTCGAAATCGAGCGCGTGGCGGCGCAAGGCATCGCCGGCGTGATGGTGCCGCTCCGGCCTATGGAAGGCGCCAAGCCTTATCGCGATCCGCGTTACGATCGGGTGTGGGCGTCGCTCGCGGAAAAACACTTGCCGGTGACGCTTCACTCCGGCACCGGCTGGGTCGCCGATCCGAGCACGCATTATAACGACATTCAAACCGTACCGCGGGCGTTCATCGAGTTCTTCAACGAGGCGGCACCGGTACTGGCCGAGGACTTCATTTTCGGTGGGATATTGGATCGCAGTCCGACGCTCCAGCTCTATTTGGTCGAATTCGACGCCTCGTGGTTGCCGATTTTCCGCTACCGCGCCGAGCGTATCGAGAAATACCCGGGCTTGGCGCCGCTCAAGAAACCAGCGGGGCGGTTTCTCGCTGAAAACGTCCACGTCGGCTTCATCAACGATCCGCTTGCGGCCAAGCTGCGGGCCGAGATTGGTGTCGACCGCATGATGTGGGGCTCGGATTTTCCGCATCCGCCATGCCCCTACCCCAACATCCGCGAGCGCCTCGACACCGAGATACTGGCAGGCGTGCCGGCAGACGAACGCCGCAAACTGGTCGCCGATAACGTGCGGGCACTGTATCGAATCGAGGTTTGACGGAACCCTCGTCCTGCGAACAGGGAATTTTCGTCGCGGAGCAGGGAGCACTTATCGTGGATCACGGAACGCAGGCACGCATTGCTCAAGCAGGGTCGCCGGGCTCAAGGTCCGCTTGAGGGCGCAGAATGATCGCGCCCACATGGTCTAAGGCCTGGTCGAGATCGCGACCGCTCCCCGGAGAAAGGCGTAATCGAGCCGGTTCAGTCGGTCACCATCGAAGTCCCGTTCTCCATCCGCCAACAGTTAAATAAGCCAGCCTCAGCCGGCCGCATGTGCGAACGCGAGGCAGACGCCGAGAATCGCTTCGAGCGTCGCGCGCATTAGAGCGGCACCGGTCGGGTCATACGGAGGAGGCCAACGTTGTTCATCGACTGGCCCCAACGGTTCGGCAAGGTAGCCGCGAAACGCCAACTCCATCTGGATGGCGTGAACGCCCGCTTGCGGGCGTCCGTAGGCACGGGTGATGTAGCCGCCCTTGAAGCGGCCGTCGACGACATATGGCAGACCCGCGGCCGCACAATGTTCAACAACCGCCCGCGTCAACGGCGGCGCGCAAGCGGCGCCGGAATTGGTACCGATGTTGAAGACCGGTAGCGTTCCTTCGAACAGGCGCGGCACGACCGAGCGGATGGCGTGCGCGTCGTAGAGGACAACCACCGGATGCTCCTGCCTGAGCCGATCGAGCGCGGCGCGGAGCGCTCCATGATAGGGATCGAAAAACGCCTGTCGGCGGTGCGCGACTTCGGCGGCGTCCGGCGCCGCGCCGTCCGCGTAAAGCGGCTCGCCGTCGAACGTCGTCGTAGGACATAACTCAGTGGTGTTCTGCCCCGGATAAAGCGAAGCGCCGGAGGGATCGCGATTGACGTCGATCACGGTTCGCGCGATCGCGGTGCGGACAACGGTCGCGTCGAGCCGCTCGGCGAAATCGTAGAGCCGATCGATCCACCAATCGGCATCTTTGCGCGCCCGCCACACCGAGACGCAGGCGCTGGCGATCGCCGGCGGAATCTCGGTGCCCGCGTGCGGCACGCTGAGCACGAGCGGCCCGCCGCCGCGCCGGACGGTAAGCCATGCCGGCCGGACTGCGGATTCGGCGTCTCCTTGCCCGACCGGGGGCACGGCTGGTCGGGAACCGGTCATCGGTTGTATATACATGCGAAACCAACCGAACGCATCAGATGGGCGCGCACCGACTGCCGCGCGCCGAAGGAGAACGTTGCATGCCCGGCCACGCGGCACCGCGCTACCGGTCGGTTCAGGACTACGTCCGCCAGCGCGTCGTCAGCGGCCAGTGGCCGGCCGGACACCGCATTCCATCCGAGAACGTGCTGGTGCAGCGGTTGCGCATCTCGCGCATGACCGTGAACCGCGCGCTGCGCGAGCTGGCCGACGAAGGGCTGATCCAGCGCGTGCGCGGGCTCGGCACGTTCGTCGCCGATGCGCGCCCGCGGATGACTTTTTTTGCCGTCCGCACGATCGCCGATGAGATCGCCGCGCGCGGTCACCGCCACCACTTCAAGATACTGATGCGTCGCGCCGAGGCCGCCAAGGCACCGATTGCCGCGCAACTCGAACTCGAACGCGGCGCGCGGGTTTTTCACGTCGTCGCGATTCACTTCGAGAACGACGTGCCGGTACAACTCGAGGATCGCTTCGTCAGCCCGCGCGAGGCGCCCGAGTTCCTGACCGCCGACCTCTCGACGGTCACGCCGAGCGAGTATCTGCTCCGTCACGTCCCGCTCAGCGAAATCGAGCACGACATCCAATCGGTTCTGCCCGATGGCGCGACCGCCCGGCGGTTAGACATCGATCGCTCGGAACCGTGTCTTCTGGTGACCCGCCGAACCTGGCTCGACGGTCGCGCCGTGACTTTCGTGCGGCTGTTTCATCCAGGCAGCCGTTTCCGAATCGGCGGTCGCTTCAACGCCGACGCGCGCGTCCGCTAGAGGGCGTCGGCCAACGTCGTCAGGGCTGCGGAGAAGGCGGCGCCGACCTCCTCGTCACGATCGTGCCGGCGGTCGCGCACCACCCAGGCGCCACCGACCATGACGTCGCAGACCGGGTTGTCGGCGGCGGCGAAGATCGCCGAATCCACGACCGCCGCGCCGCGCCGGCCGACCAGCGCCACGTGCCGGGGATCCAGAACGACGAGATCGGCGCGCCGGCCCGGGCGCAACGCGCCGGCGGGCTGGGTGAGGGCTCTGGCGCCGTCGCGCGCGGCTTTCGTCCACAGCGCGACGCCGGTCGACGGCTGCGCCTCGCTGGTCGCGATCACGCGCCGGCGATGGACGAGCCGCTGCACGTATTCGAGCATGCGCACTTCGTCGAACGGCGAGGTCGACACGTTGCTATCCGAACCGATTCCGATCGAACCGCCGGCCTGCGAAAACGCGTGATAATTGAAGAAACCGTCGCCGAGGTTGCCCTCAGTGGTGGGGCATAGTCCGGCCACGGCGCCGGTCGTCGCCAAGCGGCCCGTTTCGCTCTCGGTCATGTGCGTGGCGTGAACGGCGCACCAGCGCGAGTCGACCGGCGTGTTGTCGAGCAGCCAGTCGACCGGCCGCCGCCCGCTCCAGGCAAGACAATCATCCACTTCCTTGGTCTGCTCGGCGCAGTGGATATGGATCGGCGCGTCGGGGGCCAGTGCCCTCAACCCGGTCACGAGGTCGCCAAGCTCCGCCGGTGCAACGGCGCGGAGCGAGTGCGGGGCGACGCCGGCAGCCACGCAAGGGTCGCCGCGATAGGCGCGGCGTATCGTGTCGACGATGTCGAGCAAGCCAGCAGCGCTATTGGCAAACCGCCGTTGCCCCGGCAGCAGCGGCGCCGCGCCGAAGCCGCCGTGGGCGTAAAGCGCGGGCAGAAGCGTGATCGCGATGCCGACGCGGCGCGCGGCTGCCACGACGATTCGTGACAACAACGCGGGGTCGTCATAGTCGGCGCCGTCGGCCTGGCGGTGCAAATAGTGAAACTCGCCGACCGCGGTATACCCGCGCTTGAGGAACTCGAGGTAGAGGCCGGCGGCGACGGCATCGAGGAGCTCCGGTGTCATGCGCGCCGCGACCGTGTACATCGCGGTCCGCCAACTCCAGAAGTCGTCGCCGCGCGGCCCACGCAGTTCGGCCAGTCCCGCCATGGCGCGCTGAAAAGCGTGACAATGCAGGTTGGCCATTCCCGGCAGCACCGGGCCGCGTATTCGTTCGGCCCCGGCGGCGGACGCCGCGGGCGTGACTGCGGCGATCGTACCTTGCGCGTCGACCTCGATCCGAACATCGGCGACGACGCCGTCCGGGAGCAGCGCCTGTTCGGCGAAAAAGACGGGCATGGCGCGCCGAGGATGGCGCTCGCGGGCTCGATTGTCTATACAACTGACGATGCCCTGGGACGCACTCTGGCTCAACGCCCACCTCGCCACGATGGCGACCGGTCGAACCAAGTACGGCGCGATTCGGGATGCCGCGCTCGGCATCGCCGGTGGCCGTATCGCCTGGGTCGGCCGGCGGGCCGACCTTCCCGGACGGCCGGAGGTCTTGGCGACCGCGGTTCACGATGCCGGCGGCCAGTGGATCACGCCGGGACTGATCGACTGCCATACCCACATCGTCTACGGCGGCAACCGCGCCCATGAGTTCGAAATGCGGGTCGAAGGCGCGTCCTATACCGAGATCGCCAAAGCCGGCGGCGGTATCCTGTCGACGGTACGCGCGACTCGCGCCGCCGCCGAAGCCGAACTCCTCGAGGGCGCTAGCCGACGCGTGGCGCAACTCGCGTCCGAGGGGGTCACCGCACTCGAGATCAAGTCCGGCTACGGACTCGATCGCGCCACCGAGGAAAAGCAGCTGCGGGTCGCCCGCCGGCTCGGCGAGCGGTTCGGGTTGACCGTCCGGACCACCTACCTCGCCGCGCACACCTTGCCGGAGGAGTACAGCGGGCGCGCCGATGACTATATCGCGTTCGTCTGCGAGGAGGGGCTGCCGCAGGCGGCGAAAGCGGGCCTGATCGACGCGGTCGACGCGTTCTTGGAGAAAATCGCCTTCAACGAAGCCCAGACCCGGCGCCTGTTCGAGCGCGCCCGCGCGCTCGGCCTGCCGGTCAAGCTCCATGCCGATCAATTGTCGGACGGCGGCGGTGCCGCCACCGCCGCCGCGTTCGACGGCCTCTCGGCCGACCACCTCGAATACACGAGCGACGCGGGTGTCGCCGCGATGGCCGCCGCCGGAACGGTCGCCGTCCTGCTGCCCGGCGCATTCTACTTCCTGCGCGAGACCAAACTCCCGCCCATCGCCGCGCTGCGTCGGGCCGGCGTGCCGATGGCGCTGTCGACCGATTGCAATCCGGGATCGTCGCCGGTGACGTCGCTGCTGCTCATGCTGAACATGGGATGCACGGTTTTTCGTCTGACCGCGGAAGAAGTGCTTCATGGCGTCACCCGTAACGCCGCGAGCGCGCTCGGGTTGACCGCGAGCCACGGCACCCTCGAAGTCGGCAAGGCCGCCGACTTCGTGCTGTGGCGTATCGCTGGGCCGGCCGAACTCGCCTATGCGGTCGGCGCCAATCCGTGCACCGGCGTCGTCGGCGGCGGCCGGCCGCGCGTATTGGCGCGTGCTGCCGGCTAAGCGCGACTCGGCAACAGGTCGCGGTCGATCATGGTCGCCAACTCGCCGGTCACGATCCGTTTAGCCGCGGCGATATCGGGCGCGAGGAGCCGGTCCCGATCGAGCGGCGGCACGTCGCGGCGGAGCCGATCGATCGCGCGCTTGAGGCGGGGCGACGTTTCGAGCGGGTGATGGAAGTGGACGCCCTGCGCCGCCGCTAGGTACTCGATCGCCAGAATCCCGCCGACGTTATCGGCCATGGTCAAGAGCCGCGCCGCTCCGTGCGTCGCCATGCTGACGAAATCCTCCTGATTCGCCGACGTCGGCAGCGAGTCGACGCTCGCAGGATGAGCCAGCATCTTGTTCTCCGACGTCAGGGCCGCCGCCGTCACATGCGCGATCATGAAGCCGGAATTGAGCCCGCTCGACGCCACCAGGAACGGCGGCAGGCCGCTGATGGTCGAATCGATCAGCATGGCGATGCGCCGTTCGGCGATCGCGCCGATCTCGGCGAGGACGACCGCAAGCGCATCCGCCGCCAACGCGACTGGTTCGGCGTGAAAATTTCCGCCAGAAAGAATCTCGCCGGAGTCGCCGAACACGAGCGGGTTGTCGGTGACAGCGTTGGCTTCGCGCGCGAGCACCGCCGCGGCGTAGCGGACCTGATCGAGGCATGCTCCCATGACTTGCGGCATACAACGGAGCGAGTACGGGTCCTGGACCCGGTCGTCGCCGACGAGATGGGACGCACGGATCGCGCTGCCCCGCATGAGATCGCGGAGCGTGGCCGCGACGTCGCGCTGACCGGGGTGAAGGCGGATGGCATGGATACGGTCGTCGAACGGCGCATCGCTGCCGCGCGCGGCATCGAGCGAGAGCGCGCCGGTCACCAGCGCGGCCGCGAACAGGTCCTCGGCAGCGAAGAGGCCGGCCAGCGCGAGCGCGGTCGAGACTTGCGTGCCGTTGAGGAGAGCAAGGCCTTCCTTGGGCGCGAGATCGATCGGCGTAAGCCCCGCCACCGCCAACCCGTCCGTCGCCGACAGCGTTCGACCGCGATGCCGCACCTCGCCGACCCCGATCAGGGTGCACGACAAGTGGGCGAGCGGCGCCAAGTCGCCCGAGGCTCCGACCGAACCCTTGAGCGGAATGCACGGGTAGACCTCGGCTCGAAGCAGCGCCGACAGAGCCTCGATCACGGCCCAGCGCACGCCGGAATAGCCGCACGCCAGCGAGCCGACCTTGAGTACCAGGATCAGCCGCACCACCTCGTCCTCGATCAGCGGGCCGGTGCCGGCCGCGTGCGAAAGCAGGAGATTGCGCTGCAGCGTCGCGAGGTCGCCGGAGTTGATTCGGGTTTTGGCAAGCCGCCCGAATCCGGTGTTGATGCCGTAAACCGTATCGCCGCGGGCGAGCACGGCGGTGACAGCCTGCGCGGCGGCTTCGACTCGGGTTCGGCACGCGCGATCCAACGTCAGCTCGACCGGTTCGCGCAGTGCACGGCGGAGATCCGCCAGCGCTACGCTGCCCGGCGTCAAGCGGAGCGCGGTCATGGCGCGACGCGCCCTCACGCCCGCGGAATCATCGGCAAATCGAGGCCCTGGGTGCGCGCGCACGCAATAGCTTCGTCGTAGCCGGCATCGGCATGGCGCATGACCCCGCTCGCCGGATCGTTCCACAACACGCGTCGCAATTTTCCGGCGGCTTCGGCGGTGCCGTCGCAAACGATCACCATCCCGGCGTGCTGCGAATAGCCGATGCCGACGCCGCCGCCGTGGTGGAACGAGACCCAGGTAGCGCCGCTCGCGCAATTGAGCAGCGCGTTGAGGAGCGGCCAGTCGGAGACCGCGTCGGTGCCGTCCTTCATCGCCTCGGTTTCGCGGTTCGGGCTCGCGACCGAACCCGAGTCGAGGTGGTCGCGCCCGATCACGATCGGCGCCTTGAGCTCGCCGCGCGCCACCATCTCGTTGAACGCGAGCCCGACCCGGTCGCGATCGCCGAGGCCGATCCAACAAATACGTGCCGGCAGACCCTGGAACTTGATTCGCTTGCCGGCCATGTCGAGCCAAGTGTGGAGCGCCGGGTTATCGGGGATCAGCTCTTTGACTTTGGCGTCGGTCTTGATGATGTCGTCCGGATCGCCCGATAGCGCGACCCAGCGAAACGGACCGATGCCGCGGCAGAACAACGGCCGGATGTAGGCGGGCACGAATCCGGGATAGGCGAATGCGTCCGTCAGACCGTGCTCGAACGCCATCTGGCGGATGTTATTGCCGTAGTCGACGCAGGGGATGCCGCGCTTGTGAAACTGGATGATGGCGCCGACGTGCTCGACCATCGATGCGCGCGCCGCCTTGTCCACCGCCTGGGGATCGCGCTGCTGCATCTCCTCCCAACGTTCGAGCGTCCATCCCTTCGGCAGGTAGCCGAACACCGGGTCGTGCGCCGCGGTCTGATCGGTGACGAGGTCCGGCGCGATTCCGCGCCGCGCCAGTTCGGGCACGATTTCAGCGGCGTTGCCGAGCAGCCCGATCGAAACCGGACGGCGATCCTTGGTGGCCCGTTCGATCATGCGCAGGGCTTCATCGAGCGAGTCGGCTTTGGCATCGAGATAACGGCTTTCGAGGCGGCGCTGAATCCGGCTCGCTCGGCACTCGATCGCCAGCAACGAGGCGCCCGCCATCGTCGCCGCCAGCGGCTGTGCGCCGCCCATGCCGCCGAGGCCGGCGGTCAGGATCCAGCGGCCGCGCCAGTCGCCGCCGAAGTGCTGGCGACCAGCTTCGACAAACGTTTCGTACGTACCTTGAACGATCCCCTGACTGCCGATGTAGATCCACGAGCCAGCCGTCATCTGGCCGTACATCATGAGTCCCTTGCGGTCGAGTTCGTGAAAATGCTCCCACGTGGCCCAATGCGGCACCAGGTTCGAATTAGCGATGATGACGCGGGGCGCGTGGACGTGGGTCTTGAAAACGCCGACCGGCTTGCCCGACTGCACGCACAGCGTCTCGTCGGGACCCAGGCGCTTGAGCGTCTCGACGATGCGGTCGAAGCACGCCCAATTACGCGCCGCCTTGCCGATGCCGCCGTAGACGACCAGCGCCTCCGGATTCTCCGCCACCTCCGGGTCGAGATTGTTCATGATCATGCGAAGCGGCGCCTCAGTCTGCCAACTCCTGGCGTTGAGTACGGTGCCGCGGGGCGCGCGAACCACGCGGGCGTTGGGGCCTGATCTCATCTCGTTCATGGGTTGGCGCCGCTCCTTGCGAGGACGATCACGGTGTCAAGCTTCAGTCTTCGGCCAGAAATGCTCGATAGTCGGCGAGCGCCTCGGGCACCGCCGCCGCGATCAGCCGGCGACCGGCCTCGGGGCTGGCGAGCGAGGGATCCGAACCGATCCGGCCGTCGGGGAACCAGCGGCGGTGATGGTCGGCGTCATAGTGCTTATCGCCGCCGAAGTTCCGGTAGTAGTCGCTTGGCAACGCCCCCGGCTTGGACATGGTCGCCGACTTGATCGCGCCCGGAAACGCGGCCTGGGTGATCGCGACCTCGGATGGGGTCGCGTGAAGGCCCTCCGAATCGCTGTAAAGCTCGTAACGGAGCTTGTTGGCGGCGTCGTACTCCCACCACGACCGCAAACGGCAGCGCAGGCCGGCACGGTTGACGCGGTCGCGCTCGAAGCTGGCGTCGGCGTAAAGGTCTTGGAACGCGGCGTTGCAAGCGGCGATGTTGCCGCCGTGGCCGTTCAGGAAATAGAACCGCTCGAACCCGGCCCGTGCCAGCGAGCGGACATAGTCCTTGACCACCGCCATTAAGGTTTCGGCGCGAATCGTTACGGTACCGGGGAACGCGAGGTTGAACTGCGCAACCCCGAGCGTAAGGGTCGGCCCGATCAGGACGTCGGCTTCCTCACCGACCTGACGCGCGATCGCTTCGGCGCACAGCGCGTCGGTTCCGATCAACCCGTTGGGCCCGTGCTGCTCCATCGACCCGATCGGAACGATCACGCCCTTGGAGCGGGCGAGATAGGCTTCGACTTCGCCCCACGTCGAGCGTTCGAGCAGCATCGCCTCAGGCTTTCCGGCGGTAGGCGAACGAGGCGTCGAAGCGGCCGGTCACATAGTCGCCAACGGTGACCGGCTCGAACAGCGGCTTTTCGTCCTCGCACGCCGGAACGACGACGGTTTCGGCATTGGGGTCGAGAAACACCGCCATCGAGTAGCGCGCCACGCGTGCGGTATTGACGACGCGATGCGGGGTCGACTTGAAGTGATTGTTCGACCACCTCGCCATGAGATCGCCGACGTTGACGACGATGGTGTCGGGGACCGGCGTCGCCATCACCCACTCGCCCTCTTTGGTCGCCACTTGGAGACCGCCGATCGGATCCTGATGGACGAAGGTAAGGCAGCCATAGTCGGTATGGGTGGCGACGCCGAACTGGTCCTCGCCGAGACTGGCGTCCTGCGGCGGGTAGTAGAGGACGCTGCCGCGCGCGGCCGGCTTGTCATACTTGGCGACGAAATAGTCGAGCGGCAGGTCGAGGCTCGCGGCGAAAGCACGGAACATCAAACGCCCACACTCGATGTTAGCGGCGAGGAATTCGCTCAGCGCCGTGCGCAGCTGCGGCGGGCACGCCGGCCAGCGGTTGACGCCGAGCAGGCGATTCGCCGCCAGTTCGGGATCGTCAACGGCGACATCGATACCCCAGATATAGCTTTCCTTGAGGTCGATTTTCGCCCGCTCGTACATCTTGGCTTCGCCGATCGGAATGAAGCCGCGGTGGCGGTCGCTGATCCGTACCGCGAGCTTCTCTTCGATCGGCAGCGCGAAGAACGCCTTGGCCGCCGCGAGCGCCGCGGCGATCGTCGTCGCCGCGATGCCATGGTTCTTGATGTAGAAAAACCCGATCGATTCGGCGGCGGCGCGCATCCCCTTAGCGACCTGGCGGTAGCCCCTGGTGTCGCCGCCGACGATCGGAGCGATGTCGATCACCGGAATCTCGGAAGCGGCGATCGTTTTGGCGGCGGCATAAGGTGCCATAAGCGATCCTCGGTCGACCTGGCCGACTCTAGGGCAAATCGAGTTGTATATACAACTCCGCGCGGCCCGGCCGGGGCGCCGCCGGCTCTTCTACTTGTAGTAGCCGATGACGTCGCCTTGGGTCGTCACCCCGAGGCCATTGAGGAGGCGGTTCGAATAATTGAAGTAGGCGGTCACCTGGTTGACTTCGAGAATCTCGCCGTCGTCGCAGCCAACGGCGCGGAGCGCCTCGATGTCGGCTTCGGCCATGGCCCCGACCGCTACCGTCAGCTTGCCCGCATAGCGCAGGAGCGCGAGTTCCTTGCCGTCGAAAACGTCCTGCGGCCGGCTGGCCTGGAACGCGGCGTAGATCACATCGGCGCGCTTATCATCCTTGAGCAAGCGCCGCGCGTTGCTAAAATGGTGCGCGAGGCTGTAGTCGCAGCGATTGGTCATGCTGACGAAGGACGCGACCATCTCCAGGAACCAGAACGGCAGTTTGTTGTCGGGGTTGTGGAGGACGCTGCGATAGAGCGCGACGTGCCCCTCCATCGTGTGCGGGCGCAGGCTGTGCGCCTTCATCACGTTGTCGACGGTGCCGTGCGGCGTCTTCACTTTCTCGTACATCGACGCCAGAACGCCGGTCGCCTCTTCGACCGGCACCATTCGAATCCACGCACTCATCTCGGGTCTCCTGCCGGCGCCGCCGCCGGCGCAGTGATCTAGTCGGGGGCGACGGGGCGACGGGGCGGTCTGGCAAAAAAGCGCCGCACCATCGGGACGAAAACTTCGATCGGCGCTTCTTCGATGCGCGGGTCGACGGTGTTCTGGTCGTATCGGGCGACCCACTCGGCAGCCCAGACGAAGTGTGGATGCCCGCGCCACCGCTCGCACTCGTTCGAATCGACGCCGGGGTAACCGTGACAGTGCCTGAGCTGGAAAACGGCGTGCCGCTCCAGCATCCAACGGTTACGTTCCGAGAGGTAGGGGCCGAGCAGCGCGACCGCGAACTCGGCGTGGGACGCCGGGCAAGCGATGAAACCGATGTCGTGGAGCAACGACATCACGATCACTTCCTCGTCGCGACCGTCCTTCAGGGCGAGCGTCGCCGACTGTAGGCAGTGGCGATAGTTATTGACCTGATACCCGAACGTCGGCTCATCGCGATGGACGGCGAGCAGGCGGAGCGCATGGTCGGCTTGATGCTCGGCGTAATACGGCTCGCGCTGGGCGTTCAGCGTCCTCCAATCGGCGGCGGTGAAGTCTTCGAGCGTCGGTTTCTCGACATACGACCAATCGCGCCGGGCCAGCGGGCTGCGTTTGGCAACGGTCGCGGAATCGGTCATCGGAATCCCCGGGACGGCATCAGATTACGGCGCGAGCTGAGCCAGCACCCAGCGTTGGAAGTAGTGCACGTTCTGCTCCCAGGTCGGCGAAAAAACCACGTCGTCGGCGACGGCCGAGCCGCGCGCCGCCTGCTGCAACTCCATGCAGCGATGGTCCTGGGCGCGGATGCCGCGCCGATCTTCGAGGCGCCGGGTCGGGCCGAGCCAACGGTCGAGCACGCGGTCGCGGCCGGCGGCGCGGGCCTCATCGAGGGCGTCGGCGTGAAAATACCACGCCATCCGGGCATGGGTCCGGTCGGGGGCACGCGGCATGTAGATTGCCGGAACGTACGCGTCACGCGTAATCGTCACGGTCGTGTTCGGCAGCAGCGCGACCGCCGCCGCGGCCGGTACGGTTGCGCCCGGTTTGACCGGGATCGGCGGCAGCGCCCCAGTCGCCAGCGGCCCGCTCTGGCGCAGGTGCCGCGGACTGCCCGCCTTGAGGCTGAGGCTCATCACCGCGCCCTCGGCGTCGCTTCGCGTGTAGGGCTCGCCGGTCTTGAGATCGACCTCGTCCGACATGCGATCGAATACGCCTTCATGAACCCAGACGTGGTGGTAAACCTCCCAATTGTCGAACACGAGTTTCCAGTTCGCGGCAAAGTCCCAGGCGTGGCGGTGGCCGAGCCGGGCCCGATCGAGGTCGAGCGGCGCGAACAGCTTCCGGGTGCCGGCGAGATAGTCGTCGAGTGGCGGCGCACGGCCGTCGAGGTTGATGAAAACGATGTGATTCCACTCGCCGCATGCGATCGGGACGAGGCCGAGCGCCGCCGGGTCGCGTTCGGTCGGGCTCGAGTCCTTGGTGCCCGCGAAATAAGGGGTCGCGACCAGGCGCCCGTCGAGGTCGTAGGTCCAGGCATGATAAGGGCAGGAGAACTGCCGCACGCCCTTGGCCGGCGCCTGGAGCACGATGGTGGCACGATGCCGGCAGACGTTGTGGAATGCACGCACCCGACCATCCGTCCCGCGCACGATGAGCACGGGTACTCCGGCCGCGACCACTGGCTCGGCATCGCCGGGCGCCCCTACGTCTTCGCTGAACACGACTCCCATCCAGGTGCGGGCGAACAACGCGTCCTGCTCGTGCGCCAGAAACGCGGGATCGGTGTAAGCGGCGCGCGGCAGCCCATTCGCCCGCCCGATCTCGCGCCCGAGGCCGGCGGCTGCCCGGCTCAAAATCGTCGCCGCATCAACCATGTCGTTCTCGCCTCCCCATCGGCGGCGATCTTAACAAGCCTTTGTCGGTTGTATATACAATTGAGGACGCCCACAGGCGGTGGCTGGCATGGCTTCCGACGAGCTTGCGCCCGATGCGATGCGGCGCACGCGCCCCGACGATCCGACCACGATCGAAGCGTCGCGACGGGTTCGCGACATCGTCGGCCGCGGCCGCATCGACGTCCTGCAGCGGCGGCGCGACCTGCCCGGGATAGTCTATCTGATCGGGCATCTCGCCGTCCTTGCCGCAAGCGGCGCCCTGGTGTGGCAAGCGCACGGCAGTCTTTGGTTGGTTCCAGCGATGTTCGTCCACGGTACCATCATCGCTCACTTGTTCGCGCCCTTCCACGAATGCGCTCACGCCACTGCCTTCGCCTCGCGCCGCCTCAACGCCGTGGTGTGGTGGGCGACCGGCCTTGCCCTGATCCTGCCGCTGAGCGCGTTCCGTTACGAGCACGCCGACCATCACACCTACACCCAGAACCTCGAGCGCGACCCGCAGATGATCCCGATCGGCGAGTCGCTTGGGGGCTATCTCTACTACGTCACGAGCATTCCTTACTTCGTCGGCGTTTTCCGCAACCTGATCGGACAGCCGTTCGGCTGGCTCCCGCCCGAGACTGCGCGGGCCGTCCCGCCGGCGGCGCGGCGCCAAGTCGTCTACGAGGCCCACGTCTTCTGGGCGTTTTACCTGGCGCTCGCCACGGCGTCGGTCGTGCTGGAGTCCTGGGCGGTCGTTCTCTACTGGCTCGGGCCAAGGCTGATCGGCGAGCCGCTCGAGCGCATCATCCGCATGGCGGAACACGTCGGATGCGCGCGGAGCCCCAACATGCTCGAGAATACGCGCACGGTGTTCGTCGCGGCGCCGATCCGGTGGCTGGCGTGGAATATGGCTTACCATACCGCCCATCACGCCATCCCCCAGGTTCCGTTCCATGCGCTGCCGGCTTTGACGGCAGCGCTCGCCGGTCACCTGCGCGAAACGCGCCGCGGCTACGTCGATACGGTCGTGACGCATCTGAAGAACGTGTCGGCACGGCGCTGGCCGGCCTAAGTCGAAGCACGGCTGAATCGGCCTTATCAAAGGCCGGTCGGTTGTATATACAATTGCCGGTCGGTTGTATATACAATTGATCGACCCATAGGCGACGGACCCATGAGCGGCGCGGCCACGACATTTTCCGGATACGAACGCGCGCTGGTCGCAGCCGACGCGGCGGTCGACGCCGAGCTTACCCAGGTCGGGCCGGGAACGCCAGGCGGCGAGTATCTGCGCCGGTTCTGGCATCCGGTCGCCCTCAGCACCGAGGTCAAGGACCTCGCGCGGGCGATCCGGATTCTCGGCGAGGACCTCGTCGTTTTCCGCGACCGTTCGGGGCGGGTTGGGCTCCTACACCGCAACTGCAGCCATCGTCGCGCTTCGCTCGAGTTCGGTATCGTCGCCGAGCGCGGTATTCGTTGTTGCTACCACGGCTGGCTTTACGACGTCGACGGACGCATTCTCGAAACGCCCGGCGAACCGGCGACCAGCACGATCAAAGACAACCTTCGCCACGGCGCTTATCCGGCCCGCGAGTACAAGGGGCTCGTCTTTGCTTACCTCGGGCCGGCAGCGGCGATACCGCCGTTTCCGATCTACGACACGCTCGACCAGCCCGACGACGAGTTGGTTCCGTACGCGATCGACTACCCGTGCAACTGGCTGCAAGTTAACGAGAACCCGATGGATCCGTTCCACTCGGTGTTCCTGCACACGCGGGTGACGCGCGCGCACTTCAGCCCGGCGTGGGGGGCGCTGCCGATCGTCGCCTGGCACCGTATGGCCGACGATACCGGGATCGTTCTCACCAACACGCGGCGGTGGAACGACTATGTGTGGATTCGCACGGCCGAGTGGCTCGCGCCCAATTTTGCGCAGCCGCCCGATATCTACCAGGATCCCGACCGCGAGAAGTTCTTCGTTCGCGTCGCAATCACCAAATGGCACGTGCCGGTCGACGATACCCACTGCCGCATTCTCGCCTGGCGCCACTTCAGCCCCTCGCTCGACGCCGGCGGGCGGGGCAACAAGGGCGGCGTCGGCCTCGACAAAGTGGACTTCATCGGTCAAAGCGGGACCGAACGCAGCTACGACGAGGCGCAGCGACTGCCCGGCGACTATGAAGCGCAAGTCAGCCAAGGACCGATCACGGTTCACGCGCTCGAGCAATTCGGCGAAACCGACCGCGGCATCGCGCTGCTGCGGCGAATGATTCGCGAGGGTATCCGCGTCGTCAAATCCGGCGCGACGCCGCCGCGGCCAGCGCTCAACGCCGACGGTCTGGTGCCGACCAATGCCGGCGACGTCATCTTCCGAGTCCCGCGCTCGAACGACGACGACGCCTTGCGCCGGCGCTTGGGCGATGCGGTCGGCCGGATCGTGGTCGAATCGATGGCGCTGGCGCGGGCCGAGCGCCAAGCGACCGTCGAGCACCGAGTCAAAGAGCTGCTGGCGGCGACCGTGCCGGGCCGCGGGTAGCACCGGTGAAGCGCTATTCGATTTTCAGTCTGATCCGGAACGCGCTGTCTTTCCACGACGGCTGGGAGCGGGTCTGGCGCAGTCCCGATCCGCGCCCCGAGTACGATGTCGTCATCATCGGCGGCGGCGGCCACGGTTTGGGGTGTGCCTACTACCTCGCCAAGGATCACGGCATCACCAACGTCGCGGTGCTCGAGAAAGGGTGGCTCGGCGGCGGCAACACCGGCCGCAACACGATGACGATCCGCTCGAACTACATTCGTGACGTCAGCGTTCCGTTCCACGATTATTCGATAGAGCTTTATCGCCAGTTGTCGCGGGAACTCAACTTCAACATCATGTTCTCGCAGCGCGGCATGGTTACGCTGATTCAAAGCGCCGCCTCTTCGCGCGATGCCATGCGCCGCGCCAACACCATGCACATTTACGGCGCCGACTATCGCGTCCTCAGCGTTGCGGCGGTCAAGAAGATGCTGCCGATCCTGGCGACGCCCGCCAACGCGCGTTTCCCGGTGGTCGGCGGCGTCTACCAGCCGCGCGCCGGCATCGCCCGCCACGACGCGGTCGCCTGGGGTTATGCACGCATGGCTGATGCGATGGGCGTTCACGTCATTCAGAATTGCGAAGTCACCGGGATCGATCGCGTCGGGAACCGCGTGGTCGGCGTTCGGACGACCCGAGGTGCGATCAAGGCCAACAAGATCGGGATCGCGACCGCCGGTCACAACAGCGTGGTCGCGGCCATGGCCGGGCTGCGTCTACCGATCGAAACCAAACCGCTGCAGGCGTTCGTCTCCGACCCTGTCAAGCCGATCCTCGAACCGATCGTGGTATGCGGCGGCTATGGCGCCTATCTCATGCAGTCGGACAAGGGCGAGATCGTGGTCGGCGGCGCCGAAGATCCCTACCCCTCATACCAGCAGCGCGGCACCTACGCGATCACCGAGGAGATCGTGTCGGGCATGGTCGAAACCTTCCCGATCTTCAAGCGCATGCGCCTGATGCGGCAGTGGGGTGGGATGGTCGAGCTGATCCCGGACAGCACGCCGATCATCGGCAAAACGCCGGTCGAGGGGCTGACGATCGATATCGCCGGCGCCGGCGGCTTCAAGACGATCCCGGTCGCCGCCAAGACCCACGCTCACGTGATCGCGACCGGCCATCAGCATGAGCTTGCGCGCGGTTACGGGCTCGATCGCTACGAAAAGGGCCGCCTCGTCCTCGAGACCGGCGTCGGCTCGCGCGATTTACGCCGCGTTTAGATCGCCGGACACGCAAGGCTTCGCGATGCTGCTGATCCCTTGTCCTCACTGCGGACTGCGAAACGAGGACGAATTCGTCTACGGCGTCGCCTCGACCAAGAAACGACCCGCCGATCCGAGCGCGGTTTCCGACGCCGAGTGGGCCGACTTCCTCTATTTCCACGACAACAGCAAAGGACGGGTGCGCGAACGTTGGTGGCACGCGCGCGGCTGCCAGCAGTGGTTCATGCTCGACCGCGACACGTTGACCCACCGGATTTTCGGCGCCGACGCGGGCGAGTCCGCATGACGCAGGGATTTCGCCTCGACGGCGGCGGCGCCATCGACCGCCATCGGCCGTTGACCTTTTCCTTCAACGGACGAAGCTTGCGGGGCTATGCCGGCGACACGCTGGCATCGGCTCTTCTCGCCAACGGCGTTCGCGTCGTCGCGCGCAGCTTCAAGTTTCACCGCCCGCGCGGAATCATGTCGGCCGGGGTCGAGGAGACCAACGCTCTGGTCCAGTTGACGGGTGCCCTCGACGAACCGAACGCGCTTTCGACCCGGCTCGCTTTGAGCGAGGGCTTGTGCGCGGATAGCGTCAATTGCTGGCCGAGCGTCGATTTCGATTTCGGCGCAATCAACGAGCGCTTATGGCGGCTGTTTCCGGCTGGCTTCTACTACAAGACGTTCATGCGTCCGGCTTGGCTGTGGCCGGTCTACGAGCGCGTGCTCAGGCAGTTCGCCGGGTTCGGACGCGCACCGAAGAGCGCATCCGACGACTGCTACGAGAAGCGCTTCCATCATTGCGACGTCCTGGTGGTCGGGGCCGGCCCGGCCGGGCTGGCGGCGGCGCTCGCCGCCGGCCGCAGCGGGGCGCGGGTAACGCTGGTCGACGATCAAAGCCATCCCGGCGGCGACCTCCACAACGCTGCGGCGGAGATCGACGGCCGCCCGGCTCTCGCGTGGGCCGCCGACGCGGCGGCCGCGTTCGACCGGCTCCCCGGCGCGGTTCGGCTCGCCGAATCAACCGCGGCCGGTTATTACGATCACAACTTCCTGACCGTGTTTCAGCGCAACCCGGAGCAGCCCTGGCTGCGCGAGCGAATATGGAAAGTGCGCGCCAAGCAGGTCGTGGTCGCAGCCGGCGCCATCGAGCAGCCGCTGGTGTTCGCCGACAATGATCGCCCTGGCGTCATGTTGGCGGCGGCCGCGCGTACCTACGTGCATCGCTACGCGGTCCGACCCGGGACGCGCGCCGTCGTCGTTACGAACAACACGAGCGCCTACGCGGCCGCCGCCGACCTCGCTCGCGCCGGCATCGCCGTCGCTGCGATCGTCGATACCCGCGCGGCGCCCGCGGCCGCCGCCGGCGGGATCGAGGTGCTCGCTGGACACGCCATCGTCGGCGTCAAGGGCGTCAAGCAAGTCCGGGCGGTCGTCGTCGCTCCGCGCGCTGGCGGCGCTGAGCAGGAGATCGCCTGCGATCTGGTCTGCATGTCGGGCGGCTGGAACCCGGTTGTGCATCTGCTGTCGCAGGCCGGTGAGCAGCTGCGATGGGACGAGCGCCACGCCTGCTTCGTGCCGGGGCCGCCGGTTCAGGCGGAACGCGCGGCCGGTTCGGCCAACGGCGCGTTCGCGCTCGCCGACTGCCTGCGCGAGGGGTTCGAAGCGGGCGCCGCCGCGGCAAGCGCCGCCGGTTACTCCGCGTCGTCCCCGCCAGTGCCCGCGACGCCGACGACGCCGGCGCTCGACCTCGAGCCTTGTTGGTCGATGCCGCCGCGCCGCCGCGGGACCCGCGCCTTCGTTGATTTTCAGAACGACGTGACCGCGGACGACGTCGGCTTGGCGCTCGGCGAGGGCTACGCCTCAGTCGAGCACGTCAAGCGCTACACCACCGCCGGCATGGGCGTCGACCAGGGCAAGACCGGCAACATCAACATCATCGGGCTGATGGCGGAGCGGGCCGGCGTGGCGCCGCCGGAGGTCGGCACCACGACATTCCGGCCGCCGTACACGCCGATCGGCTTCGGCGCCATCGCTGGCATCGACCAAGGGCCGATCATCATACCCGCCCGCGTGACGCCGCTGACCGAGTGGCACGAGAGCCACGGCGGCATTTTGGATGAGGCGGGCTCCAACTACCGGCGGCCGAAGTGTTACGTCCGCCGCGGCGAAAGCGAACGCGACGCGATCATGCGCGAGGCCCGGGCGGTGCGAAACGGACTCGGCATCTATGACGGATCGCCGCTCGGCAAGATCGACTTGCGCGGTCCGGACGCGCGCGCGCTCATTGACCGCCTCTATACCAACTCGTTCACCACGCTCCCGATCGGGCGCGCCCGCTACGGGCTGATGCTGCAGGAAGACGGCCGCTTGCTCGACGACGGCGTCGTCTTTCGCCTCGGCGAACACCATTACCTTCTTTCGACCGGCTCAGGCGTCGCCGAGAACGTCTACGCCAACGTCATCTGGTACCTGCGCACGGTGTGGCCGGACCTACGCGCCTACGCGACGCTGGTGACGACGCAGTGGGCCAACATGTGCGTGTGCGGGCCACGCGCGCGCGACTTGATGCGGAAAGTCGGCACCGACTTCGACCTCGCACCCGAGGCGTTCAAGTTCTTCGACTTCCGCCACGGCAAGGTCGGGGGATACGCGGCTCGTGTCGCTCGCGTCACTTATACGGGCGAGCTGTCGTTCGAGGTCAACGTTCCGGCCCGCCACGGTCGCGCCATGTGGGAGTTGCTGATGAAAGCCGGCGGGGAGTGGGACATCACGCCGGTCGGCAGCGAAACGTCGAATGTCCTTCGTATCGAGAAGGGCTTTCTCTTGATGCGCGTCGAAGGCGACGGCATGGCCAATCCCTACGATGTCGGCCATGGCTGGGTGATCAACGAAAAGAAGGCCGACTTCGTCGGCAAGCGCTCGCTCCAACGCGACCGCAACGTCGGCGATCCGCGCCGGGAGTTGGTCGGGCTGCTGACCGATGATCCGAACTTCGTCCCGCCCGACGGCAGCCCGATCGTCGAGGTCGGCGCGACCGGGAAGAAGATCATGATCGGACACGTGACAGCGGCGACTTACAGCCCCAACGTCGAACGTGCGATCGCGCTCGCCCTGCTGCGCGGCGGGCACCAGCGCAAGGGCGAAACGGTGACGATCGCGGCCGGAGCTCGCGAAGCGCGCGCCCGCGTCACCGAGCCGATCTTCATCGATCCCGACGGCGAGCGCATGCGGAGTTGAGCCAGTGCCCTACGATGTCGCCATTTCCGAAGAGGCCGTCCGGTGCTTGATCGACGTGCGCGCGGGTGCCGGCGAGCGTGGCGCGTTTAACGCGGCCTTGGGTTTCGACCTTCCCGATTCGGCCGGTCGCACCGTATCCGCCGGCACCACGTCAGCCCTCTGGATCGGACCCGACGAGTGGCTGGTGGTTGCACCGGTCGATGCCGAGGCGGCGTTGTTCGCGCGCCTCGACGCGGCGGTCGCCGACCGCTACGCGGCAGCGACGCTGGTCTCGGATGCCTACGTCGTGTTTCAGCTGCGCGGCGCCGAAGTCGCCGCCGTCCTCGGTCAAGCGACCGGAATCGATCTTCATTCATCCAAATTTGGACCGGGGCGGTGCGCGCGGACAGCGTTCGCCAAAACCGCCGCGGTCATCCACCGGGTCGACGACCTAACGTACGACGTGTACGTCGAAGCGAGCTTCCGCCGCTACGTCCGGCAGTGGCTCGCTGCGGCGCGCGGCCGATGAAACCCCGGCGACCCCGCCGCCGGAGAACCTCGGCATGTCTAGGGACCCGCGATCGTGACCCGTCGACTGCGATTGCTGTGCTGGGAGGGCTACGACTCGCGCGCGATCCTTGACCCCTTTGCCGAGCGGCATGGCGCCGACGTGGCCGCCGAAACCTTGCTCTCCGACGCGGCTGCCGCCGCGGGTCTCGTGGCCGGGGACATCCGCCGCTTCGACGTGCTCAACATCAACAATGCCTACGTGCGCGACTACCTGTACCCCCGCGGTCTCATCGCGACTTTGGACGAGAGCCGGTTTGCAGAACTCGTGCGCGCTCCGGCCGGTGCTTTCGAACGCCACGTTGCCTGGACGCGATCGCTCGACGGGAATCTGATCGGGATTTGTCAGCGCTTCGGTCCGTTCAACATGGTGGTGAACACCCGGCGCATCGATCTCGGTACCGCCGAGGATCAAGGATTCGCGCTTGCCGCCGACCCGCTTTGCCGGCAGCGATACGCGATCCTGGAGTACGAGGATTTCAATCTGTTTCACCTCTGCATCGCCGCCGGCATCAATCCGTTCACGCCGCTCGATGCCGGACAGGAGGAGGCGGTCGTCGACCTGGCACGCCGCTGGTATGCCGGGGCCGCCATGGCGAGCGCCGACCATCACCGGCTCAACAAGGCGCTCATCGACGGCGAGATCGATTTCTACCTGAGCGGCGGGGTGTATACGGTCTCGCCGGCGCGACTCGAAGGACACGTTCACCTGCGCGCGGTCACGCCGCGCCGAGGCCCCATCGACGGAAAAGGCGGCATCGCCTTCACCGAAATCACCTCGGTACTCGATCGGCCGCAGCGGAGTCCCTTGGCCGAACCGTTTCTCGCTTATCTGCTCGAGCCGGAGACCGCGGTGCGAGCGGCGTTCGCCCAAGGCACGTGCAATCCCGTCGTGCAGATGCACGATCCGCGGATCTTCGGCGCCTTTTCGAAGCCGGAGCTGCTCGCCATTCAGTGGGACACGCTGCTCGAAGACATGTCGTGTTGCGCCGACTACCAGCTGATGCCCAACCACGATCGCCTGCTCACACGCATCCGGTCGATGCGCCTCGGGTGAGCCGACAAGCCCGGCCGGGAGGCGCCGGGAAGTGCGGCCCGGCCCTGCGGGCCCCGGTCGCTCAAAAGAAAGCCCGCGCCGACGAGGCGCGGGCCGGGTAGTCGAACACGGTTAGAACGGCTTTAGCCGGCGACTTGGCTCTTCCACTCCTGGGTCTTGAACCAGTAGTTGTGGCGTTCCTTGAGCCAGCCCGACCGGTGCTTGGACTCGATCCAGTTGTTGAAGAAGTTGAGCGCGTCCGGATCGCCCTTGCGCATCGCGAACGCTTCGGCCGCGAGCACGAACGGGTCCGCGACCGGGACGTACATCACCTCCGGATTTTCGAGCGCGGCAAAGGCCGGTTTCGGCGCCGATGTCACCCAGGCATGGGCGTTGCCGTTGACGACTTCCTGCTTGCTGGTCGCTTCGTCGTCGAACTGCAGCATTTGGGCCTTAGGCATGAAGCGGCGAACGTCCTCGACCGAGGTCGCGCCGCGGCGGACCGCGATCTTGTAGTTGGGTTTGTTGAAGTCCTCGATTTTGGTGTGATTCGGCGCCAGCTTCTTGTTGGCGACGATGCCCATGCCCGAGTTCGCGTAGGGCACGGTGAAATTCACCGATAGATTGCGCTGCGGCGTGATGCTCATGCCGCTGACGATGACGTCGAAGTTACCGGCGATCAACGCCGGGATGATGCCATCCCATTGCGTTGGCGCGAATTCGACCTCGATCTTCATGTCCTTGGCGAGTTCCTTGCCGACGTCGATCTCGAAGCCGATCAACTCGCCAGTCTTGCTTCGCATCGCCCATGGCGTGAAGGTCGACAACCCGATCTTGATTTTGCCGCGCTTCTTGATCGCCTCGAGCACGCTTTCAGACGACAACGACTTTTGCGTCTCCGCGGCATAGGCAGCCGACCCGACGGCAAACGCCGTCACCGCTGCCAACGAGGAAACAATTAATGAGCGTCGAAGCATCCGTATCCTCCCTGTTGTCAAAATCTATTGTTTGGACCCGCTACTCCCGAAGGATAGTATCACCTCGAGGCGGTTGTATATACAGCCCATTACCGAAGAGCGAACGGCCGGTCGCCCGGGGGGGGGGGGGGGGGGGGGCCAACGCTTTTG
>VGEO01000032.1 GCA_016869275.1 Alphaproteobacteria bacterium | reverse complement strand
AGGGTCGCGTGCGACACCGTTTTCCCGACTGGATGAAGTTCGATCGGTTCGCGCCATGGCGTGCGTTCGCGCTGGCCGCGATCGTAGCGACCGCCGGCTGCGAGACCCCGACGTTAGGCTTGAACCCGCCGCCCTGGCTAGGGGGAAGCTCGCCACTGGCCGCAAACCCGCCGGTGCAGATGGCGCAGCCGCCGCCGGCCCCGCCCGCAGCCGCGCCAGCGCCCGCGCCGGCCATGCCGCCGGTGGTCGCCGCCCCGCCGATTCCGGTTCAGGTCCAGCCGGCGCCGCCACTGCCCGAGCCGCCGGCGGCTGCGGTCGCGCTCCGACCGCCGAGCGCGAGCGATCCGGTTCGGGTCGCGATCCTGCTGCCGCTCACCGGCGCCAATGCGAGTTTGGGCCGCGCCCTGCTCGATGCCGCCCAGCTCGCGCTTTACGACGCCGGGGCCGATGCGATCGAGCTCTTGCCGCGCGACACCGGCGATTCGCCGGAGGCGGCGCGGCGCGCCGGCGAAGCCGCGCTTTCAGAAGGCGCCCAGATCATCTTGGGTCCGCTGTTTGCCTCGGCGGTCGGAGCGGCGGCCGAGCCGGCGCGCAGTCGCGGCGTCGCCGTGATCGGATTTTCGAACGACCGCGCGGTCGCCGGGAACGGCGTTTACCTGCTCGGCGTCACGCCCGACCAACAGATCGCGCGCGTCGTCGCGTTCGCGAGCCAGCAGGGCCTTCGGCGCTACGCCGCGCTCATTCCGCAGTCGGCTTACGGCGAAGCAGTGGCGAGCGCGATCGCCACCGCGGCCAAGTCCTATGGCGCCGGCATCGTCAGGATCGAGACCTATCCGACCGACAGCGAGGAGCCGCGCGACCCGATTCTGCGGCTCGCCGACTATAACCGCCGCCGTGCCGCGCTCACCGATCAGCGCCAGCGCCTGGCCTCGCAAGACGACACCGTCGCCCGCCAGGCGCTCAAGCGGCTCGAAGGGCTGGAGACGCTGGGCGAGCTGCCGTTCGATTCGATTTTCCTGCCCGAAGGCGGCGCGCGCCTGAAGCGGATCGCGCCGCTCCTGGCCTATTACGACATCGATCCGGCACGGATCCGTTTTCTCGGCACCGCGCAGTGGGACGATGCCTCGCTCGGGCGCGAGCCGAGTTTGGTCGGCGGCTGGTTCGCGGCGCCGCCCCCTGAGCAGAGCAGCCGCTTCTTTACCCGCTTTGCGCAGGTGTTCGGCAACCGGCCGCCGAGGATTGCAACCCACGCCTACGACGCGGTAGCGCTCGCGGTCGTGCTGTCGCGCAACCCGAACGGGCCGGATTTCTCGGCGGCCGCCATCACCAATTCGAGCGGGTTTGCCGGGGTCGATGGCATTTTCCGTTTTCGCCCCGACGGCGTCGCCGAACGCGGGTTGGCGGTGATCGAGGTCACCAACACCGGCTCGCGCGTCATCAGCCGCGCGCCCGACACCTTTCAGCGCCTGTCGAACTGACGCCGCGTCAGGCGAGCAGCGCACCCAGGATCGCATCGAGCAGCGGGCGGCCGGCCGCGGTCGCACGCAGGCCGTCGGCGTCGGCCACCACCAGCCCCTGGGCGCGGAGATCGGCGAGGCGCGCGCGATCGACGCAGGCTTCGAACTCGGCCCCGAAGCGGACGCGAAAGGCCTCGCGCGCGAGCCCGCCGACCGTCCGGAGCGCGAGCAGGATCGCTTCCTCTTGGGCTTCGCGCGCGGTGAGCGCGTCGTCGGTTTCGGCGCCGATTCCGGCCGCGGCCACGCGCGCCGCCCAAGTCTCGGGCTTGCGATAGGCGCTGAGCGCGCGGCGGACGCCGGCTTCGGTCAGTCGCCCGTGCGCGCCGGGTCCGACCCCCAGATAGTCGCCGCCCGTCCAGCAGGCGAGGTTGTAGCGCGATTCTTCCCCCGGCACGGCGTGGTTCGAAATTTCATAGGCCGGCAGCCCGGCGGCGGCGCACGCGTCCTGGGTTGCGGCGTAGAGATCGGCGGCGCGCTCGTCGTTCGGAACCGCGAAGAAGCCGCGGCGAACCGCGTCATGGAACCGGGTGCCGCGCTCGATCGTCAACTGGTAGAGCGAGAGGTGCCCGCGGGCGCGGGCCAGGGCGGCGTCGAGGGCCGACCGCCAGTCGGCGACGGTCTGGTCGGGAAGCGCGTAGATGAGGTCGAACGAGAGGCGCGCGAAGCGGCGACCCGCCTCGTCGAGCGCGGCTATAGCATCGGCAGCCGAGTGATCGCGGCCCAGGAACCGGAGCACGGCATCGTCGAACGCCTGCACGCCGAGCGAAAGCCGGTTGACGCCGGCGGCGCTGAGCCCGGCGAAGCGCGCGCGCTCCGCCGGATTGGCTTCGAGGCTGATTTCGACGTCGGGTGCGAGCGGCCAGTGCCGGGCGATGCGTTCGATCAGCGCCGCGACCGTGGCCGGCGCCATCAAGGACGGTGTGCCGCCGCCGAAATAGATGCTGGTCACCGTGCGGCGCCCGATCCGCGCCCGATAGCCGTCGAGTTCGGCGCGAAACGCGGCGCGCCAATACCCGTCGTCGACGGTCGCCCGGATGTGGACGTTGAAATCGCAGTACGGGCACTTGGCCGTGCAGAATGGCCAATGGAGGTAGATCGCGAGGCGGTCGGAATCGCTAACCGAAGCAGGCGGCGACGAGCTGCTTGAAGGCACGGGCGCGGTGACTGATGGCATGTTTCTCCGCGGGCTCCATCTCGCCGAACGTGAGCTCGTAGCCGGCCGGCAGGAACATCGGATCGTAGCCGAATCCCTTGTCGCCCGTCGGCGGCCATTCGAGCCGGCCGGCTACCCGGCCTTCGAAGCTCTCGACATGACCGTCGGGCCAGGCCAGCGACAGCACCGCGACGAACTCGGCACGACGGTCGGCGCCGGGTCCGAGCGCGGCGAGCGCGCGTTCGACCTCGGCCATCGCGACCGCGAAATCCTTGGTCGGGCCGGCCCAGCGCGCCGAGTAGATGCCGGGGCGGCCGCCGAGCGCCGGCACCACCAGCCCGGAATCGTCGGCGAGCGCCGGAAGCGCGGCCGCCTGCGCGGCGGCGCGGGCCTTGAGCTCGGCATTGGCGCGGAACGTGTCGCCGGTCTCGTCGGGCTCGCTGAGGCCGAGTTCGGCCGCGCCGGAAACCGCGATGCCGAACGGCGCCAGCAAGTCGCGGATCTCGCGGACCTTGCCCGGGTTGTGGCTCGCGATCACGAGCCGGCCGCCTGCGAAACGCCGCGCCATCAGCGCGCGAGGGCACGGCGCTGCGCCGCGACGAGGTCGGCGATGCCGCCCCGCGCCAACGTCATCAGCGCCTTGAACTGCTGTTCGGTGAAGGGCTCTTTCTCGGCGGTACCTTGGACCTCGATGATGCGGCCGGCGCCGGTCATGACGAAGTTGGCGTCGGCTTCGGCATTCGAATCTTCGGCGTAGTCGAGGTCGAGCACGGCGGCGCCGCCATAGAGCCCGCACGAGACGGCGGCGACGTGGTCGATGAGCGGGATGGCGGCGAGCGTGCCGTTGGCGCAGAGGCCGGCCAGGGCGACATGCAGGGCGACGAACGAGCCGGTGATCGCCGCGGTCCGGGTGCCGCCGTCAGCCTGCAAGACGTCGCAGTCGATCTTGACCTGACGTTCGCCGAGCGCCTCGAGCGAGGTCACCGCGCGCAGGCTGCGGCCGATCAGCCGCTGGATTTCGTGGGTGCGGCCGGACTGGCGACCGCGTGCCGCTTCGCGATCGGTGCGTTCGTTGGTCGAGCGCGGCAGCATGCCGTATTCGGCGGTGACCCAGCCGCGCCCGGTGTTGCGGAGGAACGGCGGCACCCGCTCTTCGACGCTCGCGGTGCACAGCACGTGGGTGTCGCCGAAGCGTACCAGGCACGAGCCCTCGGCATGCTTGTTGACGCCGACCTCGAGCGCGACGTTACGCAGCTGGTCGGCGGCGCGACCCGACGGGCGGGCAACGCCCGGCTTCTTCGTGGACGCCATTGCGCGTACCTCCGGGTTGCCCGCGTTCTAGTCCGCGCACGCGGCGCGGTCCAGCGCTTTAGCGGCCGCGTTGACGGACGGGGGAGCCGTTTCTACATTGATCGGCACGCACCCATGGACATCGATGACCGATAACAAGCCCGATTCGGCCCGAGCCTCCATTTTCGGCGACATTTCCGAGCGCTCGCGCTCGATCTTTCGCGAGATCGTCGAGGCCTATGTCGAGACCGGCGAGCCGGTCGGATCGCGCACCCTCGCCAAGCGCCTCGACCTCAACCTGTCGCCAGCCTCGATCCGCAACGTGATGGCCGATCTCGAGGAACTCGGTCTCCTGTTCGCACCCCACACCTCGGCCGGGCGGTTGCCGACCGATGCCGGCCTGCGGTTCTTCGTCGACGGCATCCTGGAGCGCGGCAATCTGACCCGCGACGAGCGGCAAGAGATCGAAGCCCGCTGCGCCGCCTCGGGCCGCAGCGTCGAGGACGTCTACGCCGAAGCCACCACCATGCTGGCGGGTCTATCGCGCTGCGCCGGGGTCGTGATCGCGCCTAAGATCGACAAGCCGCTCAAGCACGTCGAGTTCGTGCAGATTAGTGCCAACCGGGTGCTGGTGGTGCTGGTGAGCGGCGACGGCACGGTCGAGAACCGCGTCATCGAGGCCCCGGCCGGCGTAACGCCCTCGGACCTGGTCGAAGCGACCAACTACGCCAACGCGAAGCTGCTCGGCAAGACGCTCGCCGAACTGCGCGCCGAGCTGGTCAAGGACCTCGAGCTGCATCAATCCGAGCTCGATACGCTCGCCACGCGCGTGATCGCGACCGGCTTGGCGTCGTGGGGCGGCGGCGAGGACCGCACCACGCTGATCGTGCGCGGCCAGTCGCAGTTGCTCGAGGACGTGACCGCGGTTGAGGAACTCGACCGTATCCGCGTCCTGTTCGACGTGCTCGAAACCAAGAAAGGCTTGACGCGGCTGCTCGAGCTCGCGCACAAAGCCGACGGCGTCCGTATCTATATCGGCGCCGAAAGCAAGCTGTTCGGCCTCTCCGGGTGTTCGCTCGTGGTCGCGCCCTATCACGATAGCCGCGACCATATCGTCGGCGCGATCGGCGTGATCGGCCCGACCCGCATCAATTACGGGCGGATCATCCCGATGGTCGATTACACCGCCAAGGTGATCGGCCAGGTCATGGGTTGAGCGGCACTGCGACCTTTCGCCTTCGAGCCAAGGAACGATGAATCAGCAGGACACACCCGCGACCGATCCCACCGGCGAGCCGGCCGTCGCGGCCGAACCGGGTCCGCCCGCCGCCGCACCGCCCGACGCGGCGTTGGCCGAGCTCGAGCGCCAGGTTGCCGATCTCAAGGATCGGCTGCTGCGCGCCCTGGCCGAGGTCGAGAACACCCGCCGGCGGGCCGAGCGCGACCGCGAGGACGCCGGCAAGTACGCGATCACGACCTTCGCCCGCTCGCTGCTCGCGGTCGGCGACAATTTGAAACGGGCGCTCGATGCGGTTCCGGCCGAGGCCCGCAACGGCAACGACGCGTTGGCCGCGCTCCTGGCCGGGGTCGAGATGACCGAGCGCGAGCTGCAGGCGGTGTTTTCGCGTCACGGCATCAAGACGATCGACGCGCTCGGCGCCAAGTTCGACGCCAACCTCCACCAAGCGATGTTCGAAGTCGACGGCACCGGCCAGGCGCCGGGCACCATCGTGCAGGTGATGGAGTCGGGCTACGTGATCGCCGACCGCCTGCTGCGACCGGCGCTGGTCGGCGTCGCCAAGGCACCCGCGGCCGATCCGTCCGCCCAGTCGCCCGCGGCGGCGCCCGCCGCAGACCCGACAATCAAGATCGACACCAAGGCTTAGCGATCAGCCGTCGCGAAGGACGGGCTCGGCGGCGCCAGCAGCGCACCCGCGGGATCGTGCGCTTCGAGTCGCTCGATCGCGCGCGCCCGCTTGTCGACGGCGTAGCAATAGTTGCAGCCGTGCGGGCAGGTTTCGTACTCGCCGATGTCCTTCGATTGATGGCAGGCGCAGCCCGGCCGATTGCCGCGCTCGCGGGCCGCGATCGGGGCACCGCCGAGGCGGGCGAGGCGCGCCGCATCGATGCAGCGCGCCGCCTCGGCACCGCCCGCCATGAACGCCGGTTGCGCACAGACGCTGAGTTTGAAGCCGAAGCGCCCGGCGAGGCGGGTCAGTTCGATGACGAGGCCGCGTTTCTGCTGCGGGCTCGGGTCCGACCACGCGAACCCGGCCTCGGCACCGGCGCGGTCGAGGTTGCGGCGGGTCTTGCGATAGAGGTGGGTGAAGGACACCACGACCTCGTTGGCGGCGCCGGTCAGCCGCTTGGCCAGACCTGCGAAATTTTCGAGGTGAAAGGCGGCCGGCGTCAGCGACGAAATCTGGATCGGGTCGTAGCGCCACACCACCGCGTCGGGGCCGTATTCGCGCGCGAGCTCGTGGGCCGAGCGGATGGCGCGCTCGGGCTCGGGCACCGAGCGTTCGAGCGCGCGCGGATAGCCGGTGATCGTGTAGTGGACGAAGAACGGGTAGCCGCGCCGGCGTACTTCGTAAAGTGCGTGCATGAACGGCGCCGCGTTTCGGGTCCAGAACACGAAACCGTCGACCGAGTCGCGATCGAGCGGGACGTCGACGACCTGGCCGCCCCACGGGTTGCGGGTGCGGCAGTAGCCTTTACGCAGCCGGTTGATGAACCAGGCACCGTAGAAGGCCGGGATATCGGTCTTGTAGCTCGCCGAGACGATCATCGTCGCCAGGGTACGCATCCGCGCACCGCCCCGCCAGCCGCGGATCCGAAACGGCCGGCAAAACCCCGTATTTTTCCGCAGCTTGCGCGGCTTGCGGGACACCTATGCCCGACCTATATATCGGCCATCTGAAACACCGGTAACACCCTTTGGGGGTTCCGGCGGTGCCTTTGCGGCCGCCCGGAGCTCGCCGAACTAAGGAGGGATGAATGTCTAAGGTAGTCGGTATCGACCTCGGGACGACCAACTCTTGCGTTGCCATCATGGAAGGCAAGAACGCCCGGGTGATCGAGAATTCCGAGGGCGCGCGCACCACGCCCTCGATCGTCGCCTTCAACGATGACGGCGAAATCCTGGTCGGCCAATCGGCCAAGCGCCAAGCCGTCACCAACCCGCTCAGCACCCTGTTCGCGATCAAGCGCCTGATTGGGCGTCGTCACGACGACCCGATGGTGGCCAAGAACAAGGGCATGGTGCCCTATTCGATCGTGCGCGCCGATAACGGCGACGCCTGGGTCGAGGTCAAGGGCAAGCGCTATTCGCCGAGCCAGATTTCGGCCTACATCCTGAAGAAGATGAAGGAGACCGCCGAGGCTTATCTCGGCGAAAAGGTGACCCAGGCGGTCATCACCGTCCCCGCTTACTTCAACGACGCCCAGCGGCAGGCGACCAAGGACGCCGGCGCGATCGCCGGGCTCGAGGTCCTGCGCATCATCAACGAACCGACCTCGGCGTCGCTCGCCTACGGGCTCGACAAGTCGGAAAACAAGACCATCGCCGTCTACGATCTGGGCGGCGGCACGTTCGACATCTCGGTGCTCGAGATCGGCGACGGCGTGTTCGAGGTCAAGTCCACCAACGGCGACACGTTCCTGGGCGGCGAAGACTTCGATATGCGGCTCGTCAATTACCTCGCCGATGAGTTCAAGAAAGAGCAGGGGATCGATCTCAGGAACGACAAGCTGGCGCTGCAGCGCCTCAAGGAAGCGGCCGAGAAGGCCAAGATCGAGCTGTCGTCCTCGGTCCAGACCGAGATCAACCTCCCCTTCATCACCGCCGATGCGTCGGGGCCCAAGCACCTCACCATGAAGCTCACCCGCGCCAAGCTCGAGGCGCTGGTCGACGACCTCGTCACCAAGACGCTCGAGCCGTGCCGCCTCGCCCTCAAGGACGCCGGTCTCACCGCCGGCGAAATCCAGGAAGTGGTGATGGTCGGCGGCATGACGCGGATGCCGAAGGTCATCGATACGGTGAAGAATTTCTTCGGCCGCGAGCCGCACCGCGGCGTCAATCCGGACGAGGTGGTGGCGATCGGCGCCGCCATTCAGGCCGGCGTGCTCAAGGGCGAGGTCAAGGACGTCCTCCTACTCGACGTGACGCCGCTCTCGCTCGGCATCGAAACGCTGGGCGGCGTCTTCACGCGCCTGATCGACCGCAACACCACGATCCCGACCAAGAAGAGCCAGATCTTTTCGACCGCCGAAGACGGCCAGACCGCGGTCACGATCCGCGTGTTCCAAGGCGAGCGCGAGATGGCGGCCGACAACAAGATCCTCGGCCAGTTCGACCTGGTCGGGATTCCGCCGGCACCGCGCGGCGTACCGCAGGTCGAAGTCACCTTCGACATCGACGCCAACGGCATCGTCCATGTCGGCGCCAAAGACAAGGGCACCGGCAAGGAGCAGCAGATCCGCATTCAGGCGTCGGGCGGCCTGTCCAAGGACGACATCGACAAGATGGTCAAGGACGCCGCCGCGCACGCATCCGAGGACAAGAAGCGGCGCGAGTTGATCGAAACCCGCAACAAGGCCGACGCCCTGATCCACACGGTCGAAAAGAACGTGAAGGAGTACGGCGACAAAGTACCGGCCGGCGATCGCGACGCCATCCAGTCGGCGATCGAGGCCTTGAAAAAGGTCAAGGACGGCGAGGATACGGCCGACATCAATGCCAAGGTCGACGCGCTGACACAGGCATCGATGAAGCTCGGCGAGGCCATGTACAAGGCGCAAGCCGGCAGCGGCGGTGCCCCGGGCGAAGGCCCGAGCGCGGGACCGGATGCCGGCGGCGGCGACGCCAAGAAGGGCGGCGAAGACGTGGTCGACGCCGACTTCGAGGAAGTCGACGAAAACAAGAAGAACAAATCGGCCTAGGTCACCTCCCCGTCGGATGTGAGGCTCGCGGCGCCACGCCGCGAGCCGCCGGCGCCAAGTCGAAGTCGAACGATCCATGGCAAAGCGGGACTACTACGAAGTGTTGGGCGTCGAGCGCAAAGCCTCGCTCGACGACATCAAGCGCTCGTTCCGCAAGCTCGCCATGAAGTATCACCCGGACAAGAATCCGGGCGATACCGCGGCCGAACACCAGTTCAAGGAGATCAACGAAGCCTACGATGTCCTCAAGGACGAGGAAAAGCGCGCCGCCTACGACCAACTGGGCCACGCGGCGTTCGAGCAGGGCGGGGCCGGGCGCGGCGGCTTCGACTTCAGCCACGGCTTCGCCGACGTGTTCGACGACTTGTTTGGCGAGTTCATGGGCGGCGGCGGCGGGCGGCGGCGCAGCACCCAGACCCGCGGCGCCGACCTTCGCTACAACCTCGAAATCACGTTGAATGAAGCCTACGCCGGCAAGAAGGCGCAGATCCGGGTGCCGACCTCGATCGCCTGCGAGGCGTGCCACGGCGCCGGCACCGCCGGCGGCGCCAAGCCGACGGTCTGCCGCACCTGTGCCGGCATGGGCAAGGTTCGCGCGCAACAGGGCTTTTTCACGATCGAGCGCACCTGTCCGACCTGCCACGGCCACGGTCACGTCATCACCGACCCGTGTCGCGTCTGCTCGGGCGCCGGGCGCGTCCACAAGGAAAAGACGCTCTCGGTCAACATTCCGGCCGGGGTCGAGGACGGCTCGCGCGTGCGCGTTGCCGGCGAAGGCGAAGCGGGCGTCCGCGGCGGCGCGCCCGGCGACCTCTATATTTTCCTTGCGCTCGCGCCGCACCGGATTTTTCAGCGCGAAGGCGCCAACATCTTCTGTCACGTACCGCTGCCGATGACGACCGCGGCCCTGGGCGGCACGATCGAAGTGCCGACCATCGACGGCAGCCGCGCCAAGGTCGCGATCCCAGCCGGCTGTCAGAGCGGGCGCCAGTTCCGTCTGCGCGGCAAGGGCATGCCGGTGCTGCGCAGCCAGGGCCACGGCGACATGTACATCCAGATCGCGGTCGAGACCCCGGTCAACCTGACTAAGCACCAGCGCGAACTGCTGGAAGAGTTCGACCGCGCCGGTTCGGGCAAGACCAATCCCGAGTCGGAGGGCTTCTTCGCCAAGGTGAAGGAGTTGTGGCAGGATCTGACCGAAAAGTAGCCAGCGGACGCGGCCCTTCCTAGGCGCCCCTCATCGCGCGCGCTAAACTCGCGCCTGCCCGCGGTCGGGCGCGCGTTTCTCACCCTGGGGACAGCCATGGCGGACCTTCGTATCGGCATCACCGGCTGCGCCGGCCGCATGGGTCAGACTTTGATTCGCGAAGTCGCCGCCACCGCAGGTTGCCGGCTCGCCGCCGGCAGCGAGCGGCCGGGCCACCCGGCGATCGGTCGCGATTTGGGAACGCTGGCTGGCCTGGCCGCAGTCGGCGTCGCCGTCACCGCTGACGCCCAAGCCGTGTTCGCGGGCGTCGATGCGGTCCTCGATTACACCGCACCCGAGGCCTCGGTCGCGCACGCGGCGCTCGCCGCCAACGCCGGCACCGCGCTCGTCGTCGGTACCACCGGGCTCACGCCGACGCATCTAGACGCGATCCGGGCCGCCGCCGCTCGCGCCGTCATCGTCCAGTCCGCCAACACCTCGGTCGGCGTCAACGTGCTCTTGGGCATCGCCAAGAAAGTCGCGGCGATCCTCGATCCCTCCTACGACATCGAGATCGTCGAGATGCACCACCGCCACAAGGTCGATGCGCCCTCGGGCACCGCGCTCGCGTTGGGGCGCGCGGTCGCAGCCGGCCGCAACGTCGAGCTCGACCGCGCCGCGGTGCGCGGGCGCGACGGCATCACCGGCGCGCGCGCGACCGGGACCATCGGCTTCGCCTCGCTCCGCGGCGGCGACGTCGTCGGCGACCACACTGTCGTCTTCGCTGCCGAGGGCGAACGGCTCGAACTCACCCACAAAGCTTCGAGCCGCCACGTGTTCTCGAAGGGCGCGGTACGGGCGGCGCTGTGGAGCCGCGGGCAGAAGCCCGGCCGGCTCTACTCGATGGCCGATGTGTTGGGCCTCGCCGATTAGCTTTTGGCCGCCGCCGCGCCGCGCCGGAGCGCGGCGTTGGTGGTGGCGACGCCGCCGAGAATGAGGACCAGGGCGGTCAGCGCCCGCCACGAGAGCGCTTCGGCCAGGAACAGCATTCCCCACACCACGCTCAAAACCGGAACGATGTAGTTGCAGAGCGAGAAGAATGTGGCGCCGGCCAAGGCGACGATCCGAAAGAACAACAGGTTGCCGAGCGCGGTCGAAACCAAGCCGATCGCCGCGATCGCGCCTAGCGCGCTCCAGCTAGGCGCGATCGTCCATGGCGATTCGAAGACGAGGCTGAACGGGACCGACACGAACCCGGCGATCAGCGTGGTCGCGGTCGTAATCGCGAGGACCGGCAGCCCGGTCAGGCGGCTCGCCAGCACGTTCGAGACGGCGTAGCTCATGGCCGCCACCACGATCGCGAGCTCGGCGACGACGTGGACGCCGAGGCCGCCCAGCAGCTCGGGCCCCATCAGGATGACGATGCCGGCAAGGCCAACCGCGATTCCCGCGATCTTGGCCGGCGTCAGGCGCTCGCCACGGCCGAAGAAATGCGCGAGCACCATGGTGAAGAGCGGGACGGTCCCGATCAGGATCGCGGTCAGGCCGCTGTCGATGACGATTTCGCCCCAATTGATCAGGACGAACGGAAGCGCGTTCCCGCTCAGCCCCACCGCGGTGAGCAGCACCCATTGCCTGGGCGTCGCTTCGATCCGCTCGTCGCGCCAGCGCATGACGGCGTAGAGCGCGACACCGGCCAGCATCAACCGAAGCGTCGCCGCCGTGAGCGGCGGCACTGTTTCGACGATCACTTTGACGAGCCCAAAGACCGCCGACCAGATCACGGCCAGCGCGATCAGGAGGACGACCGGTTGGGAGGCGAGACGGTTCATCGCCCACTAATCGGGCCGCCCGGGCAGGCCGTCAACGACCATTTCCGCCGGCGACCTGGCTATCGATCGTATTTATCGATCTATATCTATTGAATTATCAATTAGATTGATGATGATCGAATCCGCATTTTTACCGGCGAGCGGCGCCGTTGCGTCGCAACCGGAGCCGACGATGATGATCAAGACCGCCACCTTCGCCCTCGTTCACTTCGCCGTCGCGTTTGCGGTGGCTTACATCATCAGCGGCAGCTTCCTGCTCGGCGGTGCGATCGCGCTGATCGAGCCAGCCTTCAACACCCTCGCCTACCACCTGCACGAACGGGTTTGGACCCGAACCGGGCAGACCGGCGCGGCCCGACCGCTCGTCCCCTCAACCTGATCAATCCATAGGAGAACGACCATGAACGCTTTCGTCCCCGTCACCCCGATGGCGATCGACATCGGCATCGCCGAGCGCGACCGCATCGCGATCGCCGACGGCTTGGCCAAGCTGCTCGCCGACACCTACACGCTCTATCTCAAGACCCACAACTTCCATTGGAACGTCGAAGGGCCGCTCTTCGCCACGCCCCACACCATGTTCGAGCAGCAATACACCGAGCTCGCCGCCGCGGTCGACCTGATCGCCGAGCGGATCCGCGCCTTGGGTGTCCGCGCGCCAGGCAGCTATTCGGCTTACGCCGCGCTGGCATCGGTCCAGGAAGCGGCCGGCGCGCCGAGCGCCGAAGAGATGGTGCGCGAACTCGCGCGCGATCAGGAGGCGGTAGCCCGGACCGCGCGCGCGGCGTTCGCGAGCGTCGAAAAGGCCGGCGACGAAGCGACCGCCGATCTCCTCATGCAGCGGCTCCTCGTCCACGAAAAGACCGCGTGGATGCTGCGCGCGATGGCGGCAAAGTAGGCGGGCTAGGGAAGCGGCGCGGCGCCGGCCTCGTCCGGGGCGCGCCGTCCCGCCTCCCAGGCGAGGATCGCGCGCTTGCGGGCGACGCCCCAGTAGTAGCCGCTGACCAACCCGGAGCCGCGAATGACGCGGTGGCACGGGATCAGGAGCGAGATCGGATTGGCCGCGACCGCGCCGGCGACAGCGCGCGCGGCGCCGGGGCGGCCGATCCGCGCGCTCAGCGCGTCGTAGGACGTGACGCAGCCGGGCGGAATTCGCAGCAGCCCTTCCCACACCTTGATCTGGAAGTTGGTGCCGATCAGGTGGAGCTTGACCGGCCCGCGCCCTTCGCGCGCACCGTGCGCCTTCCACCCCAACCGGTTGGCGATCGCCGCGAACACGGCCCCGGTCCGGGCCGGATCGGCGTGAAAGCGGGCCTTGGGCCACCGTCCCTCGAGATCGGCGAGCGCCGCCGCCTCCGCGCCTGGTTCGGCGAAGCCAAGGCCGCAGACGCCGCGCGGCGTCAACGCGAGCACGCACAGCCCGAACGGACTCGGGTGGAACCCATAGGCGATTTCGAGGCCCTCGCCCTGGCGGCGAAACTCGCCCGGGGTCATCGCCTCGCAGGCGACGAACAAGTCGTGGAGCCGCGACGGACCCGACAGACCGACAGCGAAGGTCGCATCGAGCACGCTCTGCGATTCGGCCAAGTTGCGTTTGGCGTGCTCGACGGTAATGAACTGCAGGAACCGCTTGGGCGAGATGCCGGCCCAGCGCCGGAACAGGCGCTGGAAATGGAACGGGCTCAAGCCGATGTGGCGGGCGACGTCGGCGAGCTCGGGCTGGGATTCGGCATTGGCTTCGAGATACGCGATTGCCTTTGCGACCCGCGCATAGTCGCTGAGCGCCCCGCTGAGATCGTTTTCGTCCACCGCCAAATCCACCGCCGCCATGTCGGCCTCGCTATGTTCCAGGGCCGATATGTAGTCGGGCGGCAGCGGCCGAACCACCCGATACTTGCGGCCTCAGCGATGGTGCACGTTGTCGAGTCGGGCCAGCGCCGTCTTGAGCGCGCGCGCCACCTCGAGCCGCTCGGGCGGCGAGAGAAACGCGCCGATCGCCAAGTGATTGCCGTGCGACGACAGAATTAGCCGACTGTCGTGCCGCGCCGGATCGGCGATCGACACCTTGAGCCAATAGGGCTGGAAGCTCCACGTACGCGGCGTGCAGCCCGCCGCGAACCGGCGGACGATCAAGGCGTCCGCGGTGAGCTCGAGAACCTCGCGCACCCGCGCGGCGCGGTAATTGACGCGAAACGCCCAGTAGACCAGGAGGACGTCGAGCCCCAAAAATCCGACCACCGGCCACGCGCCGGCCAGGAAGAAACCGAGCCCGATCGCGAAGCTCGCGGCTCCGATGGTCGCCATCAGCAACCAGAATCCCAACCGCGACAGCGAGCGGTGCGGAAACAGCTCGGCGTTGAAGAGAATGCCGTCGGCAAAGGCCGCGTCGGCGGTCCCGTGGGTCATGGTCCGAGAGCATAAAGCCCCGCCCCGGCCAGCGGCAAACACCGCCCGCGGTTTGCCGGGCGGGTCAAAGCGGCTAGGCTCGGGCCATGCCGACCGCCCGCGCCAAGCGCCCGAATGCCGCCAAGAGCGAACGGATCGCGGAGGCGTTTCGGCGTTTCGCCAAGGTCAACCCCGATCCGCGCGGCGAGCTGGTCTACGAGTCGCCTTATACGCTCCTGGTCGCGGTCGTGCTCTCGGCCCAGGCGACCGACGCCAGCGTCAACAAGGCGACGCCGGCGCTGTTCGCCGCCGCCAATACGCCGGCCAAAATGGTAGCGCTTGGCGAGGCGCGGGTCCGCGACTACGTCAAAACCATCGGTCTCTTCAACAGCAAGGCCAAGAACATCATCCGGCTCTCGGAAATCCTCCTCGCCGAGTACGGCGGCATCGTCCCCAACGATCAGGCGGCGCTCGAACGGCTGCCCGGCGTCGGCCGCAAGACCGCGAACGTTGTTCGTAACATCGCCTTCGGCGAGCCGACCATCGCCGTCGATACCCACATCTTTCGGGTCGGCAACCGCACCGGCTTCGCCCCCGGCAAGACTCCGCTCGCGGTCGAGCAGCAGCTTCTCGACGTCGTGCCCGAGCGCTTCAAGCTCCACGCCCACCACTGGCTGATCCTGCACGGGCGTTACGTGTGCAAGGCGCGCAGGCCCGAATGCCCGCGCTGCGTCATCAACGACCTCTGCGCGTTCAAGGGCAAGTCGACGGTGGCCGCGGACGATTGAGGATCAACCTTGGCGGGCGCCGCGGGCATCGAGGACACTCGCGAAGCACTCGCGTTCGGAGCGTGCGGCGCGGTCGCGGCCGCGTACCTCGACGTGGCGGACGCGCAAGCCGACGCGGTCGCGGCCGGCGTAGAGAAAAAGATGCAGCACGCAGTCCGCGCTCGCGTACTGCCACACTTCCGCGGGCGGGTCCTTGCGCCGGAGCCGCGGCTCGCCCAGGACCCGCGTGAGCTCGCCCGCGTCCAGCCCGACCAGCCGGCGCGGGTCGAGTTCGGCACGAAGCGCGGCGAGTGCGACCGGCGCCGGATCGGCGTCGGGTTGCACCAGCGCGGGGGCTGCGGCCGCGGGCGGCGGTGTGATGGCTGGCGCGGCGGGAAGCGGAGCCGGCATCGCGGCTGGCGGCGGCGCTAACGCGCTAGCAGACGCCGTGGGCGCTACCGCGACCGGCGTTGCCGTAACGGCCACTGTCGAGGGCGGCGGTTCGACCGCCGGCGCACCGCAGGCTGCGAGCGCGGCGGCAAACGCGAGCGCGGCGAGGCGAGGCGACGCCGCCGGATTAGCGCGCGAGCCCGCCGGCGCCGTTGCCGCTCTCACGGCCGATCTTCTTGACGGAACCGCCGATCTCGCCCCCGCGTTCGATCTCGACCTCGCCGTACTCGATCTCGCCGATGACCCGGCCGGCAGCATGGATGACCAGCCGGTTGCGGACCTTGAGCTTGCCTTCGAAGGTGCCGTTGACGTCGGCTTCGTCGACGTCGGCGGCGCCCTTGAAAATGCCGCTCTTGGCGATCTCGATGTACTTGCCTTGCGACAAGGTGGCGTCGACGCGGCCTTCGACCACCAGGCGATCGCAGCTCGAGATTTCGCCGTTGAGGTGGATATCGCGCCCGACCGTGAGCTTTTTCGAATCCGGCCCGATTTCACGGGCGAGCTCGCTGCTCGGTCCGAACTGGAGATTGCGCCTGACCGGTTCCGGCCGGTAGTTGGGGGAGAAGGTATCGGTTGAGGACATCGCGTTTCCCGGGTTGCGGTTTTCTATGCTTTAGGCGCGGGCGCGCCGGGCCGCAAGTCCTTTGAAGAGGTGCAGCATTGCCGCGACGCCGAGGATGGCGGCAATGACATTGACGACGGGAACGGTGAGGAGAAAGGCGATCGCAGCCCCGATCAGAAACAGCTTGCCGCGGTGGGCGCGGCGCAAGGCGGCCGCTTCCGGCACGCTCAGGTGGCGGAGCGCAACCAGGTCGAAATATTCGCGCGCCAGCAGCCAGCCGTTCAAGGCGTAGAAGACGACGACGTTGAGGAGGGGGATCCAGAACGCGACCACATAGAACGGCAGCGCCAGCAGATTGAGCGCGATGAGGAGCGCCGTGAACTTGAGGCTGACGACGAACGCGGGGCCGAGCCCGAGCGCGATCCCGGGGCGGTCATTCGGGTAATAGCGCCGCTCGACCGCATCGGCGACATCGTCCAAGAACAGCGACACGAACTGGCTGACGATCGCCGGGAACAGGAGCCAGGTCACGATCACGAACAGCGAGCCGCCTAGGATACCGACCAGCCAATCGACGACGGCGCCGTAGCTCCCGACGGACGCCCCGACGCCGCTCAAGCCCCACCACAAGAGGCCGCCCAACCCCAGGAAGACGGCGACGCTCAACCCGATCGCGCGCCAGGCGATGCCGCGAAAGGCCGGCTCGCGCGCCTGCGCGATGGCGCGGCCAAAGGCGGCGCCGATCGAGGTCGCCGGCGCCGGCGCGGTCAAGGCCGGGCTCCCGGCTGGGCTTGCCCGACCGGGGGCGGCGCGATCGGCAGCGTCCCCATCCGAGGCGCAATCGGCAGCATTCCCGACCAAGGCTGGGTCGCTTCGTAGAGCGCCGCCGCGGCTATCACCCGGGCGTCGCCCCGCGGCGGCCCGACGATCTGGAGGCCGACCGGCAGCCCGCTCGCGGTCAAGCCGCATGGCACCGAGATCGCCGGGCAGTGAGTGAGCGTGATCGCGAACGAGAGCGCGAGCCAGCTGTAGTAGGTCGGGAATTTATGGCCGTCGAGTTCGGTCAGGTAGCGGACCTCGACCGGAAACGGCGGCGTCAAAACCGCCGCCGACAGCAAGAGGTCGTAGCGCTCGAAGAACTCGGCCGCACGGCGGTAGATCTGGGCGTGGGCGCGTTCGGCCCGCGCGATATCGGCGCCGCTGAGCTTCAATCCTTCCTCGATGTTCCACACCACTTCGGGCTTGATCCGGGCGCGCTGCTCGAGGAGGTGGCCGCGCGCTGCCGCGAACACCTGGCCGCGCAGAACCCTGAACACTTCTTCGACGTCGCCCAAGTCCGGGTGCGCCGGCTCGACCGCGATGCCCATGTCGGCGAACGCGGCGGCGGCGCGGTCGCAGAGCTGCCGCACCTCGGGGTCGAGCGGCGCAACGCCGAGGTCAGCGGCGTAGGCAATCCGCTGCGGCCGCGCCGGGCGGGTGGCGGCGGCGAGAAACGGCACGGCCGGGCGCGGCAGCGCAAGCGCATCGCCTGACGGTTCGCCGAGCTGGGCGTCGAGCAGGAGCGCGAGATCGGCCACGGTGCGCGCCATCGGCCCCTGCACCGACATCGGCGAAAACGGCAGCGCGCCCGGCGCGCGCGGGACCCGGCCGGGCGACGGCCGCAGCCCGACCACGCCGCAGAAGCTCGCCGGAATCCTGAGGCTGCCGCCGTGATCGGACCCCGGCGCCAGCCATACCTCGCCGGTCGCGAGCGCGACCGCGGCCCCGCCCGAGGAGCCGCCGCAGGTCATGCGCGTGTCCCACGGGTTCAGCGTCGCGCCGAACACGTCGTTGAAGGTGTTGGCGCCGGCCGCGAATTCGGGCGTGTTCGACTTGGCAAGGACGATGGCGCCGGCGGCTTCGAGGGTTTCGACCATGTAGTCGGAGCGGGTCGGCACATGGTCGGCGAACAGCGGCGAGCCGTAGGTCGTGCGCACCCCGGCGACGTCGTTCATGTCCTTGATCGCGACCGGAAGCCCGTAAAGGAAGTGGTCGGGCACGTCCGCGGGCCAATGCGCCATCAACGCCTGGGCGCGCTCGCGCGCGCGCTCGGCACAGACGGTCGGTAGGGCGTTGACGTGGCGCTCAACCGCGGCGATGCGGGCGAGCGCGGCATCGATCATTTCGAGCGGCGACACCTCGCGTGCTTTCAGGCGACGAACCGCGTCGCACGCGGTCAGGCGAAAGAGCTCGGTCATCGCGGCGGTCTCGCGGTTGCGGGGCCGCGAGTGTGCGGGGGTGCGGTCGATTCGGCAAGGGCGAGGCGGGACAGCCGCTGCGCGGCTCCCCTATACTCGCGCCGCACAACGTCCCCAGGTGACCGATGACCGAGCCCGCGCGCGACAAAAAGAAGCCGATCTACGACGTCGTCGGCATCGGCAACGCTATTGTCGACGTGCTGGCCCATGTCGATGACGCTTTCCTCAAGCGGCACGCGCTCACCAAAGGCACCATGGCGCTGGTCAACGCCGACCAGGCCCGAGGCATCTACGCCGCGATGCCGCCCGGCACCGAGGCCTCGGGCGGCTCGGTCGCCAATTCGATGGCGGGAATCGCCTCCCTCGGCGGCAAAGGCGCCTACATCGGCAAGGTGCGCAACGACCAGTTGGGCGAGGTGTTCGCCCACGACTTGCGCGCGCTCGGGGTCGAATTCCGGACCGCGCCGGCGACCGACGGCCCGGCCACCGCGCGTTGCTTCGTGTTCGTGACGCCCGACGCGCAGCGAACCATGAATACGTTCCTCGGCGCCTGTATCCACCTGGGCCCGGAGGATGTCGACGGCGCGACCGTCGCCGCCGGCAAGATCACCTACCTCGAGGGTTACCTCTGGGACTCGCCCCGCGCGATCGCGGCGATGCGCAAAGCGATCACGATCGCGCACGAGGCGGGGCGTAAAGTGGCCTTCAGCTTGTCGGATCCGTTCTGCGTCGACCGCCATCGCGATGAATTCCGCGCGCTGGTCGAGGACGAGATCGACATCCTGTTGGCGAACGAAGCCGAGATCTGCTCGCTCTACCAGGCCCCTCACTTCGACCGGGCGCTGCAGTCGGTGCATGCGCGCGGCGACCTGGTCGCGGCCTTGACGCGCTCGGCCAAGGGCGCCGTCGTTGCCATCGGCGCCGAGGTCCACGTGATCGACGCGGTGCCAATCCCGCGCGTGATCGACACCACCGGCGCCGGCGATCTGTTCGCCGCCGGTTTCCTGTTCGGCTATGCCCGCGGGCTCGATCTCGGCATCTGCGGACGACTGGGCGCGATTGCCGCCGGCGAAGTGATCGGGCACTTCGGCGCTCGACCCGAAACGTCGCTCGCCGCGCTCGTGCGCGAACATCTGCCCGAGCTGGTGTAGGCCGGCGCTCGCCGGCGGCGCGGAAACGGGGTCTGCGATGGGTCTCGATTGGATCGGACGATTGCGGTTGGGGACGGGCATCGTCCTCTTCGCCTACGTCGCGACCCACCTGATCAACCATTCGCTCGGTCTGATCTCGCTCGCGGTGATGGAAGCCGGCCGCGACGTCTTTCTCCTGATTTGGCGCAACTGGATCGGCACCGCCCTCCTCTACGGCAGCCTGATCGTGCATTTGATCCTGGTGATCTACTCGATCGTGCGCCGCCGCACCTGGAAGCTGCCGCTCCGCGAGGTGCTGCAAGTCCTGTTCGGCTTGATGATCCCGCCGCTCTTGGCGCTTCACGTCGTCGCCAACCGCGGCCTGCACGAACTCTACGGCGTCAACGACACTTACGCCTTCGTGATCGCCTCGATCTGGGTATTCGATCCGGCCGAGGGTTTGCGCCAAGCGATCGCGGTAGTGGCGGCTTGGCTTCACGGCTGCCTCGGCATGCACATGTGGCTCCGCTTGAAGCCCTGGTACACCCGCTATTACACGCCCCTCTACACCGCGGCGTTCGTGCTGCCGATCCTGGCTCTCACCGGCTTCAGCAGCGCCGGGCGCGAGGTCGAGCTCTTGATGCGCGATCCGACCTGGCTCGTGCGCCTGCGCGAAGTGGTGCAGTGGCCGAGCAACGAAGCGATCGCCTTCGCCTACGGCGCGCAGCGTTGGGGCCTATGGGCCATGGTCGGGGTATTGGTGCTGATCCCGGTCGCGCGCTATGGCCGCAACCTGCTCGATACGCTGCGCGGCGCGATCGCGGTCACCTATCCCGGCGGCCGCAAGGTCACGATTTCGAAGGGCTTGACCGTGCTCGAAGCGAGCCGGAGCGCCGGCATCCCGCACGCCTCGGTGTGCGGCGGTCGCGGCCGCTGTTCGACCTGCCGCGTTCGGATCGGACGCGGGCGCGAGCACTTGGCGCCGCCATCGGCCGAGGAACGGCGCGTGCTCGAGCGAGTGGGTGCGCCCGAGTCGGTGCGGCTCGCCTGCCAGATCCGCCCGACCCACGCGCTCGACGTGATTCCGCTGCTGCCGCCCAACCCCGAGCCGCAGGCCGGGTTCGAGTTCGTGCGCGCGTTGCAAGGGAACGAGCGCGACATCGCGATCATGTTCGCCGATTTGCGCGCGTTCACGCGGTTCTCGGAGAAGAAGCTCCCCTACGACGTGGTGTTCGTCTTGAACCAGTATTTCCGCGTCATGGGCACGGCGATCGAAAGCGAGGGCGGCCACGTCGACAAGTTCATCGGCGACGGCATCATGGCGCTGTTCGGCTTGAAGACCGACACCGCCGACGGCTGCCGGCGGGCGCTCGCGGCGGCGCGGCGCATGGGCCTCGCGATGGACGAGATGAACCAAAGCCTGGCCGACGACCTCGACGAGCCGCTCCGGATGGGGATCGGCGTTCATTCCGGCACCGCCATCGTCGGCGAAATGGGACATGGCGGCGTCCGCTCGGTGACGGCGATCGGCGACGTCGTCAATACCGCGAGCCGGCTCGAGCCGCTCACCAAGGAATACACTTGCCAGCTCGTGGTCTCCGCCGACGTCGCGGCCAAAGCCGGCGTCGACTTGAGCGGGTTTCCGCGCCACGAAGTCGCGATCCGCGGCCGGGTCGATCCGCTCGTGGTCTACGCGATCGAGCGCGCCCGCGACCTGCCGGCGCCGGCCGGGGCCAAGGCAAAGGAACCTGCTTGAACGGCTAGGTGCCGGCCTTGGCCGGCCGCCGCGCCTCGAGGACGAGAACGCCGGTCGCGATCACGGCGGCGCCGGCCAGCTGAATCGGCGCCATCGTCTCGTCCAAGAGGAGATAGGCGATCACCAGGGTCGAAGGCGGTCCGATGGTCGAGATCAAGGCGGCGCGCGGTCCGCCGATGCGACGGATGCCTTCGATCAGCGCGAGCCACGCGATGCAGGTGGCAACGATCACCATGAACGCCATCACCGCCCACGCATAGCCCGAAATCGCGGCGAGATCGGCGCCGCCAGCGGCGCCGAAGTGGATGGTCATGGCGATGAACGCGCCGGTATGGGCGAAGAGCGTGTAACGGATCGAGCCGACGATGCGGCTCCAGGTCTGGCCGACGATGATGTAGACGGCGAAGGTGAGCGCAGCGGCGATCGCGAGCCCCGCGCCCAGGAGATTGGTGGCCAATAGGGCCGGGTCGAAGCCGCCCACGACCAGGAAAATGCCGGCGTAGGTAATCGCCAGCGCCAGCCACTGGCGCGGTGGCGGCCAGGCGCGGCGGACGGCCGCATCGAGCAGCACGGTGAAGGCCGGATAGCTGAACAGCAGGAGTCGCTGCACGCCGGCGCCGATCAACTGGAGCGAGTTCAAATCGGCGAGACCGCCCATGTAGTAGCAAAAGATTCCGGCGGCGGCGGCAACGACTAAACCTTTCGTACTCGAGCCGATAAAATTACCGTGCCCGAGCTTGATCGCCGCGAAGACCCAGAACACCGGCATCGCCAGCAGCATGCGCAGGAACAGGACGGTGGCGAGGTCGAGGTCCTCGGCATAGAGGATCTTGGTCGCGACGCCTTTGGTCGCGAGCGCGAGCGCCGCGGTCACGATGAGCGCCACCCCGACGAGATCGCCGGGTGCCCGACCGTGCGGCGACGCGGGCGACGCGCTCAGGGATCGAGCCGCTTGACCATCGGCCCCACCGACGCCCCGCCCAAGACATGGACGTGAAGGTGCGGGACCTCCTGGTGACCGTCGCGACCGTTGTTGATGATGATGCGGTAGCCGGGCTCGCTCAGGCCGAGCGCGTGAGCCACCTTGCCGACGGCCGCGAACAGGCCGGCGACCGCGGCCGCCGGCGCGCGGCTGGTAAATTCATCGAGCGTGACGTACGCGCCCTTGGGGATCACGAGGACGTGGACCGGGCGCGCGGGACGGATGTCGTGAAACGCGAGCGCGAACTCGTCCTCATAGACTTTCTTGCACGGCAGTTCGCCGCGCAGGATCCTGGCGAACACGTTATCGGGGTCGTAGCTCATCGGAACGCCCCGCGGTCAGTGCGCCCGCGCGCGTTTTTCGTCATGGCCCGAGACGCCCTCGCGCCGTGTGAGTTCGGCCGCGACCCGCTCGGGCGCGATGCCGGCCGCCGCCCACAGGACCAGCAAGTGAAAAAGCAGATCGGCGCTCTCCTTGACGAGCGCCTCGGGCTCGCGTCCGGCACCGGCGAGCGCGGTTTCGAGCCCCTCCTCGCCGACTTTCTTGGCCGCTTTGGCGGGATCGCCGCCGGCCAGGAGCTGAGCGACGTAGGACGTCGCCGGATCGGCGTTCCGGCGCGCTTCGATGGTCGTCGCCAAGCGGCTCAAGACCTCGGTCAGGGCTGCGATGCCGCGCGTTTCAGGGGGCGCCATGGCGCTCTCCTTCTCTCTCGTGGTCGCGGTTTCGCTACCAGATTTGGCCGAGCGTGTCACTTTGGCAGGGTCAGCGCCCGCCTCTGACCGGGATGCCGGCGGCGGCGAGCGCGGCCTTAGCCTCGCGTACCGTGAACTCACCGAAGTGGAAGATCGAGGCCGCCAACAGCGCGGTCGCGTGACCGTCGCGAATGCCCTCGACCATGTGGGCGAGCGTGCCGACGCCGCCCGAGGCAATCACCGGGACCGTGACGGCATCGGTGATCGCGCGCGTCAGGCCGATGTCGTAGCCCGCGCGCGTGCCGTCGCGGTCCATCGAGGTCAGGAGAATTTCACCCGCCCCGGACGCGACCATGCGCCGCGCCCACTCGACCGCGTCGATCCCGGTCGCCCGCCGGCCGCCGTGGGTAAAAACCTCGTAGCGACCGGCGTCCGTACGTTTGGCGTCGATCGCGACGACGATGCACTGCGCTCCGAATTTCTCGGCGGCCTCGCCGACGAACGCAGGCCGCTCGACCGCTGCGGTGTTGATCGAGACCTTGTCGGCGCCGGCACGCAGCAGCTTCCGAATATCCTCGAGCGTCCGCACCCCGCCGCCGACGGTGAGCGGCATGAAGCACTGATCGGCAGTGCCGCGGACGACGTCGTAAATGGTGTGGCGGTTCTCGTGGCTCGCGGCAATATCGAGAAAGCAGAGCTCGTCCGCGCCTTGTCCGTCATAGACCTTGGCCTGCTCGACCGGGTCGCCGGCATCGCGCAGATCGACGAAGCGCACACCCTTGACGACGCGACCACCGGCGACGTCGAGGCACGGGATGACGCGCGCCTTGAGCATCTAAGCCGCCGCCGCCAGCGCCGCCGCCAGCGCGATGCGGCCATCGTAAAGGGCGCGGCCGAGAATGACGCCGGCGATACCCTCGGCCTCGTGGCGTTTGAGCGCCGCGATGTCGGCGAGCGAGCCGACGCCGCCCGAGGCGATCACAGGGATCGCGGTCGTGCGCGCGAGCGCCGCGGTTGCAGCGACATTGGCGCCGACCTTGGTGCCGTCGCGCTCGACATCGGTATAGATGAGCGCGGCGACGCCGCTATCGGCGAAGCGCCGGGCGAGATCGGCGGCGGTCCAGCTCGACGCTTCGGCCCAGCCTTCGACCGCGACCTTGCCGCCGCGGGCATCGAGCGCGACCGCGATCCGCCCGGGGTGGGCGCGGCACGCGGTTTCGACCAACATCGGGTCCTTGACCGCGGCGGTGCCCAAGACGACGCGGGCGATCCCGGCGGCGAGCCAGCGCTCGACCGTCGCCAGATCGCGCACGCCGCCCCCCAACTGAATCGGGATCGACACCGCGGCGGCAATCGCCGCGACCGCTGCGGCGTTGACGGGCTTGCCGGCGAAAGCGCCATTCAGGTCGACGACATGGAGCCAGGCGGCGCCGGCCTCGGCAAAGGCTTGGGCCTGAGCGGCCGGATCGGTGCCGTACACGGTCGCGCGCGCAAGATCGCCCTGGTAGAGCCGGACGCACGCGCCGTCTTTGAGATCGATCGCCGGGTAGACGATCATCCCGCCTCGTCGAGCATCTTGTAATAGAAATACCCGGCGATGTAGGTGCCGTTGACGAAGGCATAGCGCGGCTTGACGCCCCAGCGCACGAAGCCTGCGCTTTCGTAGAGGCTGATCGCCGCGCTCTGGGTCTCGCGCACGTCGAGGCTCAGCATCTTGAAGCCTTGGGTTCGGGCGTGCTCGATCACGCGCGCGAGCAGCCCGCGCGCCAAGCCATGGCCGCGCGCATACGGTACAACGAAGAACGTCGTAATGGTGGCGTTGAAGGCACCGGCCTCGTTGTTGGCGGTCGGCTTCAACAACTGACAAGTTCCGACGATCGCATTGTCGAGGCGGGCTAGGAACAGTTCGCGTTCCGGCACCAGCTGCACGCCGCGCCAGTATTTCTCGAGCATCTGGCGCGAGGGCATGTTGATCCAGTCGAAGCCCAAGCCGACCGCGATCGCCTCCTCGGTCGCCTCGCAGAGCGCGTCCAGGTCGCCGGGCCGGAATTCGGTCAGGCGTTCGATTTCAGTCTTGTTGGTCGTGCCGGCGGTCATGGTCGCCATGCCAGGAAATTCGCGATTAAGCGCAGGCCGGTCGCCTGGCTCTTCTCGGGATGAAACTGGGTGCCGACCATATTGTCGCGGCCGATCATGGCGACGATAGGACCGCCGTAATCGATGCCGGCGAGCGCGTGCGTGGGCTCGCGGCAGACGAAATGGTAGCTGTGGACGAAGTAGGCATGGCTTCCGGGCGCGATGCCCTCGAGCACCGGATGGGGATGCATGATCGCGAGGTCGTTCCAGCCCATGTGCGGAACGCGAAGCCCGCCCGGCAAGCCGATCGCGGCGCCGACGCCGACGTGGGCGCCGTTGGCGGTCCCGATCGCGACGACGTCGCCGGGAATCCAACCGAGGCCCGGGTGATCACCGTGTTCGTGCCCGGCACTCGCCATCAATTGCATACCGACGCAAATGCCGAGGAACGGGCGCCCGCGTCCGATCACGCTCTCGGTCAACGCCTCGACCATCCCCGGCACCGCGTCGAGCCCGCGCCGGCAGTCGCCGAACGCGCCGACGCCGGGCAGCACGATATGGGTCGCGGCCGCGACCGCTTCGGTAGAAGCGGTGACCGCGACGTCTTGGGCGAGCCCGGCCTCGCGCACCGCGCGCTCGAACGCCTTGGCGGCGGAACGCAGGTTGCCGGAGCCGTAGTCGACGATCGCGATCGTCATGACGCCGTTACCGCGGCCGCCGGCCCGCGCGGTCCGAAGAAGCGGCGCTCGGCCTCGTCCTGGGAGCCGGCGACGACGAGGCCCAACTCCTGCCAGCCGCGCCGACGCATCGACCAGCGCCTGAGGTCGTTGGCCTCGCACCCGATCCAGAACGCGAGCGCCAGTCCGAGCGCGTCGATAACGCGCTCGTCCAAGTCGAGCGCCATCGCGCCGCCTTGAACCGCGATTATCAGACCGGTGAGCGCGAGCGCGATCCACCACAGCCGGTGCCAGAGCGCCCACAGCGGCGATAGCAGAAACGCGAACCAATTGAAGCCGTCCTTCAAGACGACGATACCTTCGGCGTCGTCGGCGCCCTCGCGGCTATCCCAAAACGGTTTCTGATGCACGGTGTAGGTGCGCATGGTCGCGGTCGCGCCGTTCGCACGCTAGCGGAGCGAGCCGCCGAGCACGCCCTTGGTGGAGGGCACCTGGTTGGCGCGGCGCGGGTCGCGCTCGATCGCGGAACGGAGCGCGCGCGCCAGGCCCTTGAAGCACGACTCGACGATGTGGTGGCTGTTGACGCCGTAGAGGTTCTCGACGTGGAGCGTGATGCCGCCGCTTTGGGCGAAGGCGTGGAACCACTCGCGAAAGAGATCGCTGTCCATGTCGCCGAGCTGGGGCCGCGCGAGCGTCACCTTCCACACCAGGTACGGCCGGCTCGACAGGTCGAGCGCGACCCGCGTCAGCGTCTCGTCCATCGGAATCAGCGCATCGCCATAGCGGTTGATGCCGCCGCGGTCGCCGAGCGCCTTGGCGAGCGCCTGGCCCAGGACGATGCCGGTATCCTCGTTGGTGTGGTGCTGGTCGATGTGGAGGTCGCCTTGCGCGTTGACCTTGAGATCGATCAGCGAGTGGCGCGCCAGCTGCTCGAGCATGTGGTCGAGAAAACCGATTCCGGTCGCGATCGCGGCCGCTCCGGTGCCGTCCAGGTTGATTTCGGCCTTGATCGTCGTCTCGCGGGTCTTGCGCTCGACGGCGGCTTTACGCGGATTCTGGGTCATGCCAGCCTCTTTCGGGCCCAAAGCCCGGGACGAAGCGCCGTCACATAGCACGAAACCGCCGCCGCCCGCATCCCCCGGGACGGGGCGTGGCCGGGTCCAGCACAATCTGCTATGCCTTTGTCGAACCGCACGTTTTTCCGCGCCATCGGACATGAACGAACCCTTTCACGGCACCACCATCCTTTCCGTGCGCAAGGCCGGGCGCGTCGTCATCGCCGGCGATGGCCAAGTCTCGGTCGGCCCGACCGTGCTCAAAGCCAAGGCGCGCAAGGTCCGGCGCCTGGCCGGCGGGCGGGTGATCGGCGGCTTCGCCGGCGCCACCGCCGATGCCTTCACCCTGTTCGAACGGCTCGAGGCCAAGCTCGAAAAGCACGGCGGCCAGTTGACGCGCGCCTGCGTCGAACTCGCCAAGGACTGGCGTACCGACCGCTTCTTGCGCCGGCTCGAGGCGATGATGGCGGTCGCCGACGACAGCGTGAGCCTCTTGGTCTCGGGGAGCGGCGACGTGCTCGAACCCGACGACGGCCTGGTCGGGATCGGCTCGGGCGGCAACTTCGCGCTCGCCGCGGCGCGCGCGTTGATCGACCGCTCCGATATGGACGCCGAAGCGATCGCCCGCCGCGCTATGGGAATCGCCGCCGATATCTGCGTCTACACCAATCGCGAGCTCACGCTGGAAAGCCTGGGCGGCTGACGCTAGATCATAGGCCGATGGCTTCCGACCCTTCGTCTCCGACGCCGCTCACGGCGTTCAGCCCGCGCGAGATCGTCTCCGAGCTCGACCGCTACATCATCGGTCAAAACGACGCCAAGCGCGCGGTCGCGATCGCGCTCCGCAACCGCTGGCGCCGCCAGCAACTGCCCGAGCCGCTCCGCGAAGAGGTGCTGCCCAAGAACATCCTGATGATCGGTCCGACCGGGGTCGGCAAGACCGAGATCTCGCGCCGGCTCGCGCGCCTGGCCCAGGCGCCGTTCCTCAAAGTCGAGGCCACCAAGTTCACCGAGGTCGGTTATGTCGGCCGTGACGTCGAGCAGATCGTCCGCGATCTCGTCGAGATCGCGATCGCGATGACGCGCGAAGCCTCGCGTAAATCGGTGGCGGCGCGAGCCGAGCTCGCCGCCGAGGAGCGCATCCTGGATGCCCTGGTCGGCACCACCGCGAGCGCCGATACCCGCGGCGCGTTTCGCAAGCGCCTGCGCCAAGGCGAACTCGATAAGAAAGAGGTCGAGCTCGAAGTCGCCGAAGGTCCCGGCGCACTCCCGACCTTCGACATCCCCGGCATGCCCGGTGCCCAGATGGGCATGCTCAACCTCTCGGAAATGCTCGGCAAAGCGTTCGGCACCAAGACCGCGCGCAAGCGCATGACGGTCGAGCGAGCGCGCCAGGTCCTGCTCGGCGACGAGAGCGACAAGCTCCTGGAGCCCGACAAAGTGACGCGCGAGGCGATCCGCAACGTCGAGCAAAATGGGATCGTGTTCCTGGACGAGATCGACAAGATCACGTCGCGGAGCGAGCTGCACGGCGCCGACGTCAGCCGCGAGGGCGTGCAGCGCGACCTCCTGCCGCTGATCGAGGGCACCACGGTTCCCACCAAGCACGGCCCGGTCAAGACCGACCACATCCTGTTCATCGCGTCGGGCGCGTTCCAGATGGCGAAGCCCTCGGACCTGCTGCCGGAGCTCCAGGGCCGGCTGCCGATCCGGGTCGAACTCAAGCCGCTCACGCGCGACGATTTCCGCCGCATCCTGACCGAGCCCGAAGCCAGCCTGATCAAGCAGTACGTCGCCCTGCTCGCGACCGAGGAGGTCACGCTCGTGTTCGGCGACGACGCGATCGTCGAGATCGCCAACCTGGCGGCCGAGATCAACGCCGCGGTCGAGAACATCGGCGCGCGCCGACTGCACACGGTCCTGGAGCGGCTCTTGGACGAGGTGAGCTTCACCGCGACCGATCGACCCGGCGAAACGATCCGGATCGACGCCGACTATGTGCGGAAGCAGGTCGGCCCGCTCGCCAAGGATGCGGACCTGAGCCGGTTTATTCTTTAGTAGGATTCGGCGTCGCGTCCTTGGCCGCGAGCGCCCGGTTGACGACGACGTAGCGCTGGCCGGCGGTATAGAGCGCGGCCAAGCCGACGACATAAAGCGCGACCATAGGCCAGCCGACGATCAAGCCCACACTCAAGACCAGCACCCGCTCTCCCCGGGTCGCCAAGCCGTCCGACCCCGGAATGCCGAGCGCCTCGGCGCGGGCGCGCAGATACGAGACCAGCACGGCAGCGGTGAAGACGAGCACGGCCAACGCCGCGGGCCAGGGTTCGCCAGCCTGCGCGTAGTAGTAGGCGATGGCGGCGAAAAACGCGCCTTCGGTCAGCCGGTCCAGGGTCGAATCGAGGAACGCGCCCCTGGCCGAGACTGTTCCGGTAACGCGAGCGAGGGTGCCGTCCAAGGTGTCGAGGCTCGCGGTCAGCACATACAGCGCACCGCCCCAGGCGAGATAGCCGGTGCCGACCAGGAGCGCGGACGCGGCCTGCAATGCCGCGGCGGCGATCGAGACGTGGTTGGCGCTCACTCCCCGGCCGGCCAGCCAGCGCGCGAGCGGGGTATAGCCCCATTCGAGCGCCTCATGCAGAAAGTGGCGGATGCGGTCGGTGACCATCGCGCCGCTCATCCGCGCTTGCGCCGGAGCAGCACGTAGAACGCGCCGCCGCCGCCGTGCTTGGCTTGTGCCGGATGGCAGGCGAGCACGCGTGCGCTTTCGGCTTCGAGCCAGCGCGGCAGCGCGCGCTTGAGGACGCCGGTCTCGCGCGTGGCGTCCGCCGCCGGCCGCCCGCCTTTCCCGGTGATGATAAGGACGCAGCGCTTGCCGGCCGCGGTCGCGCTCGCGAGGAAGCGATGGAGGAGCGCGTGGGCCTCGGCCTGGGTGCGGTGGTGGAGATCGAGCGTCGCCTCGATCGGGAGCTGGCCGCGGCGCAAACGCTCGGCGGTGCGGCCATCGAGGCCCGGGACCCCGCCCCGCCGCGTCGGAGCCGGCGCGGCGAGCGGCGCCGCGCGGGGCGTCTCCGGCG
>VGEO01000031.1 GCA_016869275.1 Alphaproteobacteria bacterium | reverse complement strand
TCACTTCGAGGCGCTTCAGCGCGACGACGACCGCGACCGCGACCGCCAGCAGCGCGACGATGTCGCGAATCGCGGGAATCTCGACTTCCAAGCTGGTCGGCATCGCTGTTCGAAACGGTTGCGGTCGGGCGTCCCGGGCAAGGTGCCGCGGGCCGCCTCGCCCGAACCATAAACGAGATCAACCTCGCTCCCTAGGAGCAAAGCGCGCACATGAGTAGCCGGTGCGCCACACGCGCTTCCGTAAAAATCCGGACTTGTCGGATGGAGCGCGCGGCCTGTGCCGAGAGCGCTAGGCCGGCGCGCGATTGCGCGCGCGCAGTCGCTCGAGTTCGTCGACGGTGCGCGGCCAGTCTTTCTTGAGAAGGCGCGAAAGCGAGCGGTCGGCCAAGAGCCGCCCCTCGGTCTGGCAGCGCGGGCAATAGTTGACCTCGTTTTCGGCATAGGCGATGCGCTGGACCGCCGTCCCGCAGACCGGACACGGCTCTTTGAAGCGACCATGCACCGCCATGCCGTCGCGAAACGCCGTGACCTTGGCGGGAAACGCGGTGCCGGCTTCGGCGCGCAGGCGGGTGGTCCAAAAATCGAGCGTCGCCCGGGTCGCGGCAAACAGACGCGCGATCTCCGCGGCGGTCAGGTTCCGCGTCATCTTGAGCGGCGAGAGCCGCGCCGCGTGCAGGATCTCGTCGGAATAGGCGTTGCCGATACCGCTGAACAGCGTCGGGTCGGTGAGCGCCCGCTTGAGCGTATGGTTCTCGCTTGCCAGCCGGTCGGCGAACGCTGCCTCGGTCGCCGCGAAAATATCGAGCCCGCCGGGGTCGTGATCGGCAAGCGCGGCCTCGCCGCGAACGACGTGGAGCGAAGCACGCTTCTTCGACCCCGCTTCGGTGAGGATCAAGGCGCCGCGCTCGAAAACGAACAATGCCAGCGCGATCTTGCCCGGCGGCTTGGCATCGGGCGCGACCCAGCGGAAGCGCCCGGCGATCATCAGGTGGAAAACCAGGAAGAGGTCGTCTTCGAGCGCGAACACGATCCGCTTGCCCAGGCGCCGCAGGCCGACGACCCGTTTGCCCTTGACCGCCGCAAGCGGTGGTTCAACCGAGCGCAGCAGGAACGGACTCTGAAGGCGTACGTCCGCGAGCACCGTGCCGCCGAGAGTGCGCTCGAGCGCTTCGATATAGACGGTGACATCGGGTAGCTCGGGCATTCGCGCCGCCGCCCGCTTACTGCGCGAACGTCCCGTTCTGGTAGTCGGTCGCGGCCTGCATCAACTCGGCGCGCGAATTCATGACGAACGGACCGTAGCGCGCGATTGGTTCGTTGAGCACTTGCCCTGCGATGACGAGAAAGCGGGCGCGTTCCGCGCCGGCCAGCAGCGTGACGGGGCCCTTTGGTCCCAAGATCGCGAGCTTGCCTTTGTCGACCGCGACCTCCCGCCCGAGCGGATCGTTCCCCGTGACCGTGCCGGCAATCACGTAGACCAGCACGTTATAACCGTCCGGTAGCGGCAGTAAGAAAGTCGATCCGGGGTCGGTCTCGATGTCCAGATAGCAGATATCGGTCAACGACTGCGCCGCACCGGCAACGCCGCTATAAGCCCCGGCGATCACCCGCACCCGCTGCCCCGGCTCGACGACCTCGGGGATGCGGTCGGGCGGAATGTCTTGGTAGCGCGGCGCCGTCATCTTGAGCCGCGCCGGCAGGTTGACCCACAACTGATAGCCCCACAACAGCCCCTCTTGCTGCTCGGGCATCTCGCTATGGATGATGCCGCGGCCGGCGGTCATCCACTGCACCGCGCCGGGGATGAGGAGGCCGGAATTCCCGACCGAGTCCTCATGGCGCATGCGGCCCGCCAGCATGTAGGTCACAGTCTCGAAGCCGCGGTGCGGGTGCGGCGGAAAGCCGGCGATGTAGTCGCCGGGGCGGTCGCTGCCGAATTCATCGAACAGCAAAAACGGATCGACGTGATCGAGGCCGCGGGTGCCGACGATGCGGGTCAAACGCACGCCGGCGCCGTCGCTCGCCGGCTCACCCGGGCCCACTCGTACGATTGCGCGTGGATTCTGCGTCATGAGCTTCGACTCCGCTCGGTTCGTAGTAAGCTAGGCGAGCGTCCGCTGGCTGGCCACCTTAATTCCGCACCCGTTTCCCGTCATGCCGATTGCCGAACAAGACCCCTGGCGCAAACCCTATTTCGCCGGCGTGAGTTGCCCTGCCCAGGTATTCATTCCGACCGAAGACGCCGATGCTTACCGCCTCTATCCCGCGCATCGCTGGGTCTACAACAAGCTCCTGATCGCCGAGACCCAGGGACTGCCGCACGGGCCGCACGGGCTGGCGCCGCCGTCCTTTCCGGTCTTCAGCAAGCCAATCTACAACATGCGCGGCATGGGCGAAGGGAGCCGCGCGCTCCGGAGCCGCGCCGACTACATCCGCCACCAGGCGCCGGGGCATATGTGGATGGCGCTCCTGGACGGCGAGCACGTCTCGAGCGATGCCGCCGTCATCGCCGGGCGCCCGGTATGGTGGCGCCATACCACCGGCAAGGCCGGCGCGCACGGCACCTTCGACTATTGGACCATCCACGCCGCAGCCAAGCCCAAGCTCGAACGTTATCTCGGCGAGTGGATCGGCCGCACGCTCGCGACCTATACCGGCTACCTCAATTTCGAGACCATCGGCGGACGCATCATCGAAACCCACCTCCGCCTGACCGACCAGTGGCCCGATCTTTACGGCGGCAAGCCCTGGGTCGAGGCGCTGGTCGCGCTCTATAGCCACAAGCGTTGGCCGCTCGACGACCGCGGACGCCGCACCGGCTACAGCGTGATCCTGTTCGGGCCGCACGGCTACCGCTACCGCAAGCCGGCCGCGCGCACCGTTGCCGCGCTCCTGAAACGCCCGGGCGTTTCGAGCCTGCAACTCTCCTTCCACGAGGACCGCGACCCGGCGCACCACGCGATGCCGCCCGGCGGTTTTCGTCTTGCCATCGTCAACTGTTGGGATCTCGACGCCGGCAAGGCGGTGCGGCGAAGGTTGGCCGAACATTTCCGCGCGACACGGCGGCGAGCGCGCACTTAGGGCCGCTCCGCACCCGTGTCAGGCTATCGCGAGATCGAGGAAGTCCGCATTCCGATGGAGGATGGCGTTTCGCTATCGGCGCGCCTATGGCTCCCCGACGGCGCGGACCGCACGCCGGTACCGGCGATCCTCGAATATCTCCCCTACCGCAAGCGCGACATGATTCGCCGGCGCGACGAAACGACGCACCGGTACCTCGCCAGCCGCGGCTACGCCGGGGTGCGGGTCGATGTGCGCGGATCGGGCGATTCGGACGGGATCCTGACCGACGAATATGCCGAGGCCGAGCTCGACGACGCACTCGCCGTGATCGCGTGGCTCGCCGCCCAGCCATGGTGCAGCGGCGCGGTTGGAATGATGGGGCTCTCGTGGGGCGGCTTCAACGCGCTGATGGTGGCGGCGCGGCGGCCGCCGGCGCTCAAGGCCGTGATCGCCATCGGCGCGAGCGACGACCGTTTCGGCGACGACGCCCACTATATGGGCGGCTGCCTGCTGAACGAGAATTTCGTCTGGGGCTCGGCGCTGTTCATGTACGGCGCCTACCCGCCGGATCCGGCGCTGGTCGGACCGCGCTGGCGCGCGATGTGGGACGAGCGCCTGGCCGCGCTCGAACGCACAACACCGTTCCCCGCGCTGTGGCTCGGGCATCAACGCTACGACGCCTACTGGAAGCGCGGCTCGATTGCCGAGGACTACGGCGCGATCGCCTGTCCGGTCTATGCCGTGAGCGGCTGGGCCGACGCCTACACCAACTTCGTGCTCCGGCTGCTCGCCAATCTGAAGGTGCCGTGCAAGGGCTTGGTCGGCCCGTGGCCGCACGCTTTCCCCAACGCCGCCGCCGCGCCCGGACCGGCGGTCGATTTTCTGGGCGAAGCGGTGCGGTGGTGGGATCATTGGCTGAAAGGAATCGATACCGGAATCATGCAAGAGCCCCGGCTCCGCGCCTGGATGCAGGAGAGCGTCGCGCCGGCGGCGACCCATCCGCTTCGTCCCGGCCGCTGGGTCGCCGAAAACGCGTGGCCCTCGCCCCGAATCCGCACCTGGTCGCTCGCGTTCGGCGCCGGCACGTTGGGCGACGATGCCAATGACGACGCCTCATCGCCGCTCATGGTCGCCTCGCCGGTGACGACCGGTGCCGACGGCGGCGAGTGGTGCGCGTTCGGGTCCGACGGCGAGCACCCGGGCGATCAGCGCGCCGACGATGGCCGTTCGCTGGTCTTCGATAGCGAGCCGCTGGTCGATCGCTGCGAGATCTTGGGGACACCCCTGGTGACGCTCGCCTTCAGCGTCGACCGGCCGCTCGCCATGATCGCGGTTCGCCTGAACGACGCCGCCCCCGACGGCGCCTCGACCCGCGTCACCTACGGGCTGCTCAATCTCGCCCATCGGACCAGCCGCGAGGCGCCCGCCCCGCTCGTGCCCGGCCGGCGCACGGTCGCGACCGTGCGCCTGAACGACATCGCCCACGCGTTTCCCGCCGGCCATCGCATCCGGCTCGCGATCTCGACCGTCTATTGGCCGATCGCGTGGCCGTCGCCGGCGCCCGCGACGCTCGCCGTCGATGCGAACGCAAGTGCGCTCCATCTCCCGCTGCGTCCGCCCGCGCCGGACGATGCCGCGCTCGCGCCGCTCCCGCCCCCGCCGCCCGGGCTCGCCGACGCGCCAGTCGAACTCGTGCCGAGCGTCGCTGTCCACAAGCTCGTCCGCACCGTTGCCCGCGGCGAGCACGTCCATGTCACGGCGCGGCAAGCGGCCGACCCGGCGGCGCTGCCGCGCGTTCGTCTTCCGGCGATCGATCTTGAAATCGGGCAGCGCTTCGAGCGTCGCTACACCATCGTCGAGGGCGACCCGCTTTCGGCCCGCACCGACTTCAGCGCCGCAGTCGAACTCGCGCGTCCCGGCTGGTCGGTAGCGATCGAGGGCGCAACCAAGGCATGGGCGACTGCCACCACCTTCGAATTCGTCGCCGACCTCCGCGCTCGCCTCGACGGCACGCTGGTGTTCGAGCACACTTGGCAGGTCGCGATCCCGCGCGACCACGTTTGACGGTATGCTGCCGCCGAACGGAGCGAGGGTTCATGCCGGAACGGGAAGCCTATACATGGCCGCGGGCCGATTTCAGCCGCGTGCCCTATGGCGTCTTTTCCGACTCCGAACTGTTCGACCGCGAGCAGGAACGCGTATTTCGCGGGCCGGTCTGGCATTACCTCGCCCTCGAGGCTGAACTCCCTAAGGCCGGCGACTATCGCGTCACCTATGTCGGCACGACCCAAGTCGTCGTCGTTCGCGGCGACGACGGCGCAGTCTCCGGGTTCGTCAACCGCTGCGCACACCGCGGCACGCAGCTCGTCCGCGACCTCGGCGGCAACGCCAGGGACTTCACCTGCGTCTACCATCACTGGTGCTACGACCGCCGCGGCCGGTTGATCGGGGTGCCGTTCCTGCGCGGGCTCAAGGGCAAGGGCGGCATGCCGCGCAATTTCGAGCCAGCCGCGCACGGGCTGCAGACGATCCGGGTCGATACCTACGCCGGGTCGGTCTTCGGCACCTTCGCCGACGCGACCGAGCCGCTCGCCGATTTTCTCGACGCACCGATGCGGGACTACCTGGACCGGCTGTTCGCCAAGCCGATCGTCGTCACCGGTTATTCGCGCCAGCGCATCCCCGGCAACTGGAAGCTCTATTTCGAGAACCTGCACGACGTCTATCACGCCGGCCTGCTGCACCAGATGTCGACCACGTTCGGACTTTATCGCGCGACCGAGGCTGGCCGCGTGACGCTCGACAAAGGTCAGCGCCATAAAGTGATCTTCTCGATCCACGGCAGCGACGATCGCGCCGAATCGAAGCGCGAGTACAATAAGATCGGTTGGCTCGAACAGACGCCGCGCCTGAACGACATGTCGGTGTTCTCCTTTACCGACGAGTTCGGCGACCGCAAGGCTTCGAACTTCATGGCGCTGTTCCCGTCCTCGGTCTATCAGCAGCTCGCGAACTCGCTCGCCACCCGCCAGATCCGGCCGAAGAGCCCGACCGCCTTCGAGCTGTTCTGGACGTATTTCGGCTACGCCGACGATTCGCCCGCGCTCAGGCAGGCGCGCATGAAGCAGGCCAACATCGTCGGCCCGGCTGGGTTTTCCTCGATGGAGGACGGCGAAGTCGGGCGGCTGGTGCAGCTCGGCATTCGCGGCGAACGCCACGCCCATTCGGTGATCGAGATGGGCGGCGTCGGCCCGATCGAGAGCCAGGACACGACTTTGACCGAGGTACCGGTGCGCGGGTTCTGGAAGAACTACTGCGCCCTGATGGGGATCGTTCCGGCGGGGGCGTGACCCCCTCCCCCGCTCCGCGGCCGAGGGGGTGGACAAGCATTCCCTCCTTCGCGCTTTTGCGCGCGGGAGGAGGGGGCGTCAGCGCACACGGCTTGCGACCCTGTCGGCGAAGCGCTCCATGTGGCCGGCGATCTCGTCGACGGTGCGGCCGGGGATGCGGAGCGTCAGGTGCTCGAGCCCGTGGTCGCGGTAGCGCTGGATATCGTCGGCGATCTGGATGTGGGTGCCGGTGAACGCCTTGCGCGCGCCGGTCTCGATGTTCTCGGCGGCGCGTTCGTCATAGTCGAAGACGATCAGCGCGCGGTCGATCGCCGCCGGATCGCGTCCAGCGGCGCGCGCCAGGTCGTCGAGGCGCTTGTTGGCGGCGCCGTAACGCTCGGGCGTGTTGAGCGGATGGCGCCCGTTCGAGTTGATCGGATACCAGCCGTCGCCCAAGCGCACGGTCCGGCTAAGCGCCGCATCGCCCTCGCCGCCGATCCAGATCGGCGGGTGCGGCTTTTGAACGGGTTTGGGCGCGAACGGGAGATCGGCGAACGAGACGAACTCGCCCTTGAACGCGGGTCGCTCGGCGGTCCACAGCTCTTTCCACAGACGGATGTACTCGTCCGTCACCCGTCCGCGCGCGGCGAACGGCGCCGCGCCGGTCGCGGCGAACTCGGCGCTTTCCCACCCGACGCCGCAGCCAACGGTCACACGCCCGTTCGAGAGATAATCGATGGTCGCGATCATCTTGGCGGTGACGGCCGGGTTGCGGAGCGGTACGACCATGACGCCGGTGATGACGCGGAGCGTCTTTGAAAGACCGGTCAAGAACGCCATGTAGGCGATCTGCTCGAGTACCGCGCCGGAGCGATCCCACGGCGGCGCGCCGCCGACCGTGTAGGGGTAGGGGTCGCGCGCGTCGTAGGGCGGCAGGATGTGATCGGCGACCGAGAGCGCGGAAAAGCCGCACGCTTCGGCCTCGGCGGCGAGGCGGGCAACCGTCTCCGGCGTCGCGAGCGGTGGGCGGGTGGCGATGCCATAGCCGTAACGCATGCGGGGCGATTCCTCGATCACAGCCCGGGGGGTTGGCCCGGCAAAACCCCAAACCGGTACCCAGGGCGCGTCGGATGTTGCTACGATGGAGCCCTCGTCGTCGATATCCAATCAACGAGACCCTCGGGAGGGTAAGCCAATGTCGCTCACGACGTTCGTTCGCGGAACCGCGCTGGCCGCCGCCTTGACGATCGCTTCGCTTGCCGCGCCGAGCCCGGCCGTGGCCCAGCTCAAATCGATCTTCTGCTGGCCGACGCCGGCCGCGCCCTACCTCCTCCCCTATATCGTCGCCAAGGATCTCGGCTGGTATCAAAAGTGGGGGCTCGATGCCCAGGAAGTGATCGTCCAGGGCGATACCAACTGCACCCGGTTGGTGTTGCAAGGCGAAGCCGACGTCTCGGCGCTCGGCCCCAACATCGTCATGAACGCGATCCTCAAAGGCGGCGAGATCACCACCATCGTCTCGTGGATGCCAATATCGGACTATCGCTTCGTCGTGCCCAAGGACAGCCCGATCAAGGCGTTCCGCGAAGTCGCCGAACAGGGCCTGACGCTCGCCGCCTCCGATCCGGGTGGCATGCCGGCCGAATACCCGAAGATGATCTGGGAAAAGCACGGCGTGAAGTACGACAAGGTCAGCATCATCTCGGTCGGCGGCATGGGTGCCCGGCTGCAAGCGGTGATCGCCGGCAAGGCCGACGCGACGCTGGTCGATACCTTCTCCGCAGTGGTCGGCGAGACCCAGGGCAAGACCCGGATCCTGGTCAATATGGCCGACGAGTTCCCGGGGTTGAGCCACTTGTCGATGGTGGCGCTCAAGAAGTCGCTGAACGACCCGCAGAAGCGCGCGGCGCTCAGGCTGTTCGTGCGGGGCGGCATCGAGGGCGCCCGTTACATCCAGAAAGATCCCGACGGCGCCGCCGACGTGCTCAAGAAACGGACCCCGACGATCGACATCGAAATCACGCGGAAAGTCCTGCGCGCGCTCAACGCCGGCAATCACTGGGGCATCAATGGCGGCCTCGAGCCCGAGATCACCAAGGTGTCGGGCGAGGCTTACGCCAAACGCGGCATGATCCCGCAGGCGATGAAGTACGAGGAGGTGGTCGACCCCTCGCTGGTCGACGAGGTCCTGAAGGAAATCGGCAAGCTGTAGCGGCAGCGCGGCGCCGGCTAGACTAAGGGGCGCGGTTTTCCCGGCCGGGTCGATTCGGGCCGAGGGCGAAGCGCGGCTCACCGTCGAGCCGCGGTCGCTTCGGCCGGATAGACATTGACTCGTTTTGGGAATCCGTGGTTTTTCGGTTCCGCCAGAGGCATGAGGGAGCGAAATAGGAACATGGCTGACGCAGTCCGAAACGGGGCCGCGGCGACGCGGTCCGGCGCCAAGAAAGAAACGGGCGGCGTTCTCAAGATCGTGCGCGAGCACCCGACCGCGCATCGCGTCGTCGCCGTCATCCTGTTCTTCATCTTCTGGGAGTACGCGGCTCGCGACGCCAATCCGCTGTTCATTTCCTACCCGACCAAGATCGGCGAAGCGGCGTGGGACATCATCAACGACGGCACCTTGCTCAAAGCGTTCCTCGCCAGCTTGACGCCGTTCCTGATCGGCATGACGATCTCGATCTTCGGCGGAGTGCTGTTGGGGGTGCTGATCGGCAAGTTCTGGTTTTTCGAACGCACCATCGACCCGTTCGTCAACGCGCTCTACGTCGTGCCGCGCATCGCGCTGGTGCCGCTGATCATGCTGTGGGCCGGCCTGAAATTGGGCGGCAAGGTCACGATCATCACCTCGATCGCGATCTTTCCGATCATCATCAACACCTACTCCGGCATCCGCGACGTCCGCGGCTCGATCCGCGACATCGGTCGCGCGTTCGGCGCCAGCGAATGGCAGGCGTTCTGGAAGATCCAGCTGCCGGCCTCGGTCCCCTTCATCATGACCGGGATCCGGATCGGCGTCGGCTTCGGCATCATCGGCATGGTGGTCGCCGAGTTCTTCACCGCGATCTCGGGCCTCGGCGGTCTCATCATCGAGTATTCGAACGCGTTCGCGACCGCGCACCTGTTCGTGCCGATCGTCGCGGTCGCGTTCATGGGCATCGGCTTGACCGAGCTGGTGCAGTGGATCGAACGGCGGGTGTCGAAGTGGCGCACGCTCGAGCAGGAGCGAGCCGGCCAGAGCTGACGCCGGCGCAAGGGGTCGGCCCGATGACCGAACTCGAAAGGTTGACGTTCCCGTCGGCCGACTTCAGCCGGGTTCCCTACGGCGTCTTCACCGACCCGGCCAACTTCGAACGCGAGCAGGAGCGCGTGTTCCGCGGGCCGGTGTGGTGCTACGTCGGGCTCGAGGTCGAGGTCCCGAATCCCGGCGACTTTCTCGTCTCCTATCTCGGCGCGACCCAGATCGTCCTGGTCCGGGACGGCGACGGAAAGCTGGGCGGCTTCGTCAACCGCTGCGCCCATCGCGGCACCCAGCTCGTGCGCGCGACCAAAGGCAATGCCCGGGACTTCACCTGCGTCTACCATCAGTGGTCCTACGATTTGAACGGCAACCTGACCGGGATTCCGTTCCGCCGCGGGTTGCACGGTGTTGCCGGCATGCCGGCCGATTTCGACATGAGCCAGCACGGGCTGCGTCGGCTCCGGGTCGAGAGCTACCGCGGCGTCGTGTTCGCGACCCTCTCGCCCGCGACCGAGCCGCTGGTCGACTACCTCGACACCCCGATGCGGGCGGTCTTCGATCGCATCTTCGCGCGCCCGATCGAGATCCTGGGCTACTCGCGTCAGCGCATTCCGGCCAACTGGAAGCTCTACCTCGAGAACCTGCGCGACCCCTATCACGCCGGGCTCCTGCATCAATTCTCGACCGTCTACGGCCTGTTCCGCGCCACTGAAAAGGGCGGCACGATCATGGACAAGAAGCGCCGCCACGAGATTCACTTCAGCGTGCACGGTTCCGACCGGGCCGCCGACACCGCCGACCACTACACGAAGACGACGTTTTACGACCGCACCCAAGGGACTCTGGGCTACCCCGAGATATTCAGCTTCATCGACGAGCCGGGCCGCGGCGGCAAGGCCTCGGACTTCATGTCGATCTTCCCGAACGCCGTATTCCAGCAGCTTGCCAACAGCCTGGCGACGCGGCAGGTACGACCGCGAAAGGTCGACGAGTACGATCTCTATTGGACCTATTTCGGCTATGCCGACGATCCGCCGGCGATCCGCGCCAAGCGCTTGGAGCAGGCGAACCTGGTCGGCCCGGCCGGATTCTCCTCGATGGAGGACGGCGAGGTCGGCGCGCTGGTGCAGCGCGGCGTCGCCTGGGAGGGCGACGCCCACTCGATCGTGATGATGGGCGGCGTCGGTCCGATCGAGGACCAGCCGACCACGTTGACCGAAATGCCGATCCGCGGCTTTTGGCGCTTCTATAGCGAACTGATGGGCCTCACGGTCGAGGAGCCGCGGTGATGGACGTCGCGACGGCGTTCCGATTGCAGAACCTCCTCTACGACAGCGTGCGGGCAATCGACGACGGCCGGCTCGAAGACTGGCTCGGCTACTTCACCGACGACTGCCTCTATCGCATTACCACCCGCGAGAACGTCGATCAGGGCTACCCGATCTCGCTCGTGCTCTGCACCAACAAGCAAATGTTGAAGGATCGCGTGATCGCGATCCGCGCCGAGAACGTCTACAAGCCGCACTACGACCGCCACCTGGTCGCGAACGTCGCCGTGCGCGCGGCTGCCGACGGCGCCTACAAGGTCGAGGCGAGCTACGTCGTCTACCAGACCGATCTCGAAGGCGCGACCGAGCTGTTCTCGACCGGCAAGTACGACGCCACCGCGATCGCCGCCGCCGACGTGCCCAAGTTCCGCGAAATGGTGGTGACGGTCGATACCTTCGCGATCCCGAACCACATTTCGACGCCGATCTAGTACCCGCTATCATAAGGTTCGCGTACGGCTCATTCTGCGACGGGCCCGGGATGAGTCTCGAAGAAAAGCCCGGGCGATTCGACGCGTAGTTGCCGAGCGTACCCAACAATCAAGCAGGGAGGAGTCCATGCGTATTGCGCGTATCCTAGCCGGTGCCGCGGTCCTCGCGCTCGCCGCCGTCACGACAAGCGCCGACGGCCGCGCCCAAGACAAACTGACGATGGTGTTCTCGACGCCGCCCCAGACCTATGCGATCCCCTATTACTTCGCGCAGGACACCGGCATCTTTAAGTCGCTCGGCCTCGAAATGGCCGAGACCAACCTGACCGGCGACGTCAACGCGATCCGCCTCGTCATTCAAGGCGAAGGCGACATCGCGCTGACCGGGCCCGGCACCATGCTGGTCTCGATCCACAACGGCGCCGCCATCAAGTCGATCGGCGCGTGGCAGCCGACCGTCGACTACGTGATCATCGGCAAAAAGCCGATCGGCAAGATCCAGGACCTGGCCGGCAAGACCATCGCCTCGATCGCGCCCGGCGAAATGCCGACCGTGATGCCGAAGATGGTGATGACCAAGTACGGCGTCGACCAGAGCAAGGTCGAGTTCGTTTCGGTCGGCGCCCAGAACGCGCGGCTCCAGGCGGTGTTGGCCGGCAAGGCCGATGCCACCATGGTCGGCATCTTGCCGGCGACGATGGGCGTCGAACAGGGCGCGGTCAACATCATCTCGATCGTCAAGAACGAGTTCCCGGACCTGGGCTACGTCGCTCTCGCGGTCCGCAACAGCGACCTGACCGACGCCAAGAAGCGCGCCGCCTACAAGAAGTTCATGCGCGGTTCGATCGAGGGTGCCCGCATGGTGATGAAGGACCCCGACAAGGGTTCGGAACTCTTGTGGGAGCGCTCGAAGCGCCAGATGGACCTCGCCTTGATCAAGAAGGTCGTGCGCCAGTTGAACGATCTGAAGGTGTGGGGCGTCGACGGCGGCACCGATCCCAAGGTGATGGAGTTCACCGAGAAGATGAACCGCGACATCGGCGTTCAGACCCGAACCATCGCGGTCAAGGACGCGCTCGACGGCTCGATCGCCGAAGAAGTCGTGAAGGAGCTCGGCCCCTACAAGGGCTCGTGATCGATCGAGCCCCGGCCCAAGCTCACGCGGCGTGCAACGCCCGCACGCGTATTGCCGCGGCGTGGTCGTGCCGCAACGTCCCGCCCCCCTTAGAGGGGGCGGGTCAGGGCGGGGGTGACCGGTCGATCGCGGCCCCCTCGATCGCGAACAGGTTGAAGTCGGCGGCGCCACCGTCGCGGTGCGCCTTGGCTTCGGCGTAGTCGGCCGAGTGATAGAACTCGACCGCGCGGTCGAGCGAGGGAAACTCGAGCAACGCCACCCGCGTGCCGAAGGTACGGCCTTCGAGCAGCACGGTCTTGCCGCCGCGGGCGATGAAACGGCCGCCATACTTGGCGACCGCGTCGGTCACGCGCTTCTGGTAGCCGGCATAGGCGACGGGATCGTGGATGGTGACTTGGGCGACGAGATAGGCCGGCATGCCGCTCACATCGGCACGTGCGAGCCGGGGCCCAAATCGCGGGTCTCGAGCCGTACGTCGCGGGATTTCAGGAGCGGCGCCGCGCCGCCGACGTCGATCCGGTCGTGATAGCGCCCGACCGCGTAGACGCGCGAGGTGCCGTCGGGCTCGGTGTAGGTGACGATCAGCGCCGTGGTCGTCGCGACCGTCGCGCCGCCGTTCGGCTCGATCGTATAGACGCTGGCCTGGCGGATCAGCTTCCCCGGCAACCGCACGTGATTGGGCACGTTTTCCAACAGCGTCGCCAGTTCGGTCCGGTTCAGATCGAGCCACACCATGTCCTTGCGCAGGTCCGGACTGTAGGCGGTGATGCAGTAGCGGAAGTCGTCCGCGCAGAGCGCGATATAGTCGGCGAACCGTTCGGCATCGAGGTGCAGGCACGATCGATAGATGAGCCCGCGGATATCGTCGTTGCTCGCCACCATGACGCCTACTCCGCGGCGCGGACGGCGCGCGCCTTGGGATCGCTCGCCGCGACACCCATGCGCCGGCCCCACTCGGCGTAGAAGCTCCTCACCAGCACGTCGTCCTGGCCGCGTTCGTCCTCGTGGCGCGCGAACAGGCCGTAGGGCGTGCCGCCTTCCTTGATCGCGCGGTGCACCGCCTCGGGCGCGATCACGTCCTCGGCGTAGTTGCGTCCGAACGGGCCCCAGTACTGGTTGTGGTGCTTGGTGCGAAGCGCGCGGTCCGCGGCCGACTCGCCCTTGATGCCGAGACCACGGCTTTCGAGCAGCGTCTTGTCGGGCCCGAACGGCACCATGGTATCGATCCGCATCACCGTGGTGCGGACGATGATGCAGGTGTCGGGAAACAGATCGACGATCCGGAACTCGCCCGGCTTCAATCCGGGCAGCGTCTTCTCGGCCCGCTGCTCCCAGCCCGCGATCACCTCGTACTTCTGCTGCATCGGCTCAAGCGTGCCGTGAGCGTTGGGATAGATCTTCCATTTGCGCGCGAAATAACCGGGCGCGCCCATCGCCACCTGCCGATTCACGAAATGTAGATTCTCGTGATAGAGCTCCATCTGCACTTCCTGCAGCAACTTCCAGTTGGCGTTGACGACGTTGCGGTAGAGCTGAATCACCTCGAGCGGCTCGGCACCCATCACCGGTTCGAGCTGCTCGAATGCATCGCCGACATAGTCGTCGAACGCCGGCGCGGTATCGTCCAGATTGACGAACACCATGCCGAGGCGGACCGCGGTCCTGACCGCGCGGAGCCCGCTCTCGGCCTTGCAGACGCCGCTCTCGGCATAGGCCTGATCGCGCGGGATCGCGGTGCAGGCGCCGCTGATGTCGTACATCCAGTGGTGAAAGAGGCAGGTCCAATGGGCGGCGTTGCCGGCCGCTTCGCGGACGACCAGGGCGCCGCGGTGCGAGCACGAATTGACGAAGGTCCGGATGACGCCGTCAGGCCCGCGCACGACCACGAGCGGCGTTCCGGCATGGTCGAAGGTGCGGAAATCGTTGACGCTCGCGAGCTCACTCTCGTGGCAGGCGAACTTCCAAACCGCGCGGTGAATCCGCTCGCGCTCGCGCGCGAAGATGTCGGGGTCGGTGTAGATCTGCGTGCTGACATACTCGCGCGGCGCCAGGCGCGGGCGCTGCGACCACTCGGCTTCGGTCCGTGACATCGTACGATCTCCCCGGGTTCCGCTTCGGCGACCGGGCTTCGATAGTAGCCCCGGCCGCCGCCCTTGGGTAGGCAGCGGCGCCGATCTCCTTGACGCCGGCGCGGTGAGCCCGTATCAGCGGCGCCGCAACCACCGGCGATCATCGACGTGACCCCCCAGGCGATGCCCCATGCTGACGACCATCCGAACCGCGCTCGCCGGCGCGTGGGGGACTGAACTCCGCGCCACCGCCGCGTTGAGCGGCCCGATTATCCTCACCAACTTCGCGCAGATCGCTATCACCACGACCGACGTCGTGATGATGGGCTGGCTCAGCCCGCGCGCGCTCGCCGCCGGGACGCTCGGCGTCAACCTCTACTACGCCGTGTTCGTGGTCGGGGTCGGCATCGCCATGGCGGTAGCGCCGATGCTGGCGCACGAGCTCGGGCGCAACCGCTTCGCCGTGCGCGAGCTCCGCCGCACCGTGCGCCAGGGCTTGTGGGCGACGACGCTGGTCGCGGCGGCGGCATGGCTCGTGCTCTGGCACACCGAAGTGATCCTCGCCGCGATGGGCCAGGACCCCGAGCTCGCCGCCGACGCCGGGCGCTACATGCGGGCGATGCAGTGGGGGCTCCTGCCCTATCTCTGGTTCTTCACGCTGCGCTCGTTCATCGCCGCGCTCGAACGGCCGCTCGCCGGTTTGGTGGTGACCGCGGCGGCGATCCTCCTGAACGCGCTGCTGTGCTGGGCGCTGATGTTCGGGAAGTTGGGCGCGCCGGCGTTCGGACTCGCGGGGGCCGGCATCGCCTCCTCGATCGCCGCGTTCTTCATGTTTGCGTCGCTGCAAGGCTTCATCGCCTGCGACCGGCGGTTCCGCCGCTACGCGCTGCTCGGCCGGTTCTGGCGCGCCGACGGCCCGCGGTTTCGCGAAGTGTGGTGGATCGGCGCGCCGGTCGCGGCCACGTTCCTGTTCGAGGTCGGCGTCTTCAACGTCGCCGTGTTCACGATCGGGCTGATCGACGCCGACCAGCTCGCCGCCAACGCGATCGCGTTCCAGATCGCCTCGGTCACCTTCATGGTGCCGATGGGAATCGCGCAAGCGGCGACGGTACGGGTCGGCCTCGCCGCCGGCGCCGGCGATGCGCGCGCGATCGCGCGCTCGGGCTGGATCGCGCTCACCTTGGGCGGCTCGTTCATGACCGCTATGGCGATCCTGCTGGTGAGCGCGCCCCAGACGCTCGCCGGGTTCTTCCTCGACCTTGACGATCCGGCGGCGCGCGCCGTGCTGCCCTACGCGATCGTCTTCATCGGCCTGGCCGGACTTTTTCAGATCGCCGACGGCCTGCAGAGCATCGGCGCCGGGTGCCTGCGCGGGCTCAAGGACACGCGGACGCCGATGCTGTTCGCCGGCGTCGGCTACTGGGTCGCCGGCCTGCCGATCGGCCTCGGGCTCGCGTTCGGGCTCGAGCTCGAGGGCACCGGCATCTGGATCGGACTCGCCTCGGGTCTCGGATTCGTCGCCGCGCTCATGGTCGCGCGTTGGAGCCGGCGCGCGCGGTTGGGGCTGGTTCCAGCCGGGTGAGGCGCGCGTCTGGGCGCGGGCGCGAGCGCGCCTGGACTCGCCGCCCCTCGCGTGGGGCGATGTCTACGCGACGCTCGCGCCCCGGTTCAGCCGGTAAAGATTTACGACGACCCGCCGGCGATGAAGGCGTTGGTGTAGACGTCGCTCGGCTTGACGGTTTCCGGGATCAGCTTGGCGTCGATCATGAGCTTGATCGTCGTCTCCCAGTCGGCCGGCGCGTGCCAGCCCGAGGGCTTGCCCTTGGTGGCGTCGGTGTTGAAGTAGGCGCCGAACGCGTCGATGTGCCCGAGCAGGACCGCCTCGCTCGCCTTGGTGTCGGGGCGCTGCTTCTTGAACGCCGCCACCGCTTCCGCCTTGTGGGCGGGCGATGCGTACATGTGGTCGAGGGCGCGGAAGAACACCTGAACGAAATCGCGCGCCGCGGCCGGATTCTTCTTGACCCAATCGTCGTTGGCGACGAGCCCGAAGCCGGGGAGCGGCAGGCCGTAGTCGGCGAACAGAATGCCGGCCGAGGCGCGCTTGTCGGCCAAGGTCGGGATCATGAACGGCACCGTCGAGATCATGGCGTCGGCTTCGCCGGCGATGTAGGTCGCGTCCTTGGCCTGCGCCGTCACCATCATGATCGTCATCTTGTCGCGCGAGGTGCCGCCGCGCTTCAGGAAATCGTCGAGGAACGGATCGACGAACCCGCCCGGCGTGATCGCGACCTTCTTGCCCTCGAGGTCCTTAGGCGTTTTCCAGCCCGAGTTGGCCGGCACCAGGAAGCCGACATCGCTCTTGCGCACGATGTGGCCGACCGAGGTCACCGGCACGCTCTTGGCCTTGGCCAGGATCATCGCCGAGAGGTTGGCGTGGCCGATCTCGACCTGGCCGGCGCCGACGAGCGTGATGGTCTTGGCCGAGCCGTTACCGTCCTCGACGGTGACGGCGAGCCCTTTCTCCTTGAACCAGCCCTTCTCGAGCCCGACGAAGAACGGTGCGTGGAGCCCGTAAGCGGCCCAGTCGAGGCGGGCGGTGACCTTGGTCTCGGCAGCGGCTTCGGCGGCGAGCGCGAACGCGGCGGCGACGAGGGCGGCTAGGCTCGTAACGATCCGGAGGTGCATGGCGGGTTCGCTCCCGTTTCGGCGGGAAGCGGCGCACCGGCGCCGCTTGTCCCGTGGCGATTTGTGTGGCTACGATCAGCTTAGCCAGTTCCGCAAATCCTTGTCGAATCCGAGGATCCGCCCGCCATGCTGACGCCGCCCGCTTTCCGTACCGAGGGCGAACCGCTGCCGATCGACGCCTTCATCGCCGAGCTCGACCACGGCTTGAAGGCGCCCGGCCGCGACCGCCGCCACCATCCCTTCGTCAAGGCGGTCGAGGCCGGCACCGCGACCAAGGATCAGATCGCCGGCTGGCGCCACCAGATCACCCAGTGGGCGCATCCCACGAACAAGCTGGTCGGCGTCCTGTGGTCGCGCTGCCAGGACGACGACCTCTCGGCGATGCTGTTCGAGAACATCGAGGAGGAGAACGCCGGCAAGACATCGGGCATGGGCGGCCACATCCCCTTGAACTACCGCTTCATCGAGGAACTGGGATGGGACAAGGCGCGCCAGGCCAAGGACGTGGCGCGGCCCGAGACCTGGGCGCTCCGCCACTGGTTCGAGATCGCGCTCACCTGCCGGCCGCCGGTCGACGGCATCGCCGCGCTCTCGTTCACGGCCGAGCGCTTGAACCCCGAGGTTTTGGGCCGCGTCTATCGCGGCATGCAGAAGAACTACGACCTGAGCGAAGACGCCTTGAAATCGCTCGCCGTCCACGCCTCGCACGTCGAGGAGGAACACGGCAGCCTGGGCCCGATCGCGTTCGAGCGCTACGCGCGCACGGTCTACGATCAGGACCGCATCCGCTTCGTGGTGCTCCACACGGCGGAGGTCTACTACAACATGTACAACGTCTGGCAGTATTACTGAGAGCCGACTGCAGGCGCGGCGTTCTGGCGCGCGAGGACGACGCTCAAGAGGCCATAGAACGCGATCGCGGCTATGGCGGCCGTGTACTGGACGTAAGCCGTCGGCGCGATCATCGCCACGCCCAATCCGGCGAGAACGAGCCGCTGCCACCACGCGAGCGGTCGCCGCTTGATCCAGCCGTGCAGCGCGACCGCGATCGCCGCCACCATGACCAGCGCAACCGCGATCGCCGCCGCGTTGCCCGCCCAGTCGCTCTCGAGCAACAGCCCGCGATTGAACACGAAGTAGAACGGCAGCATGAAGCCGGCGAAGCCCATCCGCGTCGCCTGGACCCCGATGGTCATCGGGTTGGCATTGGCGATGGTGGCGGCCGCGAAACACGCGACCGCCATCGGCGGCGTGATCGCCGACATCGAGGCGAGATAGAGCATGAACATGTGGGTCTCGAGCACCGGCAGCTTGAAGGTCTGGATCAGGACCGGCGCCAGCAGCGCGACGCCCATGATGTAGACGCCGGGCGTCGGCATGCCCATGCCGAGCAGGATCAGGATCACCGCGCTCGCGAGCAGCGCGAGGACGATGCTGTCGCCGGCGAAATAGAGCGCCATCAGCGTGAACTTGCCGGCCAGGCCGGAGAGCTCGATGCAGGCGATGATGACGCCGGCCGCGAGCACGGCCGCCACCAGCGAGCCCATCCGGAACGCGGTGTCCCAGCAGCCTTCGACCACGGCGCGCGGGCCCAGGCGGAACTCGCGGCGCGGATTGAACCAGGACAGGATCACGATCACCACGGTCGAGCCGGCGGCGACGTAGGCCGGCGAATAGCCTTGCACCAGGAACGCGATCAGGCCGGCGATCGGAAGAAGATGGAACCAGCCGCGCTTCAGGGCGACCGCGAGCGAGACGATCTGGTCCTCGGCGAGCGTCTGTTCGGCGTTCCGCTGCGCTTCGACATGGACCAGGAGCAGGAGCGAGGCGTAATAGACCAGCGCCGGCACGAACGAGGCGATCGCGATCAGGTGGTAAGGGATCGCGGTGAACTCGGCCATGATGAACGCGACCGAGCCCATGACCGGCGGCAGGAACGCGCCGCCGCAGCTCGCCGCCGCTTCGATCGCGCCGGCGCGCGCCGGGGCGATGCCGGTCTTGGTCATCAGCGGGATCGTGATCGGCCCGGTGGTGACGACGTCGGCGGTCGGGCTGCCGGAGATCGAGCCGTAGAGCCCGCTCGAGATCACGCACGCCTTGGCCGGGCCGCCGATCGAGCGGCCGGTGAGCGCGGCGGCCAGGTCGAAGAACAGCATGCCGCCGCCGGCGCGGTGGAAGAACGCGCCCCACAACAGGAACAGGAGCGCGTAGGTCGAGGCGACGTAAAGCGGCACGCCGAAGATGCCGTCGCGATCCATCACCGTCTGCATCGTGATGAAGTATTCGAGGTCGATCGGCTTGTGGTGAAGCTCGCCCGGCAGGTACTGGCCGAACGCGACGTAGGCGAGCAAGGCGGCGACGACGCCGGTCAAGCCCCAGCCGACCGAACGGCGCGAGGCTTCGACCGAGAGCGCGACCGCGATCAAGCCGACGATCCGCTCGCGGGTCGAAATCTCGGTCACGCCCTCGACGATGTTCTTATAGAAGCGATCGTTGCCGATGTAGTAGACGCAGACCGCGATCGCGACCGCCGCCAGCGTGTAATCGAACCAGGCGATGCGGCTTAGTCTGCGGCTCGCCGTCGTCGTCAGAAAAACGATCGGCCACATCACCAAGAGGAAGATTGAGCCGTGCAGGTGCTTGTTGGCCGGCGAGAACAGCGCGTACCAGATCGCATAGAGAATGACCGCAACCGCGGCAACGGCGAGCACGGCGTAGAGCGGACCGCGCGGCGCGACGCGGTTGCCCTCGCCGAGGTTGAGGAGCCAGTTCAACACGACTGGTCGCGGACCGGGCCGGAGCGGAGCGCCGCGGCTCCCGCTCCGCCCCGTGGGGCGCACGAAGCGGTTATTTCAGGACGCCCTGCTCGCGGTAGAACCTGGCCGCGCCAGGGTGGTAGTCGGCGATCTTGAACTTCGACACCATCAGTTCGCGCGAAAACTCCTTGAAGCTCGGATGGATCGCTTTGACCCGGTCGATATTGTTCCACACCGCCTTGGTGATCTTGTAGGCGGTTTCCTCGGACGTGGCCGACGCGGCGGCGTAGGAGACGGCGGCGCGCAGGCTGGGCTCGTCCTTGGTCATGAACGCGTACATCGACTTCGGCATCGTGAAGACCGACATGTCGAGCTTGTCGGCGACCTTCTGGAGCGTTGCCGGCTCGACCGAAATCCACACCACCTCGCGGCTCTTGGCGAGATCGGCCAGCCGCTGGTCGGGGTGGAAGCCGGCGACGATGAAGAAGTCGACCTTGCCGTCGCGCATGTCGTCGATCATCGGCCCCGACGCCACCCACTGCAGCGACCCCCACTTCTCGAGGTCGGCCGAGGAGAAGCCGTACGTCTTGAAAATCTCTTCGGCGGCGACGTTGATGTAGAACGTACCCTTGGCCGAGAGCGCGTAGTTGCCCTTGGGCTTGACGCGGCCGATGTCGGCGACGGTCTTGATGCCGTTCTTGTCGGCCCACGCCTTGGTGGCGATGAAATAGAACTCGAGATTGTTCATGATCGTGAACAGATGGCCGAACTTGCCCTTCATCGAACTCGCGAACGGCTCGGTGCCGTCGAGCGCCGCCTTGTACTCGACCGGCGGGATCGCCGGGATGATGTCGGCCTCGCCCTTGGTCGCCTGGACCATACCGCCGGCGATCGAGCCCGGCTTGAAGGTGACGGACGAGCCCGGGTAGACGTCGCGGTAGAGCGCGTGCAGCGACTCGACCACGACCTTGAAGAAACCTTGCGAGGAGATGCCGCCGGTCGTGATCGTGATCGGCTTGTTGTCGTTGAAGTCGGCGTTGGCCGCCGTCGGCTGGACAAGCGCCACCGCCGCGCCGAACGCAAGAGCCATCAGTCGTTTCATCGTGTTTTCTCCCTGTCGTCGGTTCTTTGGATTCATCTTAAGCCTCCCGTCCGGCCCGGCAAGCCGCTAGGCGGCGCCCATATAGTCGAGCCAGGCGCGATGCTGGTTGCGCATGCCGATCTCGCTGGTGATCGGTCCGTAGCGGCCGCCCCAGGCCGGATCGTCGGCATCGCGCCCCTGCCCGCGCACGAAATCGACCCACTCCGAGCCCTGGCTCTGCAGGCCGGCCTGGCAGCGCTCGAACGATTCGACGTCGTCGGTCTGGATGAGCGAGGTTGCCGAATGCGTGATGTTGGCGAGCTTGATGACGTCGCGCGCCATTTCGGCGGGCGCCCCTTTGAGCCGCACCGGATAGATCGTGACCTCGGTGCGGTCGACCGCGACCGGCCGGATCACCCGGATCAACATCCCCAGCATGTGGAGGTCGAGATTGGGATAGAGCAGCGCGTTGTGGTGCTTGACGCGCATGTAGGTCTCGGCGCGGTTGGCGCCATAGGCTGCCACCATGCTGGCGCGGTAGGTTTCCCACACCGGCCCGCTCTGTGCGCCGTCGAAATGCATGGCGCCGTTGGCGTTGAAGCCGTGCGGCCACGCCCAGGTGCCGCTCTCCTGCAGATACGGATTGCCGTCTTCGCCCAGCACCCGCGCCCGCGCGCCGCGCTCGCCGGTGCGGCGCTGGAACTGATAGCCGTCGCGCGAAGCGGTCGATTCGTGGCCGAACGGAACGTGGTACTGGTCGGCCAAATTCTCGGCCTGGAGCTTCCAGTTGCCGCGGATCTCGTAGCGCAGCCGGCCGCCGAAAACCTCGACCTCGCCCTCGGGTGAACGGTTGACCAGCTCGTCGATCAGATCGGTCGCGCGCCCCAAATGGGTACGGAGGTCGACCGCGTCCGGCGCCAGGCTCGCAAACACGAAGCCGCGGTAGCTCTCGACCCGCGCCGCCGGCGCGAGCCCGAGGCGGCGGTCGGCGAGGTCGTAGCCGGCGGGGTAGAAATCGGGGAGCGGCACCGCCAGCAACTCGCCATCGGTCGCGTACGCCCAGCCGTGGTAGAGACAGCGGAACTGCGGCGCCGAGCCGCGTTCCTGGTTCAAGACCTTGGCGCCGCGGTGGCCGCAGCGGTTGTGGAGCACGTGGACGGTGCCGTCGCTATGCCGGCTCATGATCACCGGCTGCAGCCCGATCGTCGTCGTCACGTAGTCGCCGGGGTACGGAACTTGGCTCGTGTGCCCGACATAGACCCAGGCACGGCCGTGAATCCGCTCCATCTCGAGGGCGAAGATCGCCGGATCGATGTAGACGTCGCGGTGGACGCGGTCCTCGCGTACCAGGTGACGCAGCCGCTCGAGGGTCAAAGTCGTCATCGTCGGCTCCATTCTAGGCCGCCGTCATGCATTCGAGCCACGCCCGGTGTTGGGCTCGCATGCCGAGTTCGTTGGTGCCGGCGCCACGATAGCCGCCTTCGTTGTCGGGCCGCTCCTGCCCGAGCCCGCGCGCGTAGCGCACCCAGTCGTTCGCTTGGGTGCGAAGCCCCTGCTGCTGGCGTTCGAACATCTCGACGTCGTCGGTCTGGATGAACGAAGCGGCGGCGTGCGTGAGATTGAGATAGCGGATCAACTCACGCGACATTTCTGCCGGGGCGCCTCTCAGATGCAGCGGGTAGACCCTGATCTCGGTCTTGTCGACCGCGACCGGGGTGATGGTCCGTACGTGCAGGTTGAGCGACTGAATCGCGACGCTCGGAAAAATCATGGTGTTGTGACGCGTGAGCGTCAACACGCGATCGACGTTGGCGGCGCCGTGGCGGCGGGCGAGCGCGGCGCGATAGCGGCGGTAGACCTCGGTATCGGGCTCGCCCGCGCGCGGCATCGGTCCCTGGACCGAGTGGCCCTGGGTGTACGCCGTCATGCCGGTCTGGTCCCAGAACGACAGCGAGCGGCCGTCGTTGCCGCGGACCGGCGCGCCGGCATCGCCCTCGCGGCGTTCGAATTGGCGGCCGTCCGCCCGCAACGTCGATTCGTGCGAGAACGCCGGGTGGTACATGTCGCACAGATTCTCGATTTGGAACTTCCAGTTGGCGTGAACGACGTAGCGGTGACAACCGCCCTTGATCTCGACTGCGCCGTCGGGTGCGCGATCGACGATCTCGTCGATCGACGTTTTGACGCCGCCGAGAAAGTCCTCGAGCGAAGGGCTGGTCGGAGCTAGGCTCGCGAACACGAAACCCTTGTAGGTCGCGACCTGCGGCACCGGCAGCATGCCGAGCGCCGGATCGGCGAGGTCGACTTGGGGACCGTAGCCGTCGCTGAGCGGAAGGCCGGCGAGCGTGCCGTCGGTATGGTAGGTCCAGCCGTGATATCCGCAGCGGAAGCGCTCGGCGTTGCCGCTCTCCTCGGCAACCACCAGCGCGCCGCGATGGCCGCAGCGGTTGAAGAGAACCCGGACCGATCCGTCGCGGTGGCGGCACAGGACCACCGGCTGCCGCGCGATCGCGGTCGTCAGAAAATCGCCGGGCCGCGCGACCTGGCTGTCGTGGCCGACGTAGATCCAGAGCCGCCCGAACACGCGCTCCATTTCGGCATCGAACACGGCCGGATCGAGAAACGCTCGGCGATGCATGCGGTCGTCTTGCACCAAAGCGTTGAGTTCGCGGCCGTCCATCGGGGGTTGCCTCCTAGAACGGCACGGCGAGTGCCGGGAAGGTCCCGTCGCAGTTGATCAGGTTGGCGCGCTTCCAGGCGATCGCGAACGACTCGCCCCGCCGGCGCAACCGGTACTGGTAGCGCCCGCCGAAGGTGCGCTGGTCGTGGCCGGGGCGGTATTCGAGCATGATGAAGGCGCAGCCGGCCAGGCACTCGCCGCGCTCGGCATCGACTTCCTCGATCTCGACGTTGCCGACCAGATGCACGGTCCGGGACGGCGGCGTCTGGATGTGGATGCGCGGGTGGCGCAGCCGCTCGATCCGGGTCGCCATGATCTTCTTGTCGTCGAAGAACAGCGACACGTGGTCATGAGGATCTTTCTGGTCGAGCGCCGCCGGCGCCCAGTAGTAGCCGTCGTCGTCGAACAGCGCCATCCAGTCCTCGAACCGGCGCTCGTCGAGCAGCCGCACTTCGCGAACGATGAACCGTTCGACGTCCGCGATCGTCGTCATTCGCCCCCTCCTTTTTCGTGCCCGGCGTCGCCGTTCAGAGCGGCGCCGGCTCCCAGCTTACGGCGGCGCCGGTCATGTACTTGACCCACGCCGCATGCTGGTTGCGTTGACCGATCTCGCTCGACCGCTCGCCGAAGCGGACGCCGGCCTGGTCGCTCGCCTCGCGGCCGACGCCGCGTGCGACCACGCTCCACTCCGGCCCTTCCGCGAGCAACCCTTCCTGGCAGCGGCGAAACGATTCGACATCGTCCGACTGGATGAATGACGAGGCCGAATGGGTCTGATTGAGAAAGCGGATATGGTCGGCGAAAATTTCTCCCGGCGCGCCCATGAGCCGCATCGGGTAGACCTTGACCTCGGTGCGATCGACGGCGAGCGGCCGGATCACGCGGACCGCATTCTGTAAGACGATGATGTCCATGGTCGGGTAGACCGAGAGGTTGTGGCGCTTGGGCTTCAGGATCTCGCGCGTCCGCGCCTCGCCGTGCTTGGTGACCAGGAGCGCGCGGTAGCGCATGAACACCTCGCCGGTCTGCTCCTCGTGGAAGGGGAGCGACGCTTCCGAGTTGTGGCCGTTCGCGAACGCCCACACGCCCAAGAGCGGCACCAGCGGCTTCCCCGACTGGTCGAAGAACTTGGCCTGGCCGCCGGCTTCGCCGGTGCGGCGCTGGAACTGGTAGCCGTCCTTCTTGACGGTCGATTCGTGGCACGCGATCGGGTGATAGGTGTCGGCCAGATTCTCCATCTGGTGCTTCCAGTTGCCGGCGTACTCGTAGCGGTGGCAGCCGCCGGCGAACTCGATCGTGCCCGCGGGCGCGCGGTCGCAAACCTCGTCGAACCCGATCCGCGCCTGGCCGAGATGGGTCTCGAGATCGGGCGCCGCCGCCGACTGGGTCGCGAACACGAACCCGCGGTAGCTCGCATGCCGCATCGGCATCATCGCGTAAGCGGGGTCGCTCAAGTCGAAGCTGGCCGGATAGTCCTCGGGCAGCGGCAGGCCGGCGAGCGTACCGTCGGGATGGAACGCCCAGCCGTGATAGCTGCAGCGGAATTGGCGCGCGTTACCGCGCTCCTCGGTGAGGACCTTGGCGCCGCGGTGGGCGCAGCGGTTGTAAAGAACGCGGACCAAGCCGTCCCAGCCGCGCGCCATCACCACCGGCTGGCGGCCGAGCGTCGTCGTGACGTAGTCGCCGGGGTTCGGCACCTGGCTCTCGTGTCCGACGAACAACCAGGCGCGGCCGAAGATGCGGTCGAGCTCGAGCTCGAAGATCGCAGGGTCGGTATAGACGCTGCGGTGGACGCGATCTTCGCGCACCAGGGCAGCGAGGTCGTCGGCCGAATAGCCCATGCTCCGCCCTCCCCTCGCGGTCAGAGTGGGGTCGAGATCGGATAGTGCATGGCGTCGCAGTTGATCGCGGTCGCCTTCTTCCACTTGATGCGGTAGCGGCCGCCCTGCGTCACCAGGCGATAATCGTAACGCCCGGCGAAGGCGCGCTGTTCGAGTTCGGGCCGGAACTCGTGCATGACGAAGGCGCAGTGGAAGGCGACGGTGCCCGCCTGGTCGTCGCGCGCGTCGACGACGAAGCTCGAGACGACGTGGGTCGTGCGCGAATACGGGATCTGCGCGTGAACGCGCGGATGGCGGAGCCGCCGGATGCGCGTGTCCATGATCTCGCGATCGTCATAGAACAGCGAGAGCTCGGTCTTGGGGTCCTGCTGATCGGGCCGCGACGGCGCCCAGTAGACGCCGTCCGCGGTGAACAGGTCGCGCCACTGCTCGAACGCGCGGCCGTCCAGCAGTTCGAGTTCGGCGACGACGAAGCGCTCGAGCGCGCGGACGAACAGCAGCTCCTCGATCGGATCGGCGGGATTCAGGTTCTTGATCGCTTCGCGCATGGTCCGCCCCTAGGCCGTCATCAGGTGGACCCAGGCCTGATACTGCTTGCGCAGCAGCATCTCGGACGAGCCGAACGACTTGACGCCGCGGTCGTACGCGGGATCGGAGACCTCGCTGTCGGCGTGGCCGCGCGCCAGCAGGATCCACGGATTCCCGTTCCGGGTGCGGTTGCCGGCGTGGCCGCGGATGAACGCCTCGACGTCGTCGGCCTGGGTGATCGAGGCCGCCGAGTTGGTGGTGTTGAGCATGCGGATGCTCTCCTCGAACATCTCCTCGGGCGCGCCCCTGAGCTTGATCGGCAGGATGATGACCTCGGTCTTGTCGACCGCGATCGGCCGCACCCAGCGGATGTGCATGTTCAAGTCCTGGATCACCACGCTCGGCCAGAAGATCGTGTTGTGGCGCTTGCGGGTGAGAATCTGATGCGCTCGCTCGGGCCCGTGCGACTTCTTCAGGCGCTCCTCGTAATCGCGGTACCACTTGGCCGAGTTGCCGTGCGACTGCACCACCGGGCCTTCCCAGCCGTGGCCGCCGTCGAACGCCCACAGGCCGCTGGCGTCGAAGGTCAGGATCTTGCCCTGGTCGTCGAAGAACGGGATGCCGCTCTTGTCGCCGGTGCGGCGCACGTACTGGGCCTTCCCCGACGAAGACGACTCATGCGAGTAGACGACGTGATACATGTCGCAGGCGTTGTCGGTCTGGAATTTCCAGTTGCCGGGGTAGCCGTAGCGGAGGATGCCGCCGGTGATCTCGACCTCGTTCTCGGGCGAGTAGGCGACCAGGTCGTCGAGCGCCGCGAGCACGCCCTTGAAGTACTCGCGGAAGCTCGGGACGTTGGGATCGAGCGCGATGAAGACGAAGCCGTGGTAGCTCTCCTGCCGGGCGACGCGCGGCATGCCCATCTGCACCGGATCGAAGGTGTAGCCCTTGGGATAGCCCTCCGGCTGCGTGACGCCTGCCAGCTCGCCGTTGGTGTGATAGGTCCAGCCGTGGAACATGCAGCGCAGGAGCTTGGCGTTACCCTGGACCTCGTTCACCACCCGGACGCCGCGGTGGCTGCAGCGATTGTGGAAGACGTGGACCTTGCCGTCGCTGTGGCGCGCCATCACCACCGGCTGCAGGCCGACCCAGCTGCAGAAATAGTCGCCCGGGTTCTTGACTTGGCTTTCGTGGCCGACGAAAACCCAGCTGCGGCCGAACACGCGCTCCATCTCGAGCTCGAAGATGTCCGGGTCCTCGTAGACGTCGCGATGGACGCGATCCTGCTTCACGAGTTCGCGCAAGGTCTGGATGGTGTGGCTCGTCATGGTTCGCTACCCGCCCTGATGGAACGCCACCGGCGGCTTCGCTCGCTCGATAGCCGCCGGCCTCGATCTCGGGGCAAGCCTAGCGTGCCGGTACGGCGCTGCCAATGCGGTTCGCATCGCGAATCTGGATGCGCGCTTATTGAGTCCATGACCTAGGCTAGCGCGCCGTCCGCCGCTCCTTGAGCGCCGCCTCGATCGCATCGACGATGCCGACATAACCAGTGCAGCGGCAGAGATTACCGGTGAGCTCGAGCCGGATGCGGCTGCGATCGGCGTCCGGCAGCCGCGCCACGATGTCGCGCGCCATGATCATCATGCCGGGCGTGCAGAAGCCGCACTGGACGCCGTGCTTCTCGTTCATCCAGCGCCGCAGCACGCCCATCAGCGGATCGTCGTCGAACCCCTCGATGGTGCGCACCTCGCTGCCGTCGGCAGCGGCCGCGAGCGTGATGCACGAGCGCGACGGCTTGCCGTCGATCAAGATCGTGCACGCGCCGCACACGCCATGCTCGCAGCCCAGATGGGTGCCAGTCAGAGCCTGATGGTCGCGGATGAAATCGGCGAGCGAGGTGCGGGCCGGAACGTCGGCCGCCACCGTGCGGCCGTTCAACGTGATCGAAACCTGGGTCATGACAGAGCCTCCCGCACCGCGCGCGCGACCGTCACGCGGTGAATCTGCAACCGATACGGGTCGTCGCCGACCAGCTTGCTCGCCTTGAGGTCGGCTGCGACCGCGTCCTTGATTTTCTGCTCGGCGTCGGCCGACCAGCCCTTGAGCCCGTCGATCAGCTGCGCGGTGCCGGCCAAATAGGTCGGCGCGTGGCGCGGGCTGGTGACGACGGCACGAATCGCCCTGCGCTTGCGATCGATGACGACGACCGCGAGCGATTCGGCGAACTCGCCGGGTTTGCGGCAGAGTTTGACTTGGCCCCACTTGGCGTCGGGCGAAAGCCGCGGAATCCGCACGCTTTGCGCGATTTCGTCGGCTTCGAGCGCGGTCGCGAGCGGCCCTTGGACGAACCGGCCGGCTGGAATGTCGCGCGCGCCGGCGCCGCCGCGGGCGACCACGACCGCATCGAGCGCCATCATCACCGGCGCCCAATCGCCGGCCGGATCGGCGTGGCTCAGCGACCCGCCGATGGTGCCGCGGTTCCGGACCGCTCGGTAGGCGATCCCGCCCGCGACCCGGCGTAGGAGACCGTTGGCGACGTCGGGCACTTCGCCGTCCTCGATCGCGGCGTGGCGCACCGCGGCACCGACCGTCACGCCGTCCTTGGTTTCGGCGACGCCGACCAGCTCCTTCAGCCGCGCGACGTCGACGATCAACGTCGGCTGCACCATCCTTAAGTTGAGCATCGGCCCCAGCGACTGGCCGCCGGCCAGGAGCTTGGTCGAACCGTCGTTGCCCTTGATCAGGGCCAGCGCCTCATCGAGGCTCGCCGGCCGCTTGTAGTCGAACGCGACGGGCTTCATCGGCCGCTCCTCGCCTTGGCTTTCTGAATGGCGGCGTAGACGCGCCGCGGCGTCGCCGGCGTTTCGTTGACCTCGACACCCAAGTCGCGGAACGCGTCGCTGATCGCATTGGCGATCGCCGCCGGCGGCCCGATGCAGCCGTTCTCGCCGATCCCCTTCATCCCGAACTCGGAATAGGGCGACGGGCTCTCCATGTGCTGGATCTTCACCTCCGGCATCTCGGTGGCGCCGGGAATGATGTAATCGGCGAGCGTGACCGAGGTCGGATTGCCGTGCGCGTCGTATTCCGACTCTTCATAGAGCGCGTTGCCGATGCCTTGCGCGAGCGCGCCGTAGACTTGGCCGTACACGATCAGCGGGTTCACCATGCGGCCGCAATCGAACACGATGCCATAGTCGAGCAACTCGACGAACCCGGTGTCGGGATCGACCGCGACCACGGCAACGTGCGCGGCATTGGCGAACACGCCGCCGTGGACCTTGTCCAAGTGTCCGCCGGTCGCGGTCAGCGTCGCCGCGCCGAAGTCGGGCGGCAGTTCCTCGGGATGCAGATAGAACGCGCGGCCGACGGCGGCGAACGGCACCGAGCCGCGCGGCCCCACCACCTCGCCGTTCTTGAGCTCGACGTCGCCGACGTCGCACTGCAGGAGGTGCGCGCCGATCTTCTTGATCGGCTCGATCAGGAGGCGGGCCGATTTGGCGACCGCGCCGCCGGCAACGACCATGCTGCGCGAGGCGTAGGTGCCGGTCCCGGTGTACGCGGTCGCGGTATCGCCGTAGCGGATCGCGATGCGGTCGGGATCGACCGTCAGAATCTCGCTCGCGACCTGGGCGAGCGTCGTTTCGAGGCCCTGGCCGTGCGAATGGATGCCGACCGAGACCCAGACGCCGCCGTCGGGGGTGAGCTTGATGGTCGCGATCTCGTGCCCGGGCACGAGCTCGATGCCCCAGCCGGCGTAGCCCATCGGCCCGGTGCCGTAGGCGGTTTGCTCGTAGAAGCAGGCGATGCCGAGGCCGACGCGGCGGCCGTCCCTCTCGCCCGCTTTTTGGCGCGCCCGCACCTTGTCGACGTCGACCAGCTTGAGCGCCCGCCGGAGCGTCTCGGGATAGTTGCCGCTATCCATGTGCTTCTTGGTGATCGAGGTGTAGGGCATCTGCTCGGGCTTCACCAAGTTTTCGAAGCGGACCGCTTCCGGCGTCCGCCCGACGACGCGCGCGACCGCGTCCATCGTCACTTCGCTGATGTAGCAGTTGAGCGGCCGCGTCACGCCGCGGAACGGCCCGCTCGGCGGTTTGTTGGTGGCGATCGAGATGTGCTTGGCCTTGAAGGCGCGGGTATCGTAGGGACCGGTGAAGTTGCCGACCGCGATCTCGCCTTCGACGCCGGCCGGCCACGGCCACGTCGAATAGGCGCCGACGTTGACGATCACCTCGCCGTCGACCGCCAGCACCTTGCCCTGGTCGTCGGCGTGCATGGTGAAGCGGTAGGAATGCTCGCGGGTGTTCGAATCGCCGACCAGGTGCTCGTAGCGGTCCTGGATCCAGCGCACCGGCCGCTTGAGCCGCCGGGCCAGCGACACGATCACCAGGGTCTCGACCTCGAGGTAGACCTTGAGGCCGAAGCCGCCGCCGACGTCGGGGCAGATCACCCGCACCCGGTTGTGGTCGATGCCGAGCATCTGCGAGATGCCGGTCTGCATCGGATGCGGCATCTGATGCGACATGTAGACGGTGAGCTCGTCGAGCCGGCTGTCGTAGGAGGCGAGCAGTCCGCGCGGCTCCATCGTCATCGGCGACTGCCGGTGCATGACGTAGTCGCGCGTGACTTTGTGCTTGGCTTGCTTCGTCAGCGCCTCGAACTCGCCGACGGTTTTCTCGGTCTGGATATAGACGTTGTCGCCCCAATGGTCGTGGACGTAGGGGCCGCCGCCTTTGAGCGCCTGCTCCGCCACCATGACCGGCGCCAGCACCTCGTAATCGATGCTCGTCGCCTGCACCAAGTCCTCGGCTTCGGCGCGGGTCGGCGCCACCACCACCGCGACCGGGTCGCCGACGAACCGCGCCTTGCCGCCGACCTGGCTCAGGATCTGGAAATCCGAATGCTTGAAGCCCGGAAAGTTCGGGCTGCAGTGGAAGGTCTTGATGTCGGTGAGGTCGGCGGCGGTGAAGAAGCGATCCGCGTAGCCCTGCGGCGGCCGGATCGACTTGATGCGGGCGTGGGCGTGGGGGCTCCGCACGAACGCGGCATTCCACATCCCCGGCAATTGGATGTCGGCCACGTACTGGCCGCGCCCGCGCATGAAGCGGTCGTCTTCCTTGCGTGGGATAGACGCTCCGACCCCGCGTTGTGGCATCGCGTTCCTCCTGTTATGGCGCGCGCCCAGCGGCGCGCGTTTGGCGATCGAGCGGCATGTTAGTCGGGTTTTGCGGCAGGGCTCAACACGTGTCGATCACCCGCCGAACAACAGTCGCGGCAATCCGGT
>VGEO01000030.1 GCA_016869275.1 Alphaproteobacteria bacterium | reverse complement strand
CCGGTGGTCGCACCTTAGGTCAGCGCCGCGCCGCCGCGTTGCGCGCGGCGGCCGCGGCGGCATCGTCGCGCCGCTTCTGCTCCTCGGGATCGGCCTGGCCGGCGTCGATGATGCTGCGCCGGATCGCGCGCGTGCGCGTGAACAGGGCCTCGAGCGCGGCGCCGTCGCCCCAGCGGATCGCGCGCTGCAGCGCGGTCAGATCTTCGGTGAAGCGGCCGAGCATTTCCAACACCGCTTCGCGGTTGTTGAGGAAGACATCGCGCCACATCACCGGATCGGAGGCGGCAATGCGGGTGAAGTCGCGAAAACCGCCGGCCGCGAACTTGATGACTTCGGACTTGGTGACGGCTTCGAGATCGTCGGCGGTACCGACGATGTTGTAGGCGATCAGGTGCGGGAGGTGCGAGGTGATGGCGAGCACGAGGTCGTGGTGGGCCGGGTCCATTGCCTCGACCTTCATCCCGACGCGGCGCCAGAGCTCGGCTACTTTCTCGATCGCGGCCGGATCGGCGCCGGCCGGCGGCGTCACGATGCACCAGCGGCCCTCGAACAGTTCGGCAAAGCCGGCGTCGGGACCGGAGTGTTCGGTACCGGCGACCGGGTGGGCCGGAATCAAATGGGTACCCGGCGGCATCAGCGGCGCCAGCATCTTGACGACCGCACCCTTGACCGAGCCGACGTCGGAGAGAATCGCACCCGCTTTCAAGGCCGGGGCGAGTGCCTCGCCGATCGCCCGGTAAGCGCCGACCGGTGTCGCCAGCACGACGAGGTCGGCGCCCGCGGAGGCGGCGGCGGGATCGGCGAGGACGCGATCGGCGAACCCGAGCGCTTCCGCGCGCGCGCGCACGGCGGTGCTGGCATCGACGCCGACGAGCGTGCCGGCCAAGCCGCCGCGCTTGATCGCGCGCGCGAGCGACGACCCGATCAGGCCGAGGCCAACGACGACGATCCGCTCGAAAAAGGGCGACGTCATCGCGCCGCCAAGAAGGCGCGGAGCGCGGCGATCACCGCCTCGTTCTCGTCGTCCATGCCGACGGTGATGCGCACGCAGTCGGGCAGGCCGTAGCCCTTCATGGCGCGAACGATGACGCCGTTCTTTTTGAGGAACGCATCGGCGGTAGCGGCTTGCGCCGCGCCCGCGGGGAAGCGCGCTAGCACGAAGTTGCCGACCGAGGGCGTCGCGCCGAGCCCGATCGCTTCGAGCTCGCGGGCGAGCCACGGCCGCCAGCGGTCGTTGTGATGCTTGGCGCGCGCGGTGTGGGCCGCGTCGCGGAGCGCCGCGACGCCCACCACCTGCGCCGCGGTCCCGACGTTGAACGGCCCGCGCACGCGGTGGAGAACGTCGGCAACCGCCGGCGGGCAGTAGGCCCAACCCAGGCGGAGTGCGGCCAAGCCGTATATTTTCGAGAAGGTCCGCGTCATGACGACGTTCGGATGCCCGCGCACGAGGTCGATCCCGGGCGAATAGTCGTTGCGGTCGACATACTCGGCGTATGCGGCATCGATGACGAGCAAAACGTCCCCCGGCAGCCGATCGCGCAACCGTTCGACCGCGTCGTTGCCGAGGTAGGTCCCGGTCGGGTTGTTGGGGTTGGCGAGAAAGACGAGCCGCGTCCTGGGCGTGACGCGGGCCAACAGCGCATCGACGTCGGCGGTCAAGTCGCGCTCGGGCGCCTTGACCGGGGTCGCCCCGGCCGACTTGGCCGAGATCGCGTACATCAAGAAACCGTATTCGCTGTAGAGCACTTCATCGCCCGCGCCGGCGTAGGCGCGGCACAGCATCGCGATCAACTCGTCCGATCCGGCGCCGCAAACGATGCGCTCGGGCTCGAGCCCGTGGTGCTCGGCGAGCGCCGCGCGCAAGCGATCGGCGCCGCCGTCGGGATAGCGGTGCAGCTCTTTGGCCGCCTTCCGGTAGGCGGCGACCGCCTTGGGACTTGGACCCAGCGGCGATTCGTTCGAGGCGAGTTTGATCACGCGTTTGACGCCGGGGATTTTCGATTCGCCGCCGACATAGGGCGCGATGTCGAGGATGCCGGGCTTGGGACGGGGACCAGTCATGGCGGGGTGTCTCGCGGTTGGGCGTCTCAGCGCCGCTCGGGCGGCGCGATCGGGCGGGCGTAGCCGCCGACCGCGTGGGTGCGGTGGGCGCCGAGCGCGGCCGCGAGGCGCGCGAGCTTAGGTATAACCGCGCTCGCAGTGCCGGCGATTTCGACCAAGGTCAGGCGAACCGGCGCGTTCATCGGCTCGACCGCACCGGTCGCCGCCATCGGCGCGAGTGTCAAACCGCCCGCTGCGGCCTGCGCGACGTCGGAAAGCTCGCGCTCGCTCTCGAACACGGCGAGCGTCGCGTCATCGCCGCTCTCGCCGGCGGCGAACGGCGCGATCACCAGCGCCTCCAAGCCGCCGCCCGTACGCACGAACGGCAAGCGCGCAACCACCTGGATCCGGGGCTCGACCGCCGAGACCAGATGCCGCCACCAGTCGCAAGCGTCGGTGGCGAGCGGGAGCACACCCAGCGCTCCGGGGGTATCGCCGACCCACGCGAACAGCTCGGGCGCCGAGGCGAACGGCGTCGTCGACGTCGCGGCAGCGAAGTGCTCGCGGGCGAGATCGCGGAGCGCGGGACCGGCGCCGGCATCGAGGAGGCCGATCGCGAGCGCGCCCTGAAGACGGACCGAGGTGGTGATGATCTCGCGCCAAATTCGCACGACGGTCGCCGCCGGCAACCGCCCGCGGTGGCGGCCGAGCAGCCGGCGCACGATCTGAGCCTCGCGCGCCGGATAGACGATCTGGGTCCCCGGGGCCGCCGCGCCCTTGGCCAGGGCGACACGCTCGACCGCGGCGGCGCGCTCGATCAGGAGATCGTGCAAGCGGTCGTCGATGGCATCGATCTCGCGGCGCAACTCCGCCAGCGCGCTCGCATCCGGACTCATCCTAAAAACCTGCAGCGAATGGCCGTTTTTTGGCGGGGTAAGAGATAGACCCGACCCCGGCCAAAAGCAAAGAAAACGTTGACATTCGAAGAGCTTGGGCACGAACGCCGCTGGACCGTCGCACGCGCCGACGCCACGCCTCACGATCGGATTCGCGCGACCACCAACGCGCGCGCCGCCCCGCCGAGCGCAGGCCCGAGTCGTTCGCGACAACTCCGCCGGGTCCGGCGACAGCGCCCCGCCCCCAGGGCTTGACCCGGCCAACGTCAGCCGATAAGAGTCCGAACGCTCCGTGGTGATTTGAGCCGGCCGGCTTGCGAACCACGTAAAAGAAATCGCTAAAAGGCCGGTGCGAAACCCGGCCGGCGTGCCGGGTTTTTTTATGGAGGCAGCGATGCCGGGCTCGTCTACAACAGCGCCGAGAGCGCCGAAGCCCGCTTGAAGGTCATGAGCGAAGCGTTCAACCCGTTGGTCGCCTCCGAGCGAGCGCGCAAGGCCGGGCAATATGCCGTGCTCGGCGCCGAGCGACCCTTGAAGCTCGATTGCGGCGCCGAGCTCGGGCCCTTCACCATCGCCTACCAGACCTACGGTCGGCTCAACGCCGCTGGGTCGAACGTCGTTCTCGCCTGCCACGCTTTGACCGGCGATCAGTACGTCGCCGGGACCCATCCGGTCACCGGCAAGCCGGGCTGGTGGGAGCTGGTGGTCGGCCCCGGGCGCATCATCGATACCGAGCGCTATTTCGTGATCTGCGCCAACGTGCTCGGCGGCTGCATGGGGACGACCGGCCCTGCCGAGGTCGATCCCGCCACCGGCAAGCCGTTCGGGCTATCGTTCCCGGTCATCACCGTCACCGACATGGTGCGGGCACAGGCGATGCTGCTCGACTATCTGGGCATCGGCGACGTCTTTTGCGTGATCGGCGGCTCGATGGGCGGCATGCAGGCGCTGCAGTGGGCGGCGACGTTTCCGGAACGCACCTTTGCGGCGGTGCCGATCGCGGCAGCCGCGCGCCACTCGGCGCAGAACATCGCCTTCCACGAGGTCGGCCGCCAGGCGATCATGGCCGACCGCGACTGGCACGGCGGCGATTATTTCAGCCACGGTACCCGCCCGCACAAGGGCTTGGCGGTCGCACGCATGGCTGCGCACATCACGTATCTGTCGGAGCAGGCGTTGCGCCGGAAGTTCGGGCGGCGGCTGCAGGATCGCTCGAACCTGTCCTACGGGTTCGATGCCGACTTCCAGGTCGAGAGCTACCTCCGCCACCAGGGCTCGACCTTCGTCGACCGGTTCGACGCCAACTCCTATCTCTACATCACGCGGGCGATGGACTATTTCGACCTCGCCGCCGACAAGGGCGGGCGCTTGGCCGAGGTCTTCACCGGCATCAAGACCCGCTTCTGCCTGATCTCGTTCACCAGCGACTGGCTGTTCCCGACCGCCGACTCGCGCGAGATCGTGCACGCCTTGAACGCCGCCGCCGCCAAGGTGAGCTTCGTCGAGATCGTGACCGACAAGGGCCACGACGCGTTCCTCTTGGACGAGCCGGAGTTCCACGGCACGTTGACCGGGTTCTTGAACGGCGCCGCGCGCGAGCGCGGGCTCGGGTGAGTGCGATGAACGTCGCCGCCGCCCCGCCCGCGCGCCCGCGCGCCGTCCGCGTCGATCTCCTCTTGATCGCCGACATGATCGGCGCCAACGCCCGCGTGCTCGACGTCGGCTGCGGCGACGGCGCGCTGTTGGAGCACCTCGCCCGCACCAAGGCGGTCGATGGCCGCGGCATCGAGCTGTCGCAGGGCGACGTCAAGGAGTGCGTGAGCCGCGGGCTCGCCGTGATCCAGGGCGACGCCGACGAGGACCTGGCCGACTATCCGAGCGGCGCGTTCGATTACGTGGTCCTGTCGCAGACGCTCCAGGCGACCCGCAATCCCCGCCGGGTCCTCGAAGAAATGGTGCGGATCGGCGCGCGCGCGATCGTCTCGTTCCCGAACTACGGCCACTGGCGCGTGCGCTGGCAGCTCCTGCTCCGGGGCCGCATGCCCGAGACCGACATCCTGCCCGAGCGCTGGCACGAATCGCCCAACATCCACCCGTGCACGATCCGCGACTTCATCGCGCTGTGCGACGAGCTCGGGATCGCGATCGAGCGCCAGATTTTTGCCGATCGCAAAGGCCGCACGAGCTTGGGCGGCGCCAACCGCCGGCTCGCCAATCTCCTGGCCGAGCAGGGCTTGTTCGCGCTCAGGCGCGCGCGCTGACGCGCCTCGCCCCCACCTCCCGGCGCCGTACCGGGCCCTTCCTCCCCCACGCTGCGCGCGAAGAGATAACCGAGCTAGCTGGCGCGCGTCGCCCGCGCCGGAAACGCCGGTTGCAGCCGCCGCAGGCGCCGGCGCGACGGCTCGGCCGTGACGGCGTAGATTTTCTTACCCGCCTCGGCGATGAGCACGCCGGCGAAGGCCGGCATCCAGCGCTCGCCCACGGTTTCGATGGTCGCCGCCATGCCCAAGATCGAACGGCGCGCGGTCGGCGGCACGAACAAAGCCCGCCCGGTAGTCTGCGGCGAGAACATCGATTCGCTGAGCAGGGTATCGAGCTGGCGCTGGCTGAACGGCGAGCCGTAGCCGAACGGCGTCCGCTCGCCCCGCGCCCACATTCCGCGCCGGTTCGGCACCACCACGATCAGGCGACCGCCCGCCGTCATCACCCGCCAAATCTCGCGCAGCATGACACGCAGTTGCTCGGACGATTCGAGCGCGTGCACCAGAATCACGCGATCGACCGCGGCGTCAGGCAACGGGATTTCGGCCTCGTCGCACAGCCCGACGAGATTGCGCTCGTCGCGCGGCCACGCCGTCACGCCTTGGGTCGCCGGCATGAGGGCGATGGTGCGTTCGGCTTCCTCGCGGAACGGCCGCAGGTACGGCGTCGCGTAGCCCATGCCCAGCACGCGCAGGCCGGCGACGTTCGGCCACAGCTCGCGGATGCGACGGCGGATGACGCGGCGCGCGGTCTGGCCCAACAGGCTCGCGTAGAATTGGTTCAAGTCGACGACGTCGAGGCGCATAGTGGCTCATTCTAGCGGAATCGCCGGCCGGCATAGGCCATACGGACGGTCGAAAGGCGGCTTGCCGAGCCACGGGCTTCGGGCGATCTTCTATCTGGCCGAACCCGCACGCGGCGTTGCGTGCGAGCCGAGGAAGGTACCGTGAGTGTCGCTTATCCCGCTCGGTTTCGGGTCGCAAACGACGGTATCACCGTGACGTTTCGCGATCTCGCCGAGGCGATCACTAGCACGCGGAATCGCATCAGGGCCCAGAGGCGCACGAAGAACGTGTTCGCCTCAGCGCTCGAGTTCCGCTTCGTCGACGGTGCAGTGGGGACGGCGAAACGATTTGCACGGTCATGAAACTCCGCTACGCCCCGACCTCGCCCTACGTGCGCAAGTGCCTGGTCGTCGCGATCGAGGCCGAGGTACGCGACCTGATCGAACTGGTCCCGACCAACCCGTGGCGCCCGGAGACGACGCTCGGCCACGACAACCCCTTGGGCAAGGTGCCGGCGCTCACGACCGACGATGGCACGACGCTGTTCGACAGCCGCGTCATTTGCGAGTACCTCGATTGGCTCGGCGCCGGACCCAAATTGTTCCCACCGCCCGGGCCGGCGCGCTGGCAGGCGCTCAAGATCGCGGCGCTCGGCGAGGGCGTTATCGACGCGGCCGACGTCCGCATCATGGAGAGCCGCCGCGCGCCTGAAAAAATCGACCCCGCCTGGGACGCGCGCAAGAAAGCGCAGATCGAGCGCGCCCTGGACGCGCTCGAGCGGCTGGTGCCCCGCTTGGCCGGCATCGACATCGGCGCGGTTACGGTCGGCTGCGCGTTGGGCGAGCTCGATTTCCGCTTTCCGGACGAGGATTGGCGCGGGGCGCGGCCCGCCCTCGCGGGCTGGTACGCCGGCTTCGCAACGCGACCGTCGATGGCGACGACCGTGACCGTGCTGTGGGACGAATGGGAGCGGCGCGAGCGCGCCGCCGGCCGCAGCCTGCAGATCGGCTAACCCCGGGCGCTCACGCCCGCTCGACGCACATCGCGATGCCCATGCCGCCGCCGATGCAGAGCGTGGCGAGGCCCTTGTTGGCGCCGCGCTTCCGCATCTCGTGCACGAGCGTCACCAGGATGCGGGCGCCCGAGGCTCCGATCGGGTGGCCGATCGCGATCGCGCCGCCGTTGACGTTGAGCTTCTCGGGCGCAAAGCCCAAGTCCTTGCCGACCGCGCAGGCCTGCGCGGCGAAGGCTTCGTTGGCTTCGATCAGGTCGAGATCGGCGACGCTCCAGCTGGCTTTCTCGAGCGCAGCGCGGCTCGCCGGAATCGGGCCCGAGCCCATCACCGCTGGCTCGACCCCGGCCTGCGCCCACGACGCGATGCGGGCGAGCGGCTTCAAACCCCGGCGCTTGGCCTCATCGGCGCTCATCACGACGAGCGCGGCGGCGCCGTCGTTGATGCCGGACGCGTTGCCGGCGGTGACGGTGCCGTCCTTGGCGAAGGCCGGGCGCAAGCCGGCCAAGCCCTCGGCGGTCGCGTTGTCGCGGATGTATTCATCGTCGGCGACCACGCTATCGCCGCCCTTGCCTTTGACCGTCACCGGCACGATCTCGTCCTTGAAGCGGCCGGCTTTCCGGGCCGCCGACGCCTTGACCTGCGAAGCGAGCGCGAACGCGTCCTGCTCGCTCCGCGTGATCTGCCACTGACGGGCGACGTTCTCGGCGGTGGTCCCCATGTGGTAGCCGTGGAACGCGTCCCACAGGCCGTCCCGGATCATGGTATCGATGAACTCGATATCGCCCATCTTCTTGCCGGTCCGCATGTGGGCGGCGTGGGTCGACTGGCTCATGCTTTCCTGACCGCCGGCGAGGACGATCGTGGCATCGCCGGTCTTGATCGCCTGGGCGGCGAGGGCGACCGCGCGCAGGCCCGAGCCGCACACCTGGTTGACGATCCAGGCCGGAACCTCGACCGGCAGGCCGGCGCCGATCGCCGCCTGGCGTGCCGGGTTCTGGCCTTGCGCCGCCGTCAAGACCTGGCCCAGGACCACTTCGGTCACGTCCGGGCCTGCAATCTGCGAGCGCGCGAGGGCGGCCTTGATCGCGATCGCGCCTATATCTGACGCCTTGAAGCCGGCCAGCGCGCCGGAGAACGAGCCGACCGGCGTGCGGACGGCAGACGTGATGACGACCTCGGTCATGCGACCTCACCTCAGGTTGGGCGCTCTTTATCGACGGCCTCGGGCGGGATTGCAACCCGGCCTTAACCATGCCGCTTAAGGGTTTGTTCACGCTCGCGCCCGTAGGCTCGCCCCGTCTGGGGAGTGCCAACGCCCGTGACTGCGACAGCCGCTTTGGCGGTGCCGACGCGCACGTTTTCGCCCGCCGCTTGGGCCGTGCCGCCGCTACCGCCGGAGTACGATCCGTGGAACCGCTACGAGCCGGTCCGCGCGCCGACGCGCGAGGATCCGCGGATCGAGCGCGATTCGCGCCGCGGCCAGCGCCCGGGCATCGAGGGCGATGCCGCGCCGCCAGCCTTTGCCGGCCCCAACCGCCGCGCCAGCGGCACCGTCGTCCCGTTCCCGCGCGCGCCGTTGGCGCGCGAAGCTTTCGCTGCGCTCGTCCTCACCACGCCCTATTCGGCGCCGTTCATGGCGCAGATGATCGCGCAAGAGGTCGCCCCCGATCGGCTCGTCCAGAACGATGCGGCCGAGCGCGTTTCCGCCGCCTACGAGGCGACCATCGCCCGCACCGACCGCTACCTGGTGGCGGCGCGGCCGATCGAGGCGCGGTTCTAGCCTCGACGTTCCGGTGCCCGCCCGTCATGGGAGGGGCTGCCCCGCCATGGCGACATGCCTGTGCTTTCGGGCGTCCGCCGAATCGTGCTATGTCGGCGCGCCTCAACCCCGAAAGTGCAGCATGGCTCCCTCCGCTTCGTTCCGGACCGTTTTCGACCTGATCCAGCGCGGCCAGCCCGGCACCGTCGCGATCGGCGCGCCCGCGCGCGCGTCCCTTACCTTCGCCGGCCTGACGAAGCTGGCCGAGAACACCGTCAAGACGCTGAATGGGTTGGGCTTGGGCCGCGGTGATCGAATCGCGATCGTGCTCGCGAACGGGCCGGAAATGGCGGCCGCGTTCGTCGCCATCGCCGCCGGGGCTTCGACCGCCCCTTTGAACCCGGCCTACCGGAGCGACGAGTTCGACTTCTACCTCGCCGACCTCAACACCAAGGCGCTGGTGGTCGAGAAAGGCTCGACCTCCCCGGCGCGCGAGGTCGCGAAACAGCGCGGTATCCCGATCCTCGAGCTCGTCGTCCCCGCCGGCGCGCCCGCCGGCGTGTTCGCCCTCGAAGGCGAGACCGGCCGCGCCCGGGTCGCGACCGGCACCGCCGGGCCCGACGACGAAGCGCTCGTCCTCCACACCTCGGGCACCACCTCGCGGCCCAAAATCGTGCCGCTGGCGCAGAAAAACGTGTGCGCCTCGGCCCGCAACATTCGCACGACGCTCGCGCTCACCAGCGGGGATCGGTGCTTGAACGTCATGCCGCTCTTCCACATCCATGGCCTGATCGCCGCGGTGCTGTCGAGCCTCGGCGCCGGCGGCTCGGTCCACTGCACCCCCGGCTTCAACGCGCTCAAGTTCTTTGCCTGGATGGATGAGCTGAAGCCCACCTGGTACACGGCGGTGCCGACCATGCACCAGGCGATCCTGGCGCGGGCACCGCGCAACCAGGAGACCATCGCGCGCACCACGCTCCGCTTCATCCGCTCGTCGAGCGCCTCGCTTCCGCCCCAGGTAATGGCCGAGCTCGAAAAGACGTTTGGCGCGCCGGTGATCGAGTCCTACGGCATGACCGAAGCGGCGCACCAGATGGCGAGCAATCCGCTGCCGCCGCGAGCGCGCAAGCCCGGTTCGGTCGGACTCGCCGCCGGGCCCGAGGTCGCGATCATGGACGACCAGGGCCGGCTCCTGCCCTCCGATACGATCGGCGAAGTCGTGATCCGCGGCGACAACGTGACCGCCGGCTACGAGAACAACCCCAAGGCTAACGCCGAGAACTTCACGCACGGGTGGTTCCGCACCGGCGATCAGGGCCGGATCGATCCCGAGGGCTATCTCACCATCACCGGCCGCATCAAGGAGATCATCAACCGCGGCGGCGAGAAGGTCAGCCCGCGCGAGGTCGACGAGATTCTCCTCGACCACCCCGCGGTGGCGCAGGTCGTGACGTTCGGCATCCCGCACGACAAGCTGGGCGAAGAGGTCGGCGCCGCGGTCGTGCTGCACGAGAACGCGACCGTCACCGACCAGGAATTGCGCGAGTTCGCGGCCAAACGGCTGGCCGATTTCAAAGTGCCGCGCAAAGTCGTGATCCTGAAGGAACTGCCGAAGGGCGCGACCGGCAAGGTGCAACGGATTGGCCTCGCGCAGAAATTGGGGCTCGGCGCATGACCCCTGCAGCCCGGCGATCCGCGTCGCGCCGGAAACGGCGAACCGTGACGCGCTCGGCGCGGCGATGAGAATCACGATCGTTGGCGCCGGGGCGATCGGCGGCTATCTGGGCGCCGGGCTCGCCGGCGCGGGCGAAGAAGTGACGCTGATCGCGCGCGGGCCGCATTTGGCCTCCATCCAGAAAGACGGCCTTAGGCTCGAGATCGGCGGCGAAACCAAAGTGACGCGGCCGCGTGCGGTCGAAGATCCGGCCGCGGCCGGCCCCCAGGACGTCGTCTTCGTGACGCTCAAGGCGCACCAGGTGCCGGCGATGGCCGAGCGGCTCAAGCCGCTGCTCGGGCCCGCGACCGCGATCGTGTTCGCCGTCAACGGGGTGCCGTGGTGGTACTTCCATAAGCTCGCGGGCCCGTGGGAAAACCGGCGGCTGGCGAGCGTCGATCCGGGCGATCGGCAGTGGACGCACTTGGGGCCCGAGCGCGCGATCGGCTGCGTGGTCTATCCGGCGTGCGAGGTGGTCGCGCCGGGCGTCGTTCGGCACATCGACGGCGACCGCTTCACCCTGGGCGAGCCCGACGGGGCCAAGTCGGAACGCCTGCAGCGTATCGCCAAAGCGATGATAGCCGGCGGCTTCAAGGCGCCGGTGCGACCCAACATCCGCGCCGAAATCTGGATGAAGCTGTGGGGCAATCTCTCGTTCAATCCGTTGAGCGCGCTCACCCACGCCACGCTCGATCGCATCGCCACCGATCCGGCGACGCGAAGCGTCGCGCGCGCGATGATGCTCGAGGCGCAAGCCGTCGCCGAGAAGCTGGGCGTCGCGTTCGCGATCGATGTCGACCGCCGCATTCAAGGCGCCGCCGATGTCGGGGCGCACAAGACCTCGATGCTGCAGGACTTGGAACGCGGCCGGCCGATGGAGATCGATGCGCTCGTCACCGCGGTCGTTGAACTCGGCGGTCTGGTCGGGGTACCGACGCCGACAATCGAGTTAGTCCTCGGCCTCGTCATACAACGTGCGCGTGTGGCTGGTCTCTATCAGTAATCTCCCCGACAGATTCCGCTTTGTGGATAAGCCATATTTACCAAATAAAACAGAATGTTATTTGCATAATCGTAGTAGGGTGTTAGGTTGTGTAATGTTACGTTTGGTCAACTAACGATAATACCAAGCTGATCGATCGTGTTTTACCACTGGGTACTACTTCTGGTGGGGTGGGGAGCTAGGTTTACAATGTTTAGGGTATTCGCCCTGTCGGCAGCCCTTTTCGTTCCCGTGGCAGCGGCCGCCGACTCGATCCTCTGCGGCTCGCGCGGCGATATCGTTCACTTCCTCCAAGAAGCTTACGCCGAGACCCCGACCGCCACCGGCCGCATGGCCGATGGCAAGACCTTCGAGATCCTAGTCTCGAAGAAAGGTTCGTGGACGATGATCGTGACCGAGCCGAACGGCCGTAGTTGCGCCGAGGCCTCGGGCCGCGATTTCCGCACCGCGCCGATCCGTTCGGCCGGCGGTTCCGCAACATAGTCCTGAACTAAGCTGCCCGCGGCGTGATTCGCGCGAGATCGCGCGCGATTTGGCGTCTGCGCTCCATCAAGTCGGGCCTCAAGAAGTCCTCGAGCAGAATGGCGCCTGGGTGCGGGTTCTTCAGCAACGCGCGGTCAGTGGTAGTCGATGATCGCGACGTCGCTCGGTCCTCCTTGTTCCCAGCCGAAGCAAATCCGCCATTGGTCGGCGATCGGACTTTCGCCTCGGCCGATCTAATACCCGATCGCGCAGCCGTCCTTGCGCGGCTCCGAGCCGCCGGCGAGCGTGCCGTTCTGCCAGTCGATCCGGATCGCTTGGCCGCCGCCGTGCGGCCACGCCGCGCGGACGACGTTGTGGCCGAAGTCGGCGAGGCCGCGGGCGGTCGCCGGCGGTACGCCGTCCTCCAACGCGTACTGGCCGCCGAAGTGGAAGCCGCGCGCGCAATCGAGCGCTTCCTGCTCGTCCATGCCGTAGTCGATGACGTTGGTGAGAACGTGGGTATGGCCGACCGGCTGGTAGTGGCCGCCCATGACGCCGTAGGTCATGTGGACACGATCGCCGTTCTTGACCATGCCGGGAATGATGGTGTGGAAGGGGCGCTTGCGGGGCGCGATGCAATTGGGGTGCTCGGGATCGAGGACGAACCCGGCGCCGCGGTTCTGCAGGAGCACGCCCGACTTGGGCGCGGTCAGCGCGGCGCCGAAACCCTGGTAGAGCGAGTTGATGAACGAGACCGCGTTCCGGTCCTTGTCGATCACCGTCAGATAGATGGTGTCGCCACCGAGCGGGACGTTCTTGACCTCCCAATCGTTCATGGCGCGGCCGCGATCGACCCGTTTGCGCAAATCGTCGGCAAAGGCCGGCGAGAGAATCGCGTCGACCGGCACCTCGGCCATGGCGGGGTCGGCCACCATCGTATCGCGCATGCGATAGGCGAGCCGCGTCGCCTCGGCTTCGAGGTGGAACCGTTCGACCCCGAACGGATCGAGCGCCGCCATGTCGAATCCGCTCAGGATGTTGAGCATCAGCAGCACAGTGATGCCCTGCCCGTTTGGCGGGATCTGCAGGACGTCGTAGCCACGGTACGCAGTCTTGATCGGATTAACGTATGTGGGTTCGTTCTCGGCGAAGTCGTCGAGCGAGTGAAGCCCGCCGAGGCCCTGGAGGAAGCTAACGATGTCGCGCGCGACCCAGCCGCGGTAGAATCCGTCGCGCCCTTCCTTGGCGATGGTCTTGAGCGCATCGGCGAGTTCGGGCTGGCGGTGAATCTCGCCGACCCGGGGCGGGCGACCCTGCGGCAGGAATACGCGCGTCGAGTTGGGATCGGCGGCGAGCTTCGCTTCCGCCGCCGCCCAGTCATGGCCGACGCGGGGCGCGACGACGTAGCCGTTTTCGGCATAGTCGATCGCCGGCGCCAACGCCTGCCCGAGTGTGAAGGTGCCGTGGTCCGCGAGCAGCGTGGCCCAGGCATCGATCGCCCCCGGCACCGTCACGCAATGCGGCGAATGCTCGCCCGGAATCCGGCTCATCCCGTGGTCGGCGTACCACGCCGCTGTCGCCTTGGCCGGCGCGCGCCCCGATCCGTTCAAGCCGATCACCGCGCCCTGGCCGCCCTTGGCGTAAAGCGCAAAGCAGTCGCCGCCGATCCCGGTCGACTGCGGCTCGACGACGGCCAAGACCGCGCTCGCGGTGACGGCCGCATCGATCGCGTTGCCGCCGGCCTTGAGCGCATCGATCCCGGCGAGTGTCGCCAAGTAGTGCGAAGTCGCGGCGATGCCGTGCTTGGCATGAATCGTCGAGCGACCGGGAAGTTGGAAGTTACGCATCATGGAAACCCGTTGGGCGCGCCGGAGCGGCGTGCGTCTACTGGTGGTGCTCGGTGCCGCCTTTTTCGTCGTCCATGTCCGGCTCGAGCATGCGGTGCATGTGGACGATCACGTACTTCATTTGGGCGTCGTCGATGGTCGCCTGCGCTTTGGCGCGCCACGCCGCGTAGGCGGTCTTGTAATTCGGGAAAATACCGACCACGTCGAGGGCGTCGAGATCGAGGAACTCGATGCCTTTGGGGTCGCTCACCCTGCCGCCAAAGACGAAATGCAATAGCTGCTTGGCCATCCGCGACTCTCCGCTCCGCCGCGGCCGCGACGGAGCCCGGAGGGTGCCACGGGCCGGGGTATCGGCGCCAGAGCCGGGGCTCCCCGCCCGCTACGCGCGGAACAACCCTTCGAGCGGGCGGAGGTCGCGGCTCTCGGGAAAGGTGCGCGTCTCGATCGCGGCCTCGGCGATCTTCAAGTGATCGCGGAGCAGGGCCTTGAAGACGGGACGAAGTTCGAGCGTGGGACGGAGATCGCGGCCTTCGAAGAGCTGCGCCGGGCCCAATCCCGGCCAGTCGGCGATGACGCGACCGCCTTTGACGGCGCCGCCGGCGAGCAACGCCGCACCGGCGGTGCCATGGTCGGTACCGCCGGTACCGTTGGGCGCGACCATGCGGCCGAACTCAGTGATGACCAAGACCGCGGTCGAACGCCACGCAGGTCCGAGCGCCGCTTTGAGCGACGCGAGGCCGTCGCCCACGCCGCCCAAAAGAGCCGCGATCTGCCCCTGCGTGGTGCCCTGGTTGGCGTGCGAATCCCACCCGCTCAACTCGAGCACCGCGACGCGCGGGCCGTCCGGCGCCGCCATCAACTCGCCCGCGGCCTTGCTCGCGGTCTTGAACGCCTGCAGGTTGCGAAGGCCGCCGCGCCCGCCCATGCCCCGGGCGTCGCCGCCCATGACTTCGTCGGCAAGCGCCTGACCCTTGAGCGCATCGGCGAGCGCCGGCGCCAGCAGCGCGTCGCCTTCATAGAGGTCGGCGAGCCGCGCCAGGAACTCGGTGTCGACCCTGGGAAAGTGCGAGGGAGCCCAGGTCATCACCGGGGTCGGCCCGCGCAAGAGCAGCGGCACGCTGTGCCCGAGCGCAAGTCCGAGGCGGCGGCCGGGAGCGTCGACCGCGCCGAGCGCGCGGTTGAGCCAGCCATCGGCCGCGCCGTAGGGCTGCGGCGTCCCGTTTTCGACCAGGTCCTGAGCTTCGAAATGCGAACGGCCGCGATGCGGGCTCGCGACGGCGTGAAGGAGCGCGAGCTCGCCTGCGCCGTACCACGGATGGAGCGCGTGAAGCGCCGGGTGGAGCGCGAAGGTCGCGTCGAGCTCGAGGGCGCCCTCACCGCTACCGGGCGGGGGGAGCGCCAAATGGCGACGCGCGGCGGCATAGGCCGGGTCGCCATAGGCGGGGGCGAGCGCGAGGCCGTCGAGCCCGCCGCGCAGGAAGACGAGCACTAGGCGCCGGCCCGCGAGCGGGTCGGGCGCGGCGGCGCCGACGCGCGGCAGCGCTGAGAGCGCACCTGTCGCGAGCGCCGCTTTCAGCACGGCACGGCGCGAGCGGACATTGGCCGGTCGGTTCGTCGTCATCGGCGGAGGAACTCCGGACTGGCGAGAAGGAGCGCCAAGCCCTGCTGCGCGCTCGGGGCCTGAGCGATGGCCTCGCGCGTGCGCGCGGAAGCGACCGGCGCGATCGTCGCCTCCATGAGCGCGATGGGCTGGCGGGCCGGAGCGGCGCGGCGGGCAAAGGCGAGCGACCATTCGGCGCGGCGGAGTACGGCTTCGGGCCCGGCCCACGCCGCCGCGTTGTCGTCCCACCCGGCCGGCGAGAGTGCGGTGAAGGGGACCTGGCCGAGTTCCTCGAACGAGCCGACCACCGCGCGGGGTTCGGCGGGAAAGATGTCGGTCGCGCGCAGAACCGAGACGAGAAAGTCCTGCGGCGTCTTGAACTTGGCGAGCGGTGCCTGCCAGGCCGCCGGCTCGTCGACGACCGCCGCCGCCAACGCCCTGAGATCGCCATCGGTGTCGCGAAAGACGCGCGCCAGGCGTTCGACCGCCGGCGCCGGCGGATCGTCGGCGATGAAGTGGCGCGCGAATTTGGTGGCGATGAAGATCGCGGTCGATGGATGGCGCGCGAGCGCGCGCAGCGCGGCCTCGCCTTCGGCCTCGCCGCCCTGGTCGTAGCGGACGCCGAGCAGCGTCTTCGTTCCCGGCTCGTGCGCGAACCCGTGGAACTTGTAGGTGCCGGGCGTCGCCCCCGGCTCGCGGCGCGAGAGCGACCAGCCGGTGATGAGCTTGGCCAGTTCGACCACGTCGCGCTGGTCGTAGCCGCCTTTGACCCCGAGCGTGTGCAGCTCGAGAATCTCGCGCGCGTGGTTCTCGTTGAGGCCCTTGCCGGTCCGCTGGCCGGCCATCGAGTTGGGACCGATCGAGAGCACGTTGTCGAGGAAGAGCAGCATCGCCGGATGGCGCGCGACCGCCAGCAGCATGTCGGCAAAACGCCCGGTGACGTGGGGGCGGATCGCCTCGCGCTCGAACGCGCCGGCCAGTCCCGCCACCACCGGCCGCTTGGCCGACACGGTGAAGTGATTGCTCCAGAACGCAACCAGCCGCTCGCGGTACGGCTGCGCGCTGGTCGCCATGACGCGGGTGCGCGCCGCCACCTCTTGCATGAAGATGTCGCGAAAGCGTTCGCTGAAAAGCTTGATGACTTCCTTGGCGTTGCGGTCGTCGGCCGCGAAGAAAGAGCGCGTCGTTGCCGGCCCCGACTCGAGCGCCGCGAAGGCGTCGGGTTGGGCCGAGCGGCCTTCGAGCTGCGCCTCGAGCCAGCCGTGCGGATCGCTGGCCGCGCGCTTGAGCTCGCCCGGCCGAGCGCCGAGTCCGAACCGGTTAACCGCTACGAACGCCTTGGTTTCGATCGCCACAGGCGCGTTCCCTCCGCACGAGTTCCACGGCCGGGGCCGGCGGTTCCCGTTGATCGCCTACTCGTCCCGACGGAGCCGCGCCTCGGCGGCGGCAGCGGCGCCGACGGCCGCACCCTTCATCTCCCACTCGTCCGAGCGGCTGCCGAAACGCGAGCCCTCACGTTCCTTTTGGGCGTCGGGCCGCGCCGCTTCGCGCAAATCCAATATCTCCTGCCGCTCGCGATCGAATTGGCGGAGGGCGGCGAACTTGGCCGAGAGGTACTGGTTCGGCCACCGTACGACATTGCCGCAGCCGTAATACGCCGCCGCCTGATCGGTGAAATACGGGTTGTAGAGATGGGCGCGCGCGAGCGCGACCAGGTCCGAGCGGCCCGCGGCGACGATGGTATTGACCTGGTCCCAGGTGAATATGTTGCCGGCGACGACGGTCGCGATGCCGGCCTCGATTCGGATCTGCTCCGAAAACGGCACCTGGAACATACGGCCGTAAACCGGCTTTTCTTCCGACGCGGTCTGCCCGCTCGAGACGCTGATCAAGTCGCAACCCCGCGCCTTGAACGCACGCGCGATCGCGACGGCATCGTCGGGCGTGTTGCCGCCCGGCATCCAGTCGTGCGCCGAGAGGCGGATCGAGATCGGTTTCTCCGCCGGCCACGCCGCCCGGCAGGCGTCGAACACCTCGAGCGGATAGCGCAGCCGGTTCTCGAGGCTACCGCCATATTCGTCGGTGCGCCGATTGGTAACCGGCGAGAGGAAGCTCGCCAGCAGGTACCCGTGGGCGCCGTGCAGCTCGATCATGTCGAAGCCGCACCGCGCCGCGCGCCTGACCGCTTGCACGAAGTCGGTTTTGACGCGGTCCATGTCGGATCGCGTCATCGGCCGCGGCACTTGGCTGTCCTTGCGGTAGGGGAGCGCCGACGGCGCGACGATGTCCCAGCCGCCGGCGGGAAGCGGCTGATCGATCCCCTCCCAAGCGAGCTTGGTCGAGCCTTTGCGGCCGGCGTGGCCGAACTGGAGGCAGATCTTGGAGTCGGAATGGCCGTGGACGAAATCGACCACCCGCTTCCACGCCGCCTCCTGCTGATCGGTCCAGATGCCGGTGCAGCCCGGTGTGATGCGGTGGTCGGGCCCGGGGCAGGCCATCTCGGTCACGATCAGCCCGGCGCCGCCGACGGCGCGGCTTGCCAGGTGCACATAGTGCCATTCGGTAAGCAGCCCGTTCTCGGCGCTGTACTGGCACATCGGCGAGACCACGACCCGGTTCGCAAGCCACAGGTTCTTGAGCCTGAACGGCGCGAACATCGGCGGCACCGGTTTCGGTCGCTCCGCCTTCGGCCCCAAGCGGCGCGCGACGTCGGCCGTGAACCAGCGGTCGGTTTCGGCCACGAACTTGGGATCGCGGACGCGCAGATTGTCGTAAGTGATCGCCTTCGAGCGCGACAGCATGCTGAACGCGAACTGGGTCGGCTCCATGTCCCAATAGCGCTCGACGTGCTCGAACCAGGAGAGAGAAACATCGGCCGCGTGCTGGATGCGGCCGACGTCGTCGCGGCGGTCGACGTCATAGGCCTCGAGCGCGTCGCGAACGTTGGTGCGAACGCGAAACTCCTCGTAGAGCGCGATCGCGTCTTCCATCGCGAGCTTGGTGCCGGAGCCGATCGAGAAATGAGCGGTGTGGGCGGTGTCGCCCATGATCACGATGTTGTCGTGGATCCAGCTTTCGCAGCGGATAGTCGGAAAGTTCCGCCACTGCGACTTGTTGGTGACGATGTCGTGTCCGTCCAAGAGATCGGCGTATTGCTCGCGGACGAAGCGGACGGTGTCGGCTTCGGTTGCGTCGGCGAGACCCGCTTTCTTCCAGGCCTCGCCGGTGGTCTCGACGATCAAGGTCGCCATGTCCTTGTCGTATTGGTAGGCGTGGATATTCCAGACGCCGGTATTGGTCTTGCGGAAGTCGAAGGTGAAGGCCTCGAGCGGCTTGGTGGTGCCGAGCCACACGAACTTGTTGGGCCGCCAGTCGTAGGACGGTCGGAACGAGGCCTTATAGGCTTCGCGGATCCAGCTATTGATGCCGTTCGAGGCGACGATCAGGTCGGCGTCGCCGAATCGATCGAGCGACTTGATGTCGGTCTGGAAGTGCATCTTGATGCCGAGCTCTCGGCAGCGATCCTGCAACAGCAGCAGCAGCTTGACCCGCGACATGCCGCAGAAATCGTGCCCGGTCGTGGTGATGACGTGGCCCTTGTAGTGAACGTCGATGTCGCCCCAGTAGGCGAAGTTCTCGCGGATGCGGTCATACGACGGCGCATCGTAGTCGCGGAAGTGGCCGAGCGTAGTCGCCGAGAACACGACGCCGAAGCCGAAGGTGTCATTGTTGCGGTTGAGTTCGTAGACGGTGATGTCGTGCTCGGGGTCGTGCTTCTTCATCAGAATGCTGAAGTAGAGCCCAGCCGGCCCGCCGCCGACGACGACGATTTTCATTGCCCGATCCTCACGCCACTGCGTTGAGCCGAAGCTACGCCATCGTTGTCTGGCCTGCAAACCGGGCCCGGCCATAACGTAAGGCCATGAAAACGGTGCCGCTTTGCTATGCGCACCGGGCTAGGGTCGCGCCGCTCGGTCGCCGGGTCACGGCCTTGTGACGCCTGCTCGCGCAAAGGTGGGTAGACCGCCGACCGCGATAGATGAGGAGATAAGCTTATGCAGACCATTCATATTGGACTAGCAACCCTGGCCCTCATCGCCGTGAGCCTCGTCGCCTGCGCGACCGATGCCGAATACACTGCCGGCCGCTGCGCCGGAGCGGCCGGCACCGCGACGCACAGCGACTGCCTCAAACGCGAAACCGCGACCATCGAACGAGACCGCGCGATCTTGTCGCGCGGCAGCGGCGGCGGCGCAGGCCAATGCTAACGAACCGAGCGCGATCTTCCGGTCCAACGCACGGGACAACCCGCGCGCAGCTCGGTGATCACCTGGCCGACATAACGTCGATGTTATCCGCGCGCGCCGCCGGCCGATGCTATGGTCCGCGCCGTTTTCACATCCAGTTTTAGGCGTAACGGAGTATGCGAAAGTCTCTTTTCGCCGCGGGTTTGATCGTGCTGGCCTCGGGTTTGGCGTCCTGCGGCACCGACGCGGAGTTGCCGGCGGACCAGTGCACACGGACGGGTCACGCCGCCGGGTCGGCGGCCCACTAAAATTGCGTCCGTGAACGCCTCACCACGCTCGAGAGCGATCGTGATTTCGTGACGCGCCGGATGAGCAAATCAATGTACGGCGCGCGTTAGCGGACGCCTTCGCCCTCGACGGGGCGCGCGGTCGGGGTAGTATCCGCGCAACGTGTCCGCCCCGCGCCCCTCGATCCGCCTCAAGCCGCACGAAAGCGGCCGCATCCTGCGCGGCCACCCGTGGATCTATTCCAATGAAATCGCGATGGACGCCGCGGCCAAGTCGATCGAGCCGGGCGCGGTGGTGGCCGTCCTCGACGCCAACGGCAAGCCGCTCGGCGCCGCGACCTTCAACCGCAATTCGCTGATCGCGGCGCGGTTGTTTGCCGGCGCCAGCGAAACCGCCATCGACCACGACTACTTTGCCGCCCGCATCGAAGCCGCGCTCGCGCTCAGGGCCCGTTTCTACACCGCTCCCTATTACCGCCTGCTCCATTCCGAAGCCGACGGCGTACCGGGGCTGATCGTCGACCGCTTCGCCGACGCGGTCGTCGTCCAGGCCAACACCGCCGGCATCGACCGTTTGACCGACGCCGTCATCGCCACGCTCGACCGAACGATCGCGCCGGTGACGATCGTTCTCCGCAACGACAGCCCGATCCGTTCGCTCGAGGGCCTCGGCGTCGCGGTCACCGTCGCGCGCGGCCATGCCGATGCGCCGGTCGCCGTTGATGAAGAGGGCGTCGCGTTCGCGGCCGACCTGGCCGGCGGTCAAAAGACCGGGTGGTTCTTCGACCAGCGGCCGGGGCGGACGCTAATCGCCGGGATCAGCCATGACGCCCGTGTTCTCGACCTCTTCAGTCACACCGGCGGATTCGCGATCCGCGCGCTTGCCGCCGGCGCCGCAACCGTCGTCGCGATCGAAAGCTCGGAGCCCGCGCTCGCGCTCGCCCGCGCCGCCGCGGCCCGTAACGGGGTCGACGCGCGCGCGACCTTCGTCAAAGGCGATGTCTTCGCCGAGATCGGCCGCCGCGCCGCCCAGGCCGAGCGCTACGACATCGTGATCGCCGATCCCCCCGCGTTCGTGAAGTCGCGCAAGGGGTTAGCGGCCGGGCTCAAGGGCTACCGCAAGCTCGCCCGCATGACGGCGGCGCTGGTAGCGCCGGGCGGGTTTCTTTTCATCGCCTCGTGCTCGCATCTGGTCGATCCGCCCGCGTTCGCGTCCGAGGTGCGGATGGGCTTGGCCGCTGCCAAGCGAACGGGGCGGATCGTCGCTCACGGCGGCGCCGGACCCGATCACCCGGTCCACCCGCACCTTCCCGAGTCGGCCTATCTCAAGTGGCAGCTGGTGCAGCTGGATTGAATAGATGACCCCGCCCCGACCCTGTCGAAGGGCGAGTCCGCGTGAGTGCCCTCATGGGTCGACGGACCCACCATGAGGGACGTTGTCGATCCAGATTAAAGCCGGCCGGCGGCGCGGGCGCTTAAGGTGGTTCGCGTGGCGGATGAGCGTTACGAACATTTCGCGCACGGCGCCGATATCGGCGTCCGCGGCTTCGGGCCCACCCCGGCGGCCGCGGTCGCGACCGCCGCGAAAGTCGCGATCGGGTGCCGCGCGCCGGCCTTGGAGTTTCTGCTGGTCGACTGGTTGAATGCAGTGATCTTCGAGATGGCGACGCGGCGCATGTTGTTCGGACGTTTCGCCGTGGCGATCGCCGGCGACCGGCTCGAGGCCGAAGCGTGGGGCGAAGCGGTCGACGTCGCGCGCCATGCCCCAGCGGTCGAACCGAAGGGCGCGACGATGACCGAGCTCGAAGTCGAGTGCGGCGAGTCAGGAGAATGGAGAGCGCAATGCGTGATCGACGTCTGACCCCGGCCCACGGCGCCGGCGCGAATACCGCCGATGTCCGCGCAATCTTCGGCGACCTCGACGACGAGACCGTGGCCGCCGTCCTCGCGACCGGCGCCTCGCACGCCGAGTTGGTCGAAGCCGAAGCCTGGCTCGGCGCCGCCGACGCCATGGGCGAGCTCGAAAAGCCGATGCCGACCCGGGTCGCACGCGTGCTCGCGATCTTGGACGCCGTCGCCGCCCGCGACGACGACCGCGACCAGAACTAACCGATGGACCTCGCGCGCTGGCGGCAGATCGGCGCGTTTGCCTGGCAGGTCGATCCGGTCGGGGCGATGCGCGTCCCGGCGATCCTCTACGCCTCGGCGGCGCTCGCGGCCGACATGGAGGAGAAGGTCTACGACCAGCTCACCAACGTCGCCAAGCTGCCGGGTATCGTCGATGCCGCCTACGCCATGCCCGATGCGCACTGGGGCTACGGCTTCCCGATCGGCGGGGTCGCCGCGTTCGACCCCGACCTGGGCGGCGTGGTCTCGGCCGGGGGCGTCGGCTTCGACATCAGCTGCGGCGTGCGTACGCTCACCACCGGGCTCGCGCCCGCAGACCTCGCGCCGGTCAAGCAGGCACTCGCCGACGCTCTGTTCCGCCGCATCCCGGCCGGGGTCGGCGCGACCGGCCGCATTCGGCTGAGCGACGGCGAGATGGACGCGATGCTGGCGGGCGGCGCGCGCTGCGCGGTCGACCGGGGCTGGGGCGTTTCAGCCGACCTCGCCCGCATCGAGGACGGCGGGACCAGCGCCGGCGCCCGCCCCGATTTTGTCTCGGCCAAGGCCAAGGCGCGCCAGCGCGACGAAATGGGAACGCTCGGGTCGGGCAACCACTATCTCGAAATCCAGGAAGTCGCCGAAATCTACGACCCGGCCACGGCGCGTGCCTTCGGGCTCGCGCCCCACGCGATCGTCGTCACCATCCACTGCGGCTCGCGCTCCCCGACCGCGAGCTCGCTTGCGCGCCGATCGTCTCGAGCCTCGGCCAGCGCTACATCGGCGCGATGCGAGCCGGGATCAACTGCGCGCTCGCCAACCGCGAGATCATCACCCACCTGGTGCGTGCGGTGTTCGCCGAGGTCGTGCCGGGCGCCCGGCCGCATCGCGCTGGCGAGGCCGACGCCGACCGCTTCTTCGCCGAGCGAGGAAGCATAGGTGCCGAGCCGGCCGGTGCGCTGCAGCGCAACCGCCTTGGCGTCGAACGTGCGCGTTCGCAGCATCGCGCGGTAGAACGCGATCAGCGTCCGGGGATCGTGCGCGAACGCCGACAGCGCGACGAGCGCCTGTCCGTCGCGGTCGAGATAGCGGATCGGCTGCGCTTGCGGCTCCATCGCGGCCAGCATCGGCGAGGACGACCGATCGGGCTTTGATCCCCATCAAGCGGCGATACAGCGATTGACCGCCGCCGCGCGGTGGGCTACTCGCCCGCTCATGGCAGAGCTTCTGGCAATCGACGGAGCGTACGGCGAAGGCGGCGGACAGATCGTCCGCACCGCGGTCGCGCTCGCCGCGCTCACCGGCCGCGGCATCCGGATCGACAACGTCCGCGCCAAGCGCCCGAATCCCGGGCTCGCCGCGCAACACCTGACCGCGGTCCGCGCCGCCGCTCAGGTCTGCGAAGGGCATCTGGTCGGCGATTCGCTCGGGAGCCGCTCGCTCACCTTCTTCCCGCGCACCCGGCCCAAGCCCGGCAATTATTTCTTCGATGTCGGCGCGGCCCGCCCCGGCGGCAGCGCCGGCGCCGCCACCCTGGTGCTCGCTGCCGTGCTCTTGCCGCTCGCCTTCGCTGCCGGCCCCTCGACCGTCCGCATCAAAGGCGGCACCCACATGCCGTGGAGCCCGCCCTACGACTACGCCAACGACGTGTGGCTGCCGGCGCTCGCCGGCATGGGCGTCGCCGCCACCCTGGCGCTCAAGGCGTGGGGCTGGTTCCCGCACGGGGAAGGCGCGATCGACGCGACGATTGCCGGACAGACGACGCTCGCGTTGAAGCCGCTCGTCCTGACCGAGCGCGGCGCCTTCAGGCGCGTATTCGGCCGCGCCGCCGCCGCCAACCTGCCGCCGCACGTGGCGCAGCGCATGACCGACCGCGCCAAGGCCGGACTAAGGCGCCTGAGCCCGCGCGCCGCCATCGTCCCGGAGAACGTGAGGGCAGCGAGCCCTGGCGCCGGGCTCTTTCTCACGCTCGAGTACGAGCATACGCGGGCCGGGTTCAGCGCGCTCGGCGAGGCCGGAACCCCGTCGGAAACGGTCGCCGATGCCGCGGTGCAGGCGCTCCTCGCTCACCACGAAGGCGGCGCGCCGGTCGATCGCTACTTGGCCGATCAGCTTCTCCCGGCGCTTGCGCTCGCCAAGGGACCGTCCGCGTTCGCGACCGCCGCGGCGAGCGGGCACCTCCGCGCCAATGCCTGGGTGATCGAGCGTTTCGGGCTGGCGCAGGTCGCGATCGCCGAAGCTGCCGGCTGCGTACGGGTAACCGTGACACCGGCTGCCGCCTGAGCAAGCCGCGCAGGCGCGCGGCTACCGTCCCGCGGGCGCACGACTAGCGGCTGGCGATCCGCCGGCCGGGAAGGACGAAGCCGTAGGTCGGGTAAGGGCGACCGTAGGTCTGGCTTGGCTGGTGTTCGACCCGGACCTCGGTCCAGTCGTTCCGCGGCGAAATATCGTGGACGTACTCGGTCGAGATCTGGCCTTTACCGCCGCCGCGCGGGGCCCAGTTGGCGTGGCGGACCAGCACGGTGCGCTCATCGTGGATCGCCTCGACCACGGCGACGTGGCCTTGGTGCATCGAGCCGCTCCGCTTGAAGACGAGGGCGGCGCCGATCGTCGGCTGCGGCGAGCGGTCGTAGACGCCGGCTGCATTCTGCCACCACCGCCAACCATCGCCGGAGAGATCGAAGCCGCCGATCGCGCGCGCGTACGCAACGCAATTCCACCCTTTGGACGGTCGCGCCACGGCGTTAGCCGAGGGTCGCGCCAGCGATACCTTGGTCGCATACGCCCCGGTCGGAGCGGTATCGGCTGTAGCCGGAGCAACCGGCCCTAAAAGACAGAGGACTAAGAGAATCCCCCTATACTTCACGATTTCCCCCTAAGCCTCGCCCGCGAAGCCACCTAACCACAGGCATTGTAGCGCGCCAAGCCGAAAAGACTTTCAGTTCGCAGTCGAAACCTACCGGCTCGGTGCCGAACGCATCAGCCCGTTGCCGACCGCAGATACACGTGAGCGATGCAGCGGCCCATTGGCCAAGTGAGTCCGAGTCGCCGATCACAACGACGTCGTCGGCACCGCGGTCGAAGCGACAGCGAATTGCGCGTGTAGGGAACAACGCCGGTGATCGAACGAGCGAGGAACGACTTTTTCAGTCTGTGGATAAAATGAATCGAACGATTGTTTGCTTGATAATTATTTAATAAAACCAAATCACTAACTAAGAGATTCTCTTACCTGTCAAACGCGAATCAAGGCCTCGATTCGGGCAAGACTCTGTCGAGTAATAAAATTACCTATAGACTCGAACCAAACAGGCGGTTGGCGAATCCGAGTGCGGGATTCGACCCGAAATCCCGGCCAGCGTCGCGATTAAACGCCGGTTTCGTCCGGCCGCGTTGCCGCGCCGGACCCGAGGGGGCGCTGCATGAGGACGCTATCGACCCAGCGGCCCAATTTGAAGCCAACCGCCTTCAAGGTTCCGGTCGTCGCAAAGCCCAACGTCCGGTGCAGGTGGATCGAGCCTTCGTTGGCCGAATCGCCGATGATGGCAATCATCTGGCGGAATCCTTGCGTCGTACACTCCTCGATAAGCCGGCCGAGGAGCGCGCGGCCTACCCCCTGGCGGAGCCGGTCGGGCGTAACGTAGATGCTGTCCTGGACCGTAAACCGGTAGGCGCTCCGGGCCAAATAGCGGCTGGCGTAGGCGAAGCCGGCGACCCGCCCTTGAGCGAGCGCCGTCAGATAAGGAAACCCGTCGGCGATGAGAGCGTGACGCCGGCGCCCCATCTCGGCCACGTCCGGCGGTACTTCCTCGAACGAACCCAGCCCGTGGCGAACGTGGTGCGCGTAGATCGCCTGAATCGCGAGGAGGTCGCCGGCCTGAGACGGACGGATCGTCAGGGTCATTTCGACCTCCCGTCACACCGCGACGTTCGCGGCCGCGCGCCGGGCGGCGCCCGCGAGCAGCGCGGCGAAAGTGCGGCCCGGGCCGTAGCCCGCGAGGTGCGCCGGCACCGGCCCCGCCCCGGCGCCGCGGCCATCGCCCGCAAGCCCGGCGACCACGGTCTCGAGCTCGAGCAGCCCCGCCCAAATCGGCAGCGCGTAGTCGGGATCGGCGTCGATCGGCGGGCCGGAACGGACCTTGGCCGAGGCCTCCTCGATCGGCATCGCCACCACCGCCGTCGCTTTGATCTCCTGCTCGAGCGGCGGGCGGAGCTCGGTCCACCGGCCGGGAAACATCCGCTCGACGAACGCCTCCATCGCCGCGAGCTTCTCGGCCCGGCCGACGACCGGGCGGGCGCGGCCGAACGCCATCACCGAGCGGTAGTTGACCGAATGGTGGAACGCCGAGCGCGCGAGCACCAGGGCATCGACCAGGGTTACCGTGAAGCAGACCGGGATCCCTTGCGCCTGCGCCTTCAGCATGCGGCTCGCCGACGAGCCGTGCCAATAGAGCGTGTCGCCATCGCGCCAGTACGAGGTCGGCGTCACATAGGGCTGGCCGTCGATGGCGTAGCCGATGTGACAGAGAAAAGCGGCATCGAGAATGGCGTAGATCGAAGCGCGGTCGTAGCGGCCGCGCTCGTGCAGGCGGCGGACGCGGGCGCGGGTCGAAACGGGCGGACGGGGTTGGCGAGCCATTGACGACACCAAAGTGTATGGGCCGATCGCTGGTGGACCGTGTACCCGATTTCGGCACGGCCGGCCAATCGCCGGCGCCGGGCGGACTCCGGCCGCGGGGCAACCGGCCTGCGGTACGATGCGCCGGGCCAGGATTGCCGACGAGGCTTGTCGCGCGTTTCGGCGCCGGCGCTCTTCGTGGAAGCGCCCGCGCTCGCGCTCCAGACTGCGGCCGCACCTTGACGCGGCGTCGGGGCCCGTATGCAATCCGGGAAAGCCTTTCCCGGATCCGTCATGGCCGACATCGTCCTCGTCCTCGCCTCGTCCCACAGCCCGGCACTCTGCATGGAGCCGCCGGCGTGGATCGCACGGGTCAACGACGACAAGACGCTCCGCCAGTTGATCGACGCCCGCGGCCGCACCGTCGACTACGCCGAGCTGCTCGCGGCGGCGACCCCGGCGATCGCGGCCGAGATCGCGCCCGAGAAACTGGCCGCCCGCCACGCGCAGAATCAGCGCGCCGTGGCCGCGACCAAGGCGGCGTTGGCGGCGGCCAAGCCCGACGTCCTCATCATGATCGGCGACGACCACGGCGAGGCTTACCCGACCGACAACATGCCGGCGCTCGCGGTCTACGATGGCGAGACGATCCCCTACAGCCCGAACAAGATCACGACCTGGCCGTACGCCCCGGCCTTGAAGAGCGCGCTCTGGTACGGCACCGAGCCCAAGGCCTACCCGGTCGCGGCCGCGCTCGCGCGGCGCCTAGTCGCCGACCTGGTCGAGGCCGGGTTCGAGACCCATCGCTCGCATACCTACGCGCCCGGCGTCAGCATGAGCCACGCCTTCGCTTTCATCTACCACCGCTTGATGCCGGCGCCGCCGATCCCGACGATCCCGATCCACATCAATACCTATTTTCCGCCGAACCAGATCACGCCGGCGCGCTGCGTCGAATTGGGGCGGACGCTTCGGACGATCGTCGCCGGCTGGGATTCCAAGCAGCGGGTCGCGATCCTGGGTTCGGGTGGTCTCTCGCATTTCGTGGTCGACGAAGCGATGGACCGCGCCTTCCTCGACGCGCTCGCGCGCCGCGATGTTCAAGCGATGACCGGGATTCCGCGGGCCAAGCTCGATTCGGGAAACTCCGAGCTCCGCGCCTGGATGGCGGCGGCCGGCGCCGCCGGGCCGCTCGCGATGCGGCTGATCGACTATATCCCCTGCTACCGTTCGCCCGCCGGAACCGGCTGCGGCATGGCGTTCGCGACCTGGAACTGATCGCTCAGATCGGCGGGACGAAGCCGCCCTTGCCGACGAGGATCCGCGTCGCCCGGAAGGCTTAGCCGCCGAAGCGGGGCTCCAAGAGCCCCTTAACCCCGACCTCGAGCGCGAGCAGGCTGCCGGCGAGCGGCTGCTGCGCCAGCGCTTCGGCCGGCATGTGGAAGCGGCTGGTCACGACGTAAAGAATGTCGAGCTTGGGCCCGCCGAACGTCAGCGCCGTCGCGCGCGCGGTTGGGAGCTCGATCATGCGCTCGACCCGGCCCTTGGGGTCGTAGCGGACGATGAAGCCGCGCGTCCGGCCGACGTCGAAGTCGAACTCGGCGTTCCACAGACACCCATCCTCGTCGACGATCGAGCCGTCGGGGATCGCGGCGCGGGGAATTTTAGCGAACTCGCGCCGGTTCGTGATTGCACCGGTGTCGAGGTCGTAGTCGTAGGCCTCGATCGTCCGCGTCATGCTGTCGCAGAAGTACATGACGCCGCCGTCGGGGCTCCACGCCAGGCTGTTGGTGAGGGTGATGCCCGAGCGGTGGGTCGAGAGCTTGCGGTCGGGATCGAAGCGGTGCAGAAACCCGCTCGCCTTCTTCTGGCCGAAGCTGCCCGAGCCGATCCAAAACCGGCCGCGGCGGTCGCAGCGGCCGTCGTTCAGGAAATTGTCGGCATGGGTCATGGGCTCGGGCTCGCACAACCGCTCCCAGGTATTGGCGGCGGGATGATAGAACGCGATCCACTCGCGCGAGGCGGCGAGGAAGGAGCCGTCGGCCCTGAGCGCGAACGCCGACAGCTGCTCGGGCGTCGACCAGGTCGTGGTAGCGCCGGTCGCCGGGCGGTAGGCGTGCATGACCGGGCGGATCATGTCGAGCCAGTACAGCGTCTGGGTCTGTTCGTCCCAGGTCGGAATCTCGCCGATCTCGTCGGCGACGTTGGCGACGACGGCAATTTCCGGTGTCATGCCATGGTCCTCCCCGGCCGGGGCGGACTAAACAGGGCTTGAGGCGCGCTTGTCAAAGGAAGTCGCGACCATGGCGAACGCGCCGCGCCGCGGTCTGGTGCTGGCGGCGATCATGGCCACGATCTTCATGATCGCGATCGAGGCGACCATCGTCGCCACCGCGATGCCCTCGATCGTGCCCGCGCTCGGCGATTTCGAGCTCTATAGCTGGGTGTTCTCGATCTATCTGCTCACCCAGGCGGTGACGACGCCGATCTACGGCAAGTTGGCCGATCTCTACGGCCGCAGCCGCGTGCTCACGTTCGGGGTCGTCGTGTTTCTCCTCGGTTCGGTTTTCTGCGGCTTCGCCGGCTCGATGCTCGAACTCATCGTCCATCGCGGCATCCAAGGGTTGGGCGCCGGCGCCCTGTTCCCGGTCGCGATCACGATCATCGGCGACCTCTATCCCGGCCGCGAGCGCGCCCAGGTTCAGGGTTACATGTCGAGCGTGTGGGGCGTCTCGGCGGTCATCGGGCCGGGCCTCGGTGCGCTGATCGTCGAGCACGCGAGTTGGCCGCTGGTGTTCTGGATCAACCTGCCGCTCGGGGCGGTCGCGCTCGCGATGCTGGCGCGATTCTATCGCGATCGGCCACGGGCCAAACCGGTCGCGATCGACTTCGCCGGCGCCCTCCTCCTCATGGTCGCGATCGGCGCCGTCATGGTGGCGCTGGTCGAAAGCGCGACCTGGGGCGTCCCGGCGCTCTTGGCCCTGCTCGCCTTCGCCGCGGTTGCGGCGGTGGGCTTCGTCCTCCAGGAGCGGCGTGCGCCCGACCCGATCGTGCCGCTCGATCTATGGCGCGACCGCGTCGTCGTGACCGCGACCCTCGGCATGGCGGCGCTGGGGGCGCTCTTGATCGCCGTGATCGCGTACCTGCCGAGCCATATGCAGGGCGCGATGGGAGCGAGCCCGAGCGCGGTCGCGGTGGCGATGGTCGGGTTTTCGGTGGCGTGGGCCGGCTTCAGCGGCACCGCCGGGCGCCTCACGATCCGGTACACAACGGCGAGCGTGATCGGCGCGGGCGGCGCGATCCTGATTGCCGGCCTGGTCGCGCTCTACCTCATTCCGGTCGAGGCGAGCCCCTGGTGGGTGATCGCGGCGGCGTTCTTTGTCGGCGGCGGGCTCGGCTTCGGCCATTCGCCCCTGATCGTCGCCGTGCAGACGACGGTCGCGCCCGAACGGCGCGGCACCGCGACCGCGATCATCCATTTCAGTCGCATGTTCGGCCAGACCGTCGGCGCGGCGCTGTTCGGTGCGATCGTCAATGCCACCATCGCCCAACGCGTGCCGGCGGCGGCCGGGGTCGAGGTCGAAGCGCTCCTGGATCCGGCTCGCCGCGCCGCGCTCGCGCCCGAGGCGCTCGCGCAATCGAGCCATGCGCTCGATGCCGCGCTCCGCTATGTCTATGCCATCGCGGCTGCCTTCGCGCTCGCCGTGGTCGTGCTCGCCGCGGCGTTGCCGAAGGGCCTGAAGCCCGGCGGCACGCGCTAGGAGAAACCGATGAAGCCAGTCGAGATTCTGATCGCCAAGATCTACATCCCGGTAGCCAAGCGCTTGCCGGTCGATGCGGCCAAGGTCGCCGCGCTCGCCGAGAGTATCGCCGCCAACGGCCTCGAGAACCCGATCCTGGTCAGGCCCGACAAGGACCGCTATGTCCTGGTGAGCGGGCTGCACCGGCTCGAAGCGTGCAAGGCGCTGGGCGAGACCACGATCACCGTCAATCTCGTCCAGGCGCGGAAGTTCTAGCTTGAAAGAGTAGGAGCGATGCCGTCATGCCGTTGAGTCGACCCACGCCGCGCGAGCTCATCCATACGCGCGCCATCGAATGTCTCGGTTACCGCCGCGCCGACGGCCTGTGGGAGATCGAAGCGCGGATCCGCGACACCAAGACCTACCCGTTCAAGAACCGCTGGCGCGGCGAGGTCGCGCCCGGCGCGCCGCTGCACGACATGCAGGTGCGTCTCACGATCGACGAGAATTTCACGATCCACGCAGCGGAGGCCACGACCGACGCTTCGCCGCACCGGATCTGCCCCGAAGCAGCGCCGCCGATGGCGGCACTCAAGGGCTTGCGGATCGCGCCCGGCTGGATGAAGGCGGTCAAGGCCAGGTTGGGCGGAACCCAGGGCTGCACGCATCTGGTCGAACTCCTCGGCCCGATGGCGACGACCGCGTTTCAGACGCTTTATCCGGTGCTCGCCAAGCGCGGCGCCGAGGCGCCGCCCGACGCGCGCCCGCGCATGATCGATAGCTGCTACGCCTGGAGCGCCGAGCGCGACGTGATCCGCGAGTTCTATCCCAAACATTACACGGGGCCGGGGCCTCAGCCCGGTGTCGGCCCCGGCGCGGCGACCGCGAAGGAGCGGGCGCCCTGATCAAGGTCAAACGTATCTACGAACCGCCGGCTGCGCTACGCCGATCGGCTTCGCCGGCCACGCTCCAACTAGCGCAACGGCCAACTCTGAACTAACATTCCATCTGGACCACTCGGTGGGGGCCGATCAATCTGACATGAGAAGTTTCCGGTCGGTTGATGCCGGCCCGACTACAGTCAATGTCGTGATGGTCGGCAGCGAGCGACTTGGCGTGTGAAATCGGCGAGGTTCGGCCTCAACTGCGCAGGTATATGCCGCCGTCAACCGAGATCGTCTCGCCATTGATGAACCGTGCTGCCGAGCCGAGTAGGAACAGGATCGGCCCTGCCATGTCGTCGGGCACGGCAACCCGCTTCATCGGCACGCGCTTCGCATAGATCTCGGGGTCGAACTCATCGAAGACTTTCGGCCTGCCTGTGCCGCCGGTCAGGAACGCGGTGTTCGTCAGCCCCGGTGCGACGGCGTTGACGCGCACGCATGGAGCATTCTCGCGCGCCATGCCTTTGACCAGCGCGACGACGGCAGCCTTCGCAGCCCCGTAGTGGGTGTAACCTGGATAGACGTCCATCGCCATCGTCGAGGCGACGGAAACGAGCGAACCGTTGCCGCTGGCCCTAAGCAGCGGCAGCGCCGCGCGTGCCGCCAGGAAATGCGAACGGAGATTGCCGGAGATCACCTCGTCGAAAGTTTCCGGTGACAGCGCGTCAAGGTGCTGCCAGGCTTTCATGAAGCCAACGAGATTCACAAAGCCATCGATCGCCGTCCATCGTTGAGACACGACCGCGAACGCAGCTGACACGCTGGCTGTATCGCTCGCGTCACACGCGATGACCTGCGCCTGCGGCGGCGGCGGATGTGCCCCGATCGAGGTCGGCAGATCGAGCACTACAACCTCGACTCCGGTATCGAGCAGCGCCTGCACGAGCACGCGCCCCATGCCACCACAGCCGCCGGCCACAACGATACGGCTGCCGGAGGGCGGGCCGAGGCGTGCGAAGTTGATCGATGCGAGGGTCATCCGCACTTCCGGCGCAAGAACTCGACGACATGATCATTGTAGGCATCAGCTTGTTCGGCCCAGCCAAAATGACCAACGCCAGCCATCGCGATATGTTCGGCGTCGGCGATCTTGCCGGCCATCTTTTCCATGACCGAGGCCGGCGCGGTGGTGTCCAGGGCGCCCGCAATGCTGAGCACGGGACAACGGATCAACGGCAACACATCGCGGCCTTCGTACCGCGTAACCGCGGCGATGGCAGCACGGAACGTCTCCGGTCGCATCGTCACGACGACCGCTTTGACCAGATCGACGAGGGGTCCGGCGGCGCCTGGGGCCATCATCTTCTGGACGCCGGCCGGCAAGAAGTCTTCGATCCGCTTTCCAGCGTCGAGCGGCGCGACACGCGCGCGCACAAACTCCTTCTGGAAGTCACCGTCCGGATTGCCGAAGGCGGCGCTCGTTGCTGAAAGCACCAAGCCCGCAAAGCGCGCCCGTTGCGTCGCGCTCGACATCTGATACGCGCGCTGCGCGATCATGCCGCCAAAGCTGTGACCGAGCAGGACATTGCGTGGCCCGCCGACACTCTCGACCAGGTTTATGAGCGCCTCAGCTGCCACTTCGACACTGTAGGTGAGTGGAAGCGGCGAGATGCCGTAGCCCGGAGCATCCCACGCCACGACGCGATAGCCAGCGTTGGCGAGGGCTGCAATCTGCGCACGCCAGTACTCCTTGGCACCAAATGCCCCGTGGAGCAGGAACACGGTCGTGTCAGCCGAACCGTGCACGCTGTGGTCAGGCAATCGCATCGCCGACATGG
>VGEO01000029.1 GCA_016869275.1 Alphaproteobacteria bacterium | reverse complement strand
CCTTGGGCGCCGGCTTGGCGGCGGCTGCGCCTTCGGCGATTCGGCCGAGAAGCGCGCCGATCGTCACGGTCGCGCCCGACGCGGCCGCGATCTCGGCGAGCGTGCCGGCCGCCGGCGCTGGTACTTCGACCGTCACCTTGTCGGTCTCGAGTTCGCACAGCGTTTCGTCCTGCGCGACCTGGTCGCCGACCGCCTTGTACCACTGCCCGACCGTCGCCTCGGAGATCGATTCGCCAAGTGTTGGAACACGAATCTCGATTGCCATCGTCTTTCCCTCGCGCCGATCAGACTGTGAGCGCTTCGCCGAGCAGTTTCTCCTGCTGCGCGTTGTGAACGGCGTAGGACCCGGTCGCCGGCGCCGCCGCCTCGGCGCGGCCGACATAGGCCGCGCGCGCCGTTGCGCCGTTAAGCCCCTTCAGGACTTCTTCGACCCGCGGATCGACGAAGAACCAGGCGCCCTGGTTCTTGGGCTCTTCCTGGCACCACACGACATCGGCCTTCTTGAAGCGCTTGAGCTCTTCGGCCAAGGCGTCGGCCGGGAACGGATAGAGCTGTTCGACCCGCATCAGGTAGATGTCGTCGATCTTGCGCCGCGCGCGCTCCTCGTAGAGATCGTAGTAGACCTTGCCCGAGCACAGGACGACGCGCTTGATGTCCTTGTCGGCCTTGAGCGCGGCCGGATCCCACAGCACCCGGTGGAAGCTGGTGTTGTCGCCGAAATCCTCGAGCGCCGAGGTCGCAAGCTTGTGACGCAGGAGCGATTTCGGCGTCATCACGATCAGGGGCTTGCGGAACTCGCGGTGCAACTGCCGGCGCAACGCATGGAAGTAGTTGGCCGGGGTCGTGAGATTGACGACTTGCCAATTGTCCTCGGCCGAAAGCTGGAGGTAGCGCTCGAGCCGGGCCGAGGAATGCTCGGGTCCCTGCCCTTCGAAGCCATGCGGCAACAGCATGACCAGGCCCGACATCCGCAGCCACTTGCTCTCACCCGAGGCGATGAACTGGTCGATGATGACCTGGGCGCCGTTGGCGAAGTCGCCGAACTGCGCTTCCCACAGCACCAGCGCGTTGGGCTCGGACAGCGTGTAGCCGTACTCGAAGCCGAGCACCGCCGCTTCGGAGAGCGGGCTGTCGATGACTTCGAACGGCGCCTGGCTGTCGCGCAAGTGCGCGAGCGGTACGAAGCGATCCTCGCTCTCCTGGTCGCGCAGCACCGCGTGGCGGTGCGAGAAGGTGCCGCGGCCCGAGTCCTGGCCCGACAGGCGAACGGCAAATCCTTGGAGTAGAAGCGAGCCGAACGCGAGCGCTTCGCCGGTCGCCCAGTCGATCCCTTCGCCCGACGCCAACGTCTTCTTCTTGGCATCGAGCATCCGCTGCACGGTGCGGTGAACCTTGAAGCCCGCCGGCAGCGCCGTGAGTTTGGCACCGATTTCCTTGAGCAGGTCGGGGGCGACCGCGGTTTTGCCGCGGCGGGCGCCGCCTTCGGCCGTTTTCAGTCCGGCCCAGCGGCCTTCGAGCCAATCGGCCTTGTTGGGCTTGAAGCTCTTGGCGGCGTCGAACTCGGCCAGCAGCCGATCGTGCATCTCTTTGCCATACGCCTCGCGCTCGGCATCCGAGAGCGTGCCCTCGGCGACGAGGCGTTCGGCGTACAGCTCGCGCGTCGTCTTCAGCTGCGCGATCGTCTTGTACATGATCGGCTGCGTGAACGCGGGCTCGTCGATCTCGTTATGCCCGGCGCGCCGGTAGCAGAACATGTCGATGACGATGTCCTTGGCAAAGGCCTGGCGGAAGTCGGCCGCGAGCCGGCCGACGTGGACCACGGCCTCGGGATCGTCACCGTTGACGTGCAGGATCGGCGACTGCACGCCCTTGGCGATGTCGGACGGATAGGGCGAGAAGCGCGAATAGCCCGGGCTGGTGGTGAATCCGATCTGATTGTTGACGATGATGTGGACCGTGCCGCCGGTGCGGTAGCCGCGCAGTTCCGAGAGATCGATCGTCTCCGGCACCAGGCCCTGGCCGGCAAACGCGGCGTCGCCGTGCAAGAGGATCGACATCACGCGCTTGCGCTCGGTGTCGCCCTTCTGGTTCTGCTTGGCCCGCACCTTGCCGACCACCACCGGGTTGACCGCTTCGAGGTGCGACGGGTTGGCGGTGAGCGAGAGGTGCAACACGGTGCCGTCGAAATCGCGGTCGGCGGAGGTGCCCAAGTGATACTTGACGTCGCCCGAGCCGAGCATGTCGGTCGGGTGCGGAGCGCCGCCCTGGAATTCCGAGAAGATCGCCCGATAGGGCTTCTTCATGATGTTGGAAAGCACGTTCAGACGGCCGCGATGCGGCATGCCGATCACGATCTCTTCGACCCCGTTCTCGGCGGCGCGCTTCAAGACCGCGTTCAGGAGCGGGATCAGCGATTCCGCCCCTTCGACCCCGAAGCGCTTGGTGCCGGTGTACTTCGTCTGCAGGAACTTCTCGAATTCCTCCGCCGCAATCAACTGCTTGAGGATCTTGCGCTTGCCCTCGGCGGTGAACCGCGGGCGGTAGTGGTTGCCCTCGATCCGTTCCTGGATCCACGACTTTTGGTCGGGGTGCTGGATGTGCATGAACTCGACGCCGATGGTCGCGCAGTAAGTGCTGCGGACCACGCTCATGATCTCGCGCATGGTTGCGGTTTCGAGTCCGAGCACGTTGTCGATGAAGATCGGCCGGTCCATGTCGGCGTCGGTGAAGCCGTAAGTCTTGGGATCGAGCTCGGGGTGATGATCGCGGCCTTCGAGCTTCAACGGATCGAGGTCGGCAATCAGATGGCCGCGCACGCGAAAGGCGCGGATCAACATGAGGGCGCGGATCGAATCGAGGGTCTCCGCGCGGGTATCGGCCGCCGCCACGGGGTCCGCCTTCGTGGCCTTGACCGGCGCCGGCTTCTCCTCGAAGTAGCCGCCGTCGCGAGTCTTCAATCCGGCTTTGGGCGCCCAGCTCGCGCCCCGGACCTCAGCCAGCACCTGGGTCGCGTCGTCGCGCAGCTCCTCGAAATGCGCGCGCCAGCTCGGGTCGACCGCCGCCGGATCCTCGAGGTAGCGGGCGTATAGCTCGGTCACGAACGACCCGTTCGGGCCGAACAGGAACGATGACGTGTCGGGTCCTCTGGTCATGACGTTTCAGCCGCGGCGCGTCGGTGGCGCCGCTCCTCGTTTCACGTGCAACGAACGGCCTTCACGATGGCCGGTAAACCTTGAGTAGGGTTTCGCCGATCGCGGCCGGTGACGGCGATACCGTAACACCGGCGGACTTCATCGCTTCGATCTTCTCGCCCGCGGTGCCCTTGCCGCCGGAAATGATCGCACCGGCGTGGCCCATCCGCCGCCCGGGCGGAGCGGTCTGCCCGGCGATGAAGCCGACCACCGGCTTTTTCTTTTTCGACCGTTTGATGACATGCGCGGCTTCTTCCTCGGCCGAGCCGCCGATCTCGCCGATCATGATGATGGCGTCGGTTTCGTCGTCGCCCAGGAACAGCTCGATGCAGTCGATGAAGTTAGTGCCGTTGACCGGATCGCCGCCGATACCGATGCAGGTCGACTGGCCGAGCCCGGCGGCCGTGGTTTGCGCCACCGCCTCGTAGGTGAGCGTGCCCGAGCGCGAGACGATGCCGACCCGGCCCTTGGCGTGGATGTGACCGGGCATGATGCCGATCTTGCATTCGTCGGGCGTGATGACGCCCGGGCAGTTGGGTCCGATCAGGCGCGATTTCGAGCCGCCGAGCGCGCGTTTGACCCGCACCATGTCGAGCACCGGGATGCCCTCGGTGATGCAGATGACGAGTTTCACCTTGGCATCGATCGCCTCGAGGATCGCGTCGGCCGCGAACGGCGGCGGCACGTAGATGACCGATGCCGTTGCCTTGGTCTTCTTCACCGCCTGCTCGACCGTGTCGAACACCGGCAGGTTGAGGTGCGTGGTACCGCCCTTGCCGGGCGTCACGCCGCCCACCATCGCGGTGCCGTAGTCGATCGCCTGCTCGGAATGAAAGGTACCCTGCGCGCCCGTAAAACCCTGGCAGATGACGCGGGTCTCGGCGTCGACCAGAACCGCCATCAGGCCGCCTCCCGCTTGACCGCCTGGACGACCTTCGCGGCGGCGTCGGCCAGATTGTCGCCGGTGATGATCGGCAGTCCCGATTCGCGCAGGATCTTCTTGCCCAAATCGACGTTGGTGCCTTCGAGCCTCACCACCAGCGGCACCTCGAGGCTCACCTCGCGCGCCGCCGCAACCACGCCCTCGGCGATGACGTCGCAACGCATGATGCCGCCGAAGATATTGACCAGGATCGCCTTGACGTTCTTGTCCGAGAGAATGAGCTTGAACGCCTTGGTCACGCGTTCCTTGTTGGCGCCGCCGCCGACGTCGAGGAAGTTGGCCGGCTCGCCGCCGTTCAGCTTGATGATGTCCATCGTCGCCATGGCGAGACCGGCGCCGTTCACCATGCAGCCGATCGAGCCGTCGAGCTTGATGTAGGAGAGCTCCGACTTGCGCGCCTCGGCCTCGGTCGCATCCTCCTCGCTTTCGTCGCGTAGCGCTTCGATTTCGGGGTGGCGAAACAGGGCGTTGTCGTCGAAGTTCATCTTGGCGTCGAGAGCGATCACCTCGCCCGCCTTGGTGACGACCAGCGGGTTGATCTCGAGCAGGCTGGCGTCCGACTTGGTAAACGCCGCGTAGATCGAATGGATGAACTTGACGACGGCGCCGACTTGCTTGCCTTCGAGCTTCAGGCCGAACGCGATCTTGCGCGCGTGATAGGGCTGGATGCCGGTCGCGGGATCGATCGCGACGCGGATGATTTTCTTCGGCGTCTTGGCCGCGACTTCCTCGATGTCCATGCCGCCCGCGGTCGAGGCCATCACGACCAGCCGGCTGGTGGCGCGGTCGAGCAGCATGCCCAAATAAAGCTCGTGCGCGATATCGATACCCTGCTCGATGTAGACGCGCTTCACTTCCTTGCCGCCCGGTCCGGTTTGCGGCGTCACCAGCGTCATGCCGAGCATGCGTGCGGCCGCCTCGCGCGCCTCCGCGATCGAACGCACGACCTTGACGCCGCCCGCCTTGCCGCGGCCGCCGGCGTGGATCTGCGCCTTGACGACCCATACCGGGCCGCCGAGCCCGCCCGCCACGTTCGCGGCTTCGTCCTTGGTGAAGGCGACGCCGCCCTTGGGCACGGGGACGCCGTACTGGGCAAGCAGGCTCTTCGCCTGATACTCGTGAATATTCATGTGTCCTCGTTTGCCGCCCGAGCCACCTTGCCTCTAGCCAAGCGGCAACACGTCGGGGCGCGTAAAATTACCACAGGCACTCGCCGGCGCAATCGAGCTGGACCCGGCTGCCCGACATGGTTGCATTTCCGCGACGCTGTCCCGGTCCACCGTGTGCCAAGCGCGCAGCCCGGCCGTCGCTCTACTTCGCGAGGCTCGGTTCGAGCCGTTTGACCGCGGCGATCAAATCGCGCACCGCGTTGACCGAATGGTCGAACATCTTTCGCTCGTCCGGGTTGAGCGTGATCTCGACCACGCGCTCGACGCCACCGGCGCCGATCACCACCGGAACGCCGACGTAGACGTCCTTGAGGCCGTATTGGCCGTTCAGGTGCGCGGCACATGGCAGCACCCGCTTCTTGTCGCGCAAATAGGACTCGGCCATCGCAATCGCCGACGAGGCCGGCGCATAAAAGGCCGACCCGGTCTTGAGGAGATTGACGATTTCGGCGCCGCCATCGCGCGTACGCTTGACCATGGCGTCGAGCCTCTCTTGTGTGGTCCAGCCCATCTTGACCAGGTCGGGCAGCGGGATGCCGGCGACGGTCGAATACCGCACCAGAGGCACCATGGTGTCGCCGTGGCCCCCCATCACGAACGCGGTGACGTCCTCGACCGACACCTTGAATTCATCGGCCAGGAAATAGCGGAACCGCGCCGAATCGAGCACGCCGGCCATGCCGACCACTTTGTTGTGCGGCAGGCCGCTCGCCTCGCGCAGCGCCCACACCATCGCGTCCAAGGGATTGGTGACGCAGATCACGAACGCATCCTTGGCGTATTTCTTGATGCCGTCGGCGACCTGCATGATGATCTTGGTGTTGACGCTGACCAGATCGTCGCGGCTCATGCCGGGCTTGCGCGGCACACCGGCGGTGACGATGACGACCTGGGCGCCCTGGATGTCGCCATAGTTTTGGGTGCCGGACAGAGCGGCGTCGAACCCGTCGACCGGCGAGGATTGGGCGAGGTCGAGCGCCTTGCCCTGGGGCAGGCCCTGGACGATGTCGAAGATGACGATGTCGCCGAGCTCCTTGAGCCCGGCCAAATGCGCGAGAGTGCCGCCGATGTTACCGCCGCCGATGAGCGCGATCTTGTTGCGGGCCATACGTCTTTCTCCGGAAGTGATGGAGCGCCCGGGGCCGCCGGGCTCCAAAAAACCGCGCGCTACCTAGCGCGAATCGCCCCACGCCGCAAGGCGCCGGGCCAACAAGGCCGTGCACGGACGCGCTCGGGTTCGAGCGTCGCCACCTCGCGACGGCCGCGGCGGGCGAGCCGGTGCGGGCTTGACGGGCTCGACCGTCCGCCTCATATCGAGGCCGGCGGGCCCACCAGCCCATTCCGTCCCACGACGCTTGCAAGCAAGAAGGTATGCCATGGCGGAAGAACGTCGCGAATTCCAGGCCGAAGTCGCCAAACTCCTCTCGATCGTCGCCAACGCGCTCTATAGCGAAAAGGAAGTATTCCTGCGCGAGCTCGTCTCGAACGCGTCGGACGCTTGCGACAAGCTCCGCTACGCCGCGCTCACCCAGCCCGACCTCATCGAGGACGACCCCGCGTTCAAGGTCCTGATCGGCGTCGATCGCAAGGCGCGCACGCTCAGCATCAAGGACAACGGCATCGGCATGAACCGCGACGACCTGGTCGAGAATTTGGGGACGATCGCGCGCTCGGGCACCGGCCGCTTCCTCGAGGAGCTCGCAGCGCAGGGCAGGAGCAGCACCGACCTGGCCTTGATCGGCCAGTTTGGTGTCGGTTTCTACGCCGCGTTTATGGTCGCCGAGCGGGTCGAGGTCGTCAGCCGCAAGGCCGGCGAGACCCAGGCCTGGAAATGGCTCTCGGACGGTGCCGGCGCCTATACCGTCGGCGACGCCGAGCGGGCCGGGCGCGGCACCACCGTCACGCTCACGCTCAAGGCCGACGCCGACGAGTACCTCGACGAAGCGCGCATCCGCACCATCGTCAAGAAGTACTCCGACCACATCGCGATCCCGATCGTCTACGAGGTCGGCACCAGCGGCACCGGCACGACGCTCAATACCGCCTCGGCGCTATGGACCCGGCCCAAGAAGGACATCACCGACGACCAGTACAAGGAGTTCTACCGCCACGCCGGGCATCTGTTCGACGAGCCGTGGCTCACGCTTCACGCCCGCGCCGAAGGCAAGACCGAATACACGCTGCTCCTGTTCGTGCCCGCGACCCGGCCGCTCGATATTTTCGACCCCGACCGCAAGTCGCGGCTCAAGCTCTACGTCAAACGGGTCTTCATCACCGACGATTGCGAAGACTTGGTGCCGGCTTACCTGCGGTTCCTGCGCGGCATCGTCGATGCCGAGGACCTGCCGCTCAACATCAGCCGCGAGCTCCTGCAGAACAACCCGCTGGTGGTGACGATCCGGAAAGCGCTCACCAAACGAGTGCTGGGCGAACTCGCCAAGAAAGCCGAAGCCGAACCGGAGGGGTACGCGACCTTTTGGCAGAATTTCGGGGCCGTTCTCAAAGAGGGCGTCTACGAGGATCCCGACCAGCGCGACGCGATCTTAAAGCTCGCGCGCTTCAAGTCGACGCAGGCGGATGCCTGGACCTCGCTCGGCGACTATCTCGGCCGGCTGAAGGAAGGGCAGAACGCGATCTACTACATCTCGGGCGACGATGCCGCCGCGCTCAAGCAGAGCCCGCAGCTCGAGGGCTTCAAGGCGAAGGGCCTCGAAGTCCTACTGCTGACCGACCCGATCGACGAGTTCTGGATCGCGGCGGTTCCCGAGCACGAGGGCAAGAAGTTCGTCTCGGTGACCCGAGGCGGCGTAGACCTCGCCAAGTTCCAGGACGCAACCGAGGGCGGCGCCAAGCCCGAGGCGACGGCGCCCGGCGATGTCGCCAAGTTGATCGCGCTCCTCAAGCTCAACTTGGGCGACAAAGTGAAGGACGTGCGGACCTCGGCGCGACTGACCGAGAGCCCGGTGTGCCTGGTTGCCGATGAGGGCGATCTCGACCTTCACCTCGAACGCATCCTGAAGCAGCACAAACGGGTCGATAAAGTCGCCGCCCGCATCCTCGAGATCAACGCCCGCCATGCCTTGATCAAGGCGATGGCGGATGCGGTCGCCAAGGAGGGCGCGGCCGACGCCTTGGCCGACGCCGGGCAGCTCCTGCTCGATCAAGCGCTGATCGTCGAGGGCGAGACGCTGCCCGATCCGGCCGGCTTCGCACGCCGCATGAGCGCGTTCATGGCGCGCGGGTTGGGCTCTCCCTAACCGCGCGTACCGCGGCGGGTTTGACGGTGGCTCGGCGCGACGCGCGCGCGGCGAAATCGACGTTCGTTGAACGGCGAAGTCGTGAAAATTCTGAACAGTGTCGCAACCCGCGAGGTCGGCGAATTTGCCGCCTGGGCCTCGCGTTTCCGTTCGTCAGTCGTTCAACGCGATCTTGGCGGCGCCCAACACCGGGCCGTCGTGCTCGCGTTGGACCACGATCGCGCAGCCGTCGCGGCCGCCGGCGCGGAGGTCCTTGATCGGCAACATGAACTGCATCGTCTCGCCGCGCCACGTGTCGAGTCGGCGCACCTCGCGCACGACGTTATGGTACGCGAGCTTGTGGCCAGCGTTCTCGCCGCGCTCGATCGCGACCTCGTGGCGCGTGTCGTAGCGGAATAGAAGCACCGCCGCGCGCCCGCGCACACTCTCGTCGGCCGAGATCGTGACCGTCACGTAGTCGGTATTGTCGCGTGCAAACGCGATCTCGAAGCGGTCTTTCGGATTGGCCTTGGCCTTAGCCTTGGCGATCGCCCGTTCGATCGCGGCGCCGTCGCTGCCGACGACATGGGTCTCGCCGCCTATCACCATCTCGGGCGTGTAGATCGTGCGCCGGCCGGGCGCGCGCGCGTAGGCGCGCTGGCGGGTGGTGTTCTCGGGCGAGGCGAAGGTGTCCTTCCAACCGAGATAATCCCAGTAGTCGACGTGCAAGCTGAACGCGATCACGTCCTTGCGCTTGGCGAGCTGGCCGAGCATGGCATCCGCCGGCGGGCACGAGTTGCAGCCCTGCGACGTAAACAGCTCGACCACGGCCGCGCGCTCGCCCGCTTCGGACGACGCGGGGAAGCAGACGGCCGCAACCGCAGCCAGGACGATGAAGAACCGACGCATGGCCTCAATCTGACACGCCCGCCGGAGCGAGCCAATCAAACCCGATCAAACCTATGTGACGCGGCGCTCCGGGAATCGCCGGAGCGCCGGCCCCGCCTTGCGCCTACGCCGCTTGCGACAGGTTGCGGAGCACGTAATGGAGAATGCCGCCGTTCTTGTAATAAGCGACTTCCTCCTCGGTCTCGACCGAACACAAGAGATCGACCGCATCCTTGGCGCCGTTCGCGCGCGTGATGGTCGCTTTGAGCGTCATCCGCGGCTTCAAGCCGCCGGCCAGCCCCGCGATGTCGACCACCTCGCCGCCGTCGAGATTCAACGACTTACGGGTCTGACCGCCGGTGAAGAGCAGCGGCAGCACGCCCATGCCGACCAGGTTCGAGCGATGGATGCGCTCGAAGCTCTCGGCGACGACGGCGCGGACGCCCAAGAGCACGGTGCCCTTGGCCGCCCAGTCGCGCGACGAGCCGGTGCCGTATTCCTTGCCGGCAAAGATCACGAGCGGCGTGCGGTTGGCGGCATATTTCATGGCGACGTCGTAGATCGACATCGGCTCCCCGGCCGGCATGAAGCGGGTGACGCCGCCTTCGGTGCCGGGCGCCATCTCGTTCTTGAGCCGGATGTTGGCGAACGTTCCGCGCATCATGATTTCGTGGTTGCCGCGCCGCGCGCCGTACGAGTTGAAGTCGGCGGCGGTGACATTGCGGCCGACCAGATATTGCCCGGCCGGGCCGTCCTTTTTGATCGAGCCGGCCGGCGAAATGTGATCGGTCGTGATCGAATCGCCCAAGATCGCGAGTGGCCGTGCACCGCGGATGTCGCCGATCGACCCGGGCTTCGACTGCATGCCTTCGAAGTAGGGCGGTTCCTTGACGTAGGTCGAACCGCCGTCCCATTTGTAGGTCAGGCTTTTCGCGGTCTTGATCCGCTTCCAGTCCTTGTCGCCGGCGAAGACCGCGCTGTAACGCTTGCGGAACGACGACGCCGTGACGCAGCGCCGCACGGTGTCGGCGACCTCCTTGTTGGACGGCCAGATGTCGGTGAGGAACACCGGCTTCCCTTTCTTGTCGACCCCGATCGGATCTTTGGTGAGGTCGATCTTCATCGAGCCGGCGATCGCGTAGGCGACCACCAGCGGCGGCGAGGCTAGATAGTTGGCGCGCACGTGCGGGTTGACGCGGCCTTCGAAGTTACGATTCCCCGAGAGCACCGCAGCAACCACGAGGTCGTTGTCGGTCACGGTCTTGGCGATCGGGTCGGGCAAGGGCCCCGAGTTGCCGATGCAGGTGGTGCAGCCGTAGCCCACCAAGTTGAAGCCGACCTTGTCGAGCTCCTTCTGGAGACCAGCCTTCGCGAGATAGTCGCTAACCACCTGCGAACCGGGGGCGAGCGAAGTCTTGACCCACGGTTTCACCTTGAGCCCGCGCTTGGCGGCGTTCCGCGCAACCAGCCCCGCGCCGATCATGACGCCCGGATTCGAGGTATTGGTGCAGCTCGTGATCGCGGCGATCACGACATCGCCGTCGCCGAGATCGTGGCCGGCGCCATCGACCTTGAAGCGTCCGCGCGCCGGACGTTTGAAGGTTTCGGTCATCGCCTTGGCGAACTCGGGCGCCGCCTTGTCGAGCGGCACCCGGTCCTGCGGCCGGCGCGGGCCGGCGAGGCTCGGCTCGACGGTGCCGATGTCGAGGGCGAGGGTGTCGGTGAAGATCGGGTCGGGCGACTTCCTGGTCCGCCACATGCCCTGCGCCTTGGCGTATTTCTCGACCAGCGCGACTTGCGCCGCTTTGCGGCCGGTCGCTTTCAGGAACGCGATGGTCTCGGCATCGATCGGGAAGAAACCGCAGGTCGCCCCGTACTCGGGCGCCATGTTGGCGATGGTGGCGCGATCGGCGAGCGAGAGCTCACCCAACCCGTCGCCGTAGAATTCGACGAATTTTCCGACCACACCCTTCTTGCGCAGCATCTGGGTGACCGTGAGCACGAGGTCGGTCGCGGTCACGCCCTCGCGGATTTTGCCGGTCAGCTTGAAGCCGATCACTTCGGGGATGTTCATCGACACCGGCTGGCCCAGCATTGCGGCCTCGGCCTCGATGCCGCCGACGCCCCAGCCCAGCACCGCGAGGCCGTTGACCATGGTGGTGTGGCTGTCGGTGCCGACCAGCGTGTCGGGATAAGCCTGGGTGACGCCGTCGACTTTGCGCGTCCACACCGTCTGCGCCAGATATTCCAGATTGACTTGGTGGCAGATGCCGGTCCCGGGCGGCACGACGCGGAAATTGTCGAACGCCATCGAGCCCCAGCGCAAGAACTCGTAGCGCTCGCGGTTGCGCTGGTACTCGAGCGCGACGTTCTGTTTGAACGCGCTCTTCGAGCCGAAGTGATCGACCATCACCGAATGGTCGATGACGAGATCGACCGGCGAGAGCGGGTTGATCTTGTTGGGATCGCCGCCCAGCTTCACCATGGCGCCGCGCATGGCGGCGAGATCGACCACCGCGGGAACGCCGGTGAAATCCTGCATCAGCACGCGGGCCGGCCGATAGGCGATCTCGCGCTGCGACTTGCGCTCCGTGACCCAGGTACCGAAGGCGCGGACGTCGTCGGGCGTGACCGAGCGGCCGTCTTCGTGGCGCAGCATGTTCTCGAGCAGCACTTTCAGCGAATAAGGCAGGCGGTCGATGCCGGCGACTCCGGCCTTGGCCAGCGCCGGCAGGCTGAAATACTCGTACTTGGTCTTGCCGACGGTGAGCGTCTTCCTGGTCTTGAAGCTGTTCGAACGGGCGCTTGTCACGGTGGGTTCCCCTCTGCTCTGAACGTATCGAGCGGCGCGAGCGCGGCGCCGCGGGTGTCGCCGCCGAGGGTGGTCCCCGCGCGCGACGACGTTAGTATAGCGACCGGGCGCCGCGGGGCGCCAGTTTGAGCGAGGTAGGCGAGCAAGATGAGCATCGAGGTCGAACGCGACGGCGCGGTGTGGACCGTCACCATTGATAACCCGGCCGCCCGCAACGCCGTCGATCGTGCCCACGCCGACGCGCTCGCGAGCGCGTTCCGGGCCTTCGATACCGATGCCGCGGCCAGGGCCGCGGTACTGACGGGCAGCGGCGGCCATTTCTGCGCCGGCGCCGACCTGAAGGCGGTGGTGCGCCGCGACGGCTCGGAGAACCGCTTGAGCGAAAGCGGCGACGGGCCGATGGGCCCCTCGCGCCTGCTGCTATCGAAGCCGGTGATCGCCGCGGTCGCCGGCTACGCGGTCGCCGGCGGGCTCGAATTGTCGCTGTGGTGCGACCTTCGCGTTGTCGACGAGACCGCGGTGTTCGGGGTTTTCTCGCGCCGGTTCGGAATCCCCCTGGTCGACGGCGGCACCGTGCGGCTGCCGCGGCTGGTCGGCATGGGGCGCGCGCTCGACATGATCTTGACCGGCCGTGCGGTCGGTGCCGCCGAGGCGCTCGCGATCGGGCTCGCCAACCGGGTCGTGCCGCGCGGCGAAGCCAAGACCGCTGCGCAAGCGCTCGCCCACCAGATCGCCCAGTTTCCGCAAAGCTGCCTGCTCGCCGATCGCCGCTCGGCTTACGAGCAGTGGGAACTCGGGAACGCCGAAGCGATCGCCAACGAGTTCCGGCTTGGCAAGGCCGTGCTCGACCGCGAGTGGGATACCTCGGCCCGCGCCTTCGTCCAAGGCCGGGGTCGCGGCGGCGCCCCCGCTTAAGCCTTGGCCCGCAGCCGCGCCACCTCCGATTCAAGCAAGGCGACCTTCCGCTCGTAGCCCTCGACCATCGCCGCGACGTCATCGGCCGAGATTTTTTGCGGGATGTACTGAGGGCAATTGCTGTCCCAGGCCGCGATCGAAAAGAGGATCGCCTGGTCGGGTTTGGCCGCGTAGCCCGCCGGAAACAGCCGTTCCATCCGGACCGGGTCGGCCTCGACGACCCGCGCCGTCCCCCAAATCTTGATGCGGCGACGATTCGCGTAGTCCACCACGAAGATAAAGGCGAGCGGGTTCTCCGCGAGGTTTCCGGTCGAGATGTACTGGCGATTGCCCTTGAAGTCGGCGAAGCCGAGCGTGCGCTCGTCGAGCACGCGCAAGAATCCGGGCGGGCCGCCGCGGTGCTGAATGTAGGGCTGGCCGGCGGCGGTCGCGGTCGCGAGGTAAAACGAATCGGCTGCGGCGAGGAATTGGGCGAGCTCGTCATCGACCGTGGTCGCCCAACCGCCCTTCGCCTCCATGCGCTCGTAGGACTGGCGCGAGCCGCGCCGCGCCTGAATGGCCTTGACCGTCGGCGTAAACGCGACGTCGGAAGAGAATGTCATCGGTCGCTCCTTTGCTGTCGCCGGGAAACATGCCTCTTTCCATCTTTTGTTATAATAATCTAAAATAGTGAATATCTATTCCAATATTTGGAATAATTAATGGACCGCTTCGAAGCGATGACCGCGTTTCGCGCTGTGGTCGAGGCCGGCAGCTTTACAGCCGCGTCGCGCCGGCTGAGCGTGCCGCTGGCGACCGTAAGCCGCAGGGTGAGCGAGCTCGAAGCCGTGCTCTCCGTTCGGCTGCTCAACCGCACCACGCGGCACGTTGCGCCGACCGACGTCGGCCGCCAGTTTTTCGAAGCGAGCCGCCGCATCCTCGACGATCTCGGTGAAGCGGAACGCACCGCAGCGGGCGAGAGTAGCGACCCGCGCGGCGAGTTGGTCGTGACCGCGCCGATCGTGTTCGGGCGTTTGCATCTCGTTCCCGTGATCGCGACTTTTCTCGCCCGCTTCCCCGCGATCGACGTCACCCTGCTCTTGAACGATCGCCCGATCAGTCTGATCGATGACAATGTCGACCTCGCGCTCCGCATCGGCGAACTCGGCGACAGCTCGCTGGTCGCAGCCCGGGTCGGAACCGTGCGAACGCTCGTCTGCGCCGCACCCGGCTATCTTGCCCGCCGCGGGACACCGACACACCCGACCGATCTCGCGCGCCACGATTGCATTGCGTTCACCGGCCTGGCCGGTTCGCGCGAGTGGCCGTTCCAGATCGGGCGCAAGCGTCAAATGATTTCGATCCACGCCCGTCTGGTCGCGACGACCGCCGAGGCCGCGATCGACGCGGCGATCGCCGGGGTCGGCATTACGCGCATCCTCTCCTATCAGGTCGCCGCCGCGATCAAGCGACATCGGCTGCGCCCGCTCTTGCGCGACTTCGAGTTCGAACCAGTACCGGTTCACCTCGCGCACCTGAGCGGACGCTTGATCCCGGCCAAGCTCCGCGCTTTCCTGGATTTCGCGACACCGCGCCTCAGGTCCCGGCTACAGTCGGGCGCATGATCGATGGATTCGATGTTCGCCGGTAACGGGCTCGCCTGCGTGCGCGGGGAGCGGCGCGTGTTCCGAGCCCTCGACTTCGTCGTGGCGCCGGGTGAAGCGTTGGTCGTGCAAGGCCCGAACGGCGCCGGCAAGTCGAGCCTGTTGCGGCTCGCAGCCGGGCTGCTCAAGCCCGCGGCAGGCATGCTCACCTGGAACGGGACGCCGGTCGATGCCGACCCCGACGCCCATCGAGCGCGGCTCGGCTATGTCGGCCACCTCGACGCGGTCAAACCGGCGCTCACCGCGCGCGAGAACCTCGCGTTCTGGACCGGACTCGCCGGCGGCTCGGCCGAAGTCGGCCCAGCGCTCGACGCGATGGGGCTCGCCCAACTCGCCGACGTGCGCGCGCAGTTCCTGTCGGCCGGCGAAAAGCGGCGTCTCAATCTCGCGCGGCTCGCCGCGAGCGCGGCGACGCTCTGGCTCCTGGACGAGCCGACCGTGTCGCTCGACCAGGCGAGCGTCGCCCGCTTCACCGAACTCGCCCGCGCCCATTTGGCAAGCGGCGGTCTCATCATGGCGGCGACCCACCTGCCGCTCGACCTGCCCGGGCGCGCGCTCGCGCTGACGGCCGGAGCGCGCGCGGCATGAAAGCGTTCGTCCGCCTCTTCGCCCGCGACGTCGGCCTCGCCTTCCGCCACGGCGGCGGCGCCGGCCTGGCGATCGCCTTTTTCGTGCTCGCCGTCACCTTGTTCCCGCTCGGGATCGGCCCGGGGCCCGAAATCCTCGCCCGCGTCGGCGCGGGCGTCGTCTGGGTCGCGGCGCTCCTGGCGACGCTGCTCTCGCTCGACCGGCTGTTCCAGGCCGACTATGAGGACGGCAGCCTCGATTTGCTGGCGCTGACGCCGCTTCCTCTCGAGCTCACCGTGCTCGCGAAGTGCGCCGCGCATTGGGCGACGACCGGCGTACCGCTGCTGGTGGCCGCGCCGATCTTGGCGTTGCTGCTCAACCTCGACGTCGCCGGCCTCGGCGCGCTCCTGCTGGCGATGCTGCTCGGTACGCCGATTCTCTCGATCGTCGGCGCGATCGGGGCCGCGCTCACGGTCGGCGTCAGGCGCGGTGGCGCGCTGCTTTCGATCCTGGTGCTGCCGCTCTATGTCCCGGTGCTGATTTTCGGCGTGGCGGCGATCGACGGCGCGATTTCGGGCTTGGGCGCCAAGCCGCACCTCCTGGTGTTGGGTGCCTTTCTCCTCGGTGCGCTCGCGCTCGGCCCGTGGGCGGCGGCGGCGAGCCTCCGCCTCAACCTCGACTGAGCCACCTCGACTGAGCCCGATCCTTCGAGGCAATATCCGGCCATGCTGCACCGCTTCGCCAACCCGGCTCGATTCGGCCGCATCATCGCCGCGATCCTGCCGTGGAGCGCGGGCCTGACCGTGGTGCTGCTCGGCGTCGGGCTCTACATGGCGCTGTTCGTGGTCCCGCCCGACTACCAGCAGAAAGAGACCGTCCGCATCATGTTCGTCCACGTCCCGGCGGCGTGGATGGCGACCATGATCTACGCGGTGATGGCGGTGGCCTCGGCGACCGCGCTCGTCTGGAAGCACCCGGTCGCGGACCTGACCGCCAAAGCGGCGGCCCCGATCGGCGCCGGTTTCACCTTCACCGCGCTCGCAACCGGCGCGCTGTGGGGCCAGCCGATGTGGGGCACGTGGTGGGTGTGGGACGCGCGCCTCACCTCGGTGCTGATCCTGTTCTTTCTCTATTTGGGTTACATCGCGCTCTGGGAAGCGATCGAGGATCCGGGCCGCGCCGCCAAGGCTGCCGCGATCCTGGCGCTGGTCGGCGCCGTCAACTTGCCGATCATCAAGTTCTCGGTCGACTGGTGGAACACGCTGCACCAGCCGTCCAGCATCCTCAAGCTCTCGGGCTCGACCATTCACGCTTCGATGCTCTACCCGCTGCTCGTCATGATCGCTGGCTTTACCGCCTATTTCGTGACCGTACTCATCATCCGCATTCAAGGTGAGTTGGCGGCGCGGCGGGTGCGCGCGCTTTCGCTCGGCGCCGCCGACGCCTGACGGGGATGCGCCCCCCGCGCCGGGGCGCGCGCCATGGACGCCCTCGTCTTCGTCGCCGTTCTTGCCGCCGCGTTGGGCCACGCGAGCTGGAACGCGCTCGTCAAGGGTGGCGGCGACCACCTCGTCACCACCGCCCAGCTCAACGTCGTTACCTTGGCCTGCGGCTTGGCGCTGCTGCCGTGGTGCGGGCCGGTCGCCGATGCGGCGTTGCCTTACCTGATCGCTTCGATCGTCATTCACGACGCTTACTTCTTTGCGCTGATCATGGCGTATCGTGCCGGCGATTTTTCGCGGGTCTATCCGATCGCGCGCGGCTCGGCGCCGCTCGCGGTCGCGGTCTTGAGCCATTTCTTCGCCGCCCAGGCGCTCGCCCCGTGGGGCTGGTTCGCGGTGCTCTTGGTTTCGGCCGGAATTGCGAGCCTCGCCCTGATCGGCGCGCGGCGATCGGGCGCCGCGAGCGCCCGCGCCGTGGCCTGGGCGCTCGCCACCGGCACGACCACGGTCGCCTACACCTTCATCGACGGCTTGGGCGTGCGCGCGAACGGCGAGGCGCTCAGCTACACCGCGTGGCTCTTCATCGGCTGCACCCCGGCGGTCGCCGCCGTCGCGCTGTGGCGACGGGGGCCGCAGGTGCTCGCCGCGAGCGGCGCGAGCTGGCTCAAGGGCGGCGGCGCCGGCGCGCTCGCAATTCTCAGCTACGGCCTCGTCTTGTGGGGGATGAGCCTGGCGCCGTTCGCCTATGTCGCTGCGCTCCGCGAAACTTCGGTCGTATTCGCCGCGATCATCGGTACGCGGCTGATGGGCGAGCCGTTCGGCCGCGCCCGCATCGCCGCCGCATTGGCGGTGGTGGTTGGGCTGGTACTGCTCCGAGTGCCGGGCTAAACGCCGTCGGCCGGGCGACGCGGCGGCCGTCCACCGTCATGGACGAGGTCACTCCGCCGCGGCTCGGAGCGCGCCGCCGCCGGGATGGTCGAATGCCGCCCACAGCGCCGCCTTTCGCGCCTCGGCCGCGGCGATCGCCGCCGCCTTGATCGGGCCGAAGCCGCGAATGTCGTCAGCGAGCGCGGCGAGCGCGATCGCCGCCTCGACATTGGCCGGCGCGAGCCGCGGCAACATCCGCTCGATCGTTGCTTCGTAGTCGGCGATCAGCACCCGCTCGGCGCGCCGCTCGGACGCGTAGCCGAACGGATCGAATGCGGTGCCACGCAGCCGCCGCGCCCGCGCCAGCACGCGAAGAAGCGCGAGCGTCCACGCCGCGAACTCACGTTTCTTCGGCCGCCCGTTGGCGTCGCGCCCGGGGAGGAACGGCGGCGCGAGGTGGAAGGTGAGCCGGTAGTCGCCGGCGAACTGACTGGCGAGGTCGCGAGCGAACGCACCGTTTGTGAACAGCCGGGCCACTTCGTACTCGTCCTTGTAAGCGAGCAGCTTGGCGTAGTTGCGCGCGACCGCGTGAGCCAAGCGCTCGTCCAACCCGGCCGCCGCGGCGGCGCTTCGGACGCGGGCGACGAGCGCCCGGTAGCGCTCGGCCAAGGCTGCGTCCTGATAGTCGGTCAAGTGCCGCGCACGTGCAGCAATCAATTCATCGAGCGAATCCGCGAGCGCCGGTACCGGCGCGAGCCCGAGCGTCGTCTTGACCCGCCGCGGTTCGGCGGCGAGCAAGCGGCCCCAGCGGAACGCTTGGACGTTCGACTTGACCGCAACCCCGTTCAACGCGATCGCACGCTCGATCGCCGCCGCCGCGAGCGGCAGGAGGCCCTTCTGATAGGCGTAGCCGACCATCAGGACGTTGGTCGCGATCGCATCGCCGAGCGCGGCTTCGGCGACCTCGGTGAAGGCTTCGATGGCCGGTTCGGACGCGACGTGCATGCGGATGGTGGATTCGATCACCGCCTGGCGGAAGTCGTAGTCGCGGTGGCGGACGAAGTCGGCGACCGGGGTCAGGTGGCCGTTGACGACGGCGGCGGTGCGCGCGGGCGAGCACAACGCGATGCCCTCCTTACCGGCGGCGACGACGCTGTCGGCGGCGAGCAGGAGATCGGCGCCGCCGGTCACGATCCGGGGCGAGGTCACTTCCGCCGCGGTCCGCGCCAAACGCACGTGGCTCCATACCGCGCCGCCCTTCTGGGCGAGACCGGCCATGTCGAGGATCATGCATGCCTTGCCCTCGAGGTGGGCGGCCATGCCGAGCAGCGCGCCGATGGTAAGGACGCCGGTGCCTCCGACCCCCGTCACCAGGACGTTGTAGGCGCGATCGAGCGGCGCACGCGTCGCCGGCTCGGGCGCAGCGTCGGGGCCAAGCTCGCCGGCCGGCGCGCGCTTTCGGACCTCACCGCCCTCGACCGTTACGAACGACGGGCAGAAGCCCTTGAGGCACGAGAAGTCCTTGTTGCAGGCCGATTGGTTGATACGGCGCTTCCGCCCCATCGCGGTCTCGACCGGCTCGACGGCGATGCAGTTCGACTGGACCGAGCAGTCACCGCAGCCTTCGCATACTTCGCGGTTGATGAAGACGCGGCGCGGCGGGTCGACGAGTTCGCCGCGCTTGCGGCGGCGGCGCTTCTCGGCGGCGCAGGTCTGGTCGTAGACGATCGCGGTGCAACCGGGGATCGCCCGCGCTTCGCGCATCACCGCGTCCAACCGATCGCGGTGGCGGACGATGGTCCCGGGCGCAAGCTGGGCGCGCTCGATCCGCGCGGGCGCCTCGGACACGAGGTAGATCGCCTTGACGTTCTCGTGGCGGAGCTGGTGCGTGATCTGCGGCACGGTGAGCGTGCCATCGAGCGCCTGGCCGCCGGTCATCGCCACGGCATCGTTGTAAAGAATCTTGTAGGTGACGTTGACGCCGGCGGCGACCGCCTGGCGGATCGCAAGCAAGCCGGAGTGGAAATAAGTGCCGTCGCCCAGGTTGGCGAAGATGTGGGGCTCGGCGGTGAACGGCGCGACCCCGATCCACGGCACGCCTTCGCCGCCCATCTGGGTGAAGGTTTCGGTCGAGCGCTCCATCCACTGCGCCATGAAATGGCAGCCGATCCCAGCGACAGCGCGGCTCCCGTCGGGTACCCGGGTCGAAGTGTTGTGCGGGCAGCCGGCGCAGAAGAACGGGCGGCGCTCGATCGGCGCGACGTGGGTGCGGCGCAGCTCGGCGCGCTCGCGGAAATAACGAAGCCGTGCTTCGATCCGCTGTTTGAGCGCCGCATCGAACTCGAACTGCATCAGGCGGTCGGCGATGACGCGCGCCGCGGCGCCGACGGTGAGCTCGGAATCGAGCGGCAGCAGCGGCTTGTCCTCGTGGTCGAACTTGCCGACGATGCGCGGGCGAACATCGGCCCGCCAGTTGAAAAGCGACTGCTTGATCTGGTTCTCGATGATCTCGCGCCGTTCTTCGACGATCACGACTTCTTGCAGCCCGGCCGAGAACCGGCGGATGCCTTCGGGCTCCAACGGCCACGGCATCCCCACCTTGTAGACGCGAAGCCCGATCGCGGCGGCGACCGCGTCGTCGATCTCGAGTTCGCGGAGCGCCTGGCGCACGTCCTCGTAGGCCTTGCCCGAGGCGACCACGCCGAGCCGCGCGCGCGGCGAATCGATCACGACGCGATCGACGGCGTTGGCGCGCGCGAACGCGATTGCCGCGTAACCCTTGTAGTTCTGGAGCCGGTGGTCCTGCGACCAGCGGTCGTCTGGCCAGCGCAGGTTGAGGCCGCCGGGCGGCAGCGCGAAGTCGACCGGGATCGCGAAGGGGCGCGCTTCAGCCGCCAGGTCGACGACCGACGTCGTCTCGACCGTATCGGCGATTACCTTCATCCCGACCCAGCAGCCGGAGTAGCGCGACATCGCGATTCCGAGGAGCCCGAGCTCGACGAACTCATGGATGCTCGAGGGGTAGAGCACCGGCATCAGCGCCGACATGAAGGCGTGGTCGGATTGGTGCGGCACGGTCGAAGACTTGGCGCCGTGATCGTCGCCGGCCAGGCACAAGACCCCGCCCAGACGCGCCGAGCCGGCGGCGTTGCCGTGCTTGAAGACGTCGCCCGAGCGGTCGACGCCCGGGCCTTTGCCGTACCAGATGCCGACCACGCCGTCGCGCTTGGCCCCGGGCGAGAGCCCGAGCTGCTGCGTGCCCCAGATCATGGTCGCGGCGAGGTCCTCGTTGACGGCCGGGCGGAACTCGACGCCGTGCTCGGTCAAGTGATGCTTGGCGCGGGCGAGCTGCTGGTCGTAGCCGCCCAAGGGCGAGCCGCGGTAGCCGGCGATGAAGGCGCCGGTGTTCAGGCCCGCCAGACGATCGCGGCGCATCTGCACCAGCGGCAAGCGCACCAGCGCCTGGATACCCGAGATGAAGACGCGGCCCGCGGTCGCGGTGTACTTGTCGTCCAGCTCGACGCCGGCGTCGGCCATCCCGGCCCTCCTCGATAGCCGCCGATCAATCTAGCGCGCCGGACCGGCGCGGTCACAACGGACTGCCGAGATCGACTAGAAGGAACGTGTCCTCTTCGCCCGAGACCCGACCTTCTTCTCGCCCGCCGCTCCGACAGCGTCGACTAGATCGCTCCCCGCGCGTGCAGGCGGGCGATGTGGGCGGCATCGCAGCCGAGCTCGCTCAAGACCGCGTCGGTGTGCTGGCCGACCGACGCCAGCTTGGGATTCACCCGCCCCGGTTCATCGGCGTACTTGATCGGAATTCCGATGTGGTCGTTGCCGGCCGCATCGGTGACCCGCATCGCACGTTCGCGCACGTGCGGCTGGCTCCATGCTTCGGCCAGGTCGAACACCGGCATCGCCGGAATGTCGCGGCCCTTGAGCCACGCCTCCCACTCGGTCCGCGTCTTGGCGCCGAACGCCTCGCGCAGAAACCGGATCGCCGGTGCATGCGCCGGTCCGGCCGGTCCGCTCACGGGCGCGATGAACTCGGGCCGGCCCAGGCCGCCAAACAGATTCGCGACGAATTTCTTCTCGCCGCCGCCGAGCGCGATGGAGCCGCCGTCTCTGGTCGCATAAATATTGAACATGGCATTGCCGCCGTGGGTGCGCTCGGCGTTCGGGTCGGGTGCGCGGCCGGCGCCGAACACCGGTCCGACGATATTGGGCTGGGCCGCCAGCGCCGCCTCGAACATGCTGACGTCGAGATAGTCGCCTTGCCCGGTCGTCGCGCGGCGGTAGAGCGCCATGACGATGCCGCCGAACAGAAGCTGCGCCGCCAGGATGTCGGCGATGGCGACGCCCAAGAGCGCGGGGCCGCCGCCCTCGGGCGAACGCGAGAGCGAGAGTACCCCGGCCGCGGCGACCGTCGCGGTGTCGTGCGCGGCGACGTCGCGCCACGGGCCGCTCTGGCCGAACGCCGAGAGCGAGCAATAGACGAGCCTGGGATTGCTACCCCGCAGCGTCGCGGGATCGAGCCCGAGCCGCGCCATGACGCCGGGCCGGAACGACTCGACCAGGACGTCGGCCTCGCCCACCAGCTTCAGAAACAAGGCCTTGGCCGCGGCGTCTTTCAGGTTGAGCGTGACGCTCTCTTTGCCGCGATGGGTCGAGCGGTACATCACGGTATGGCCGCCCTGGGCCCACGGAAAATAGTCGGTCGAACGCCCGGGCTCGGGCGCCGCCGGATTCTCGATCTTGATCACGCGGGCGCCGTGGTCGGCCATCATCTGGGTCGCGAGCGGCCCGGGCAGGAATAACGAAAGGTCGATCACACGGATGCCGTCGAGCTTCATGGCTGCCTCAAAAAAACGTGTCGTCGGCGCGGTTGCCTTCCGGCCGCGCGCCCTGCATCTTACCGGGATACGGACACGGGCAAGATTCGATCGATCCGCGGACCCGATGGGGCGCGCGGGTATGGGACGGACAGTCGGAAGCGATGGAAGCGATCGGACAGTTTCTCGCGATGGACGGGCACGCGGCCTACATCTGGCCGGCGTTCCTGGTGACGGCGGCGGTGATGATCGGCCTCCTGGTCGCGAGCCTGCGCGCGCGAACGCGCGAACGCGCGACGCTGGCGGCGCTCGATCGGGCGCTGGCGGAGCGGTCGGGCGCGGCCGCGACCCCGGAGAGGCCGCGGTGAAACGCAAGCACAAGCGCCTCGCCTTCGTCGCGATCGGCATGGCGCTGCTCGCCAGCGCGGCAACGCTGATGTTGATCGCATTCGAGGACAGCTTGGTCTTTTTCTATAGCCCGAGCGACGTCATGACGAAGCAGGTACCGCCCGAGAAACGCTTTCGGTTGGGCGGGTTGGTCGAGGAGAAAAGCGTCGCCAAGGGGGCCGACGGCTTGACCACGACGTTTCGCGTGACCGACCTCGCCAACGTGATCGAAGTCCGCTATCGCGGCTTCCTGCCTGATCTGTTCCGCGAGGGCCAGGGCGTCGTCGCCGAAGGCAAATTGGGGCCGGACGGCGTCTTCGTCGCCTCCGAGGTCCTGGCCAAGCACGACGAAACCTACATGCCGCCCGAAGTCGCCGACGCCTTGAAAAAGGGCGGTCAGTGGAAGGGCGAGAAGGGCGCCAAACCATGATCCCCGAGCTCGGCCACTACGCCTTGGTCCTCGCGCTCGCGGTCGCGCTCGCGCAAAGCGTGATCCCGCTGGTCGGCGCGAGCCGCTCGCTCCCGTCCTGGATCGCGGTCGCTCGGCCGGCGGCGATCGCGCAGTTCGGGTTCGTCGCCTACGCGTTCATCGCATTGATGATCTCCTACGTCATCTCGGATTTCAGCGTCATCAATGTCGCCGAGAACTCCCACACCCAGAAGCCGATGCTCTACAAAGTGACCGGCCTGTGGGGGAACCACGAGGGCTCGCTGGTCCTCTGGGTCCTGATGCTGGCCGGGTTTGGTGCGGCGGTGGCCGTGTTCGGCGGCAACTTGCCGCCGACGCTCCGGGCCCGCGTGCTCGCAGTCCAGGCCGCGATCGGGGTCGGGTTCTATCTCTTCATCCTGCTCACCTCGAACCCGTTCGCGCGGCTGCTCCCGCCGCCGCTCGAAGGCCGCGGCCTCAATCCGCTCCTCCAAGACCCCGGCCTCGCCTTCCACCCGCCGTTCCTCTATGCCGGCTATGTCGGCTTCTCGATGGCCTTTTCGTTCGCGGTCGCGGCGCTGATCGAGGGCCGGGTCGATCCGGCCTGGGCACGTTGGGTCAGGCCGTGGACGCTGGCGGCGTGGTGCGCGCTGACGGTCGGGATCGCGCTCGGATCCTGGTGGGCCTATTACGAGCTCGGCTGGGGCGGGTGGTGGTTCTGGGATCCGGTCGAGAACGCCTCGTTCATGCCCTGGCTGCTCGGCACCGCGCTCCTCCATACCGCGATCGTGGTCGAGAAGCGGGACGCGCTCAAGTCGTGGACGATCCTGCTCGCGCTCCTGACGTTCGCGCTATCGCTGTTGGGCACGTTCCTCGTGCGCTCGGGCGTCTTGACCTCGGTGCACGCGTTCGCGACCGATCCCGAGCGCGGCGTCTTCATCCTGGCTTTCCTGGTGCTGGTGGTCGGCTCCTCGCTCGTGCTCTACGCGATCCGGGCGCCTTCGCTCAAAACCGGCGGCCTGTTCCAGCCGATCAGCCGCGAAGGCGCGCTCATTTTGAACAATCTTCTGCTCGCGACCGCGTGCGCGACCGTGTTCGTCGGCACCATGTACCCGCTTTTTCTCGATGCCGTCGCCGAAACCAAGGTCTCGGTCGGCGCGCCCTATTTCAACGCGACATTCGGCCCCTTGATGGTGCCGCTGATCGCGACCATGGCGATCGGGCCGCTGCTGCCGTGGAAGCGGGGCGATTTGGGCGGCGCGCTCGGCCGCTTGAAGATCGCCTTCGCCGTGACCGCGGCGGTCGCGCTGGCGACGCTCTATTTCGCGTGGGGCGGGCCGGTGCTTGCGGTGTTCGGAATGGCGCTCGCGGCGTGGTTGATTGTCGGCGCCGCGGTCGAGTTCGCCGATCGCATTCGCCTGGGCCGCGCGCCGGCGGCCGAATCGTGGCGCCGCGCGCTCAGCCTGCCGCGCGCTTCCTGGGGCATGTCGATCGCGCACGCCGGCATGGGCCTGGTCGTGATGGGGATCGTCGCCACCTCCGCATGGGAACAGGAACGGCTCCTGATCATGAAACCGGGCGATCGTGCCGCGCTCGCCGGCTACGACGTCACCTTCCTCGGCACCGAGACCATCCGCGGCCCCAACTACATGGCGGCGCGCGGGCGTTACGAGGTGAGCCGCGCCGGCGCCTTCATCGCCCGGATGGAGCCCGAACAGCGGAGCTACCCGACTCCGCCGATGCAAACCTCGGAAGCCGCGATTCGGCCGCGACCGGACGCCGACATCTACATTGCCATCGGCGAGCCGGCCGAAAGCGGCGGCTGGGCGACCCGGCTCTACCACAAGCCGCTCGTCCACTGGATTTGGTTCGGCTCATTCGTGATGGTCGCCGGCGGCTTGGTCTCGCTCACCGACCGCCGCCATCGCGTCGGCGCCCCGGCGCGGCAGCGGGCGCGGGCACCGGCACCGAGCGCACAGGCCGCGGAGTAGCGTATGCGTCTCGGCACCGTTCTTCCGATCGCGATCTTCGCCGCGCTCGCGGTCGCGCTCGGTGTCGGTCTGACGCTGAACCCGCGCGAAATCCCCTCGGCGCTGATCGACAAGCCGGTGCCCGAGTTCGATCTGCCGCCGGTCGCCGGCAAGCCGCTCGGCCTGGCGAGCCGCGACCTCAAAGCGGGCGAGGTCGCACTCGTCAACGTTTTCGCGTCCTGGTGCGTCGCCTGCCGCGAGGAACATCCGCTGCTCATGGAGCTCGCGCGCACGAAGCGCGTCGCCGTGCACGGGCTCAACTACAAAGACGCACCGAGCGACGCCCAGCGCTGGCTCGCCGAATGGGGCGATCCGTACGCGCGCGCCGGCGCTGACCGCTCGGGCAGAGTCGGGATCGATTTCGGCGTCTACGGCGTACCCGAGACGTTCGTCGTCGACGGCCACGGCCGCATCGTCCTGAAGCACATCGGTCCAATTATGCCGGCCGACCTCGAAACCAAGATCCTGCCGGCGGTCGCCAAGGCCCGCGCGCAACGATGAGGCGGATCGCGCGCGCGCTCTGGATCGCGTTCGCCGTGCTGGCGGCGGTGCCGGCATTCGCGCTCGGCGTCGATCCGCCGCTCCCCGATCCGGGACAGGAGGCGCGCGCGATCGAGATCCACAAGGCGCTCCGCTGTCTCGTCTGCCAGAACCAGTCGATCCACGATTCGAACGCCGGATTGGCGGTTGATCTTCGCCGCATCGTGCGCGAGCGTATCCAGGCCGGCGACGACGACGCGCAGGTCGTCGGCTATGTCGTCGCCCGCTACGGCGACTGGGTGCTGCTGAAGCCGCCGTTGAACGTGAAGACCGCGCTGCTGTGGGGAGCACCCGCGATCTTGATCCTCTTGGGCATCGTCACGGTGCGGAGCTTCCACCGCCGCAACCGGGCTCTCGCGGCGGCAACGCCGACGCCGCTTTCGACCCACGAACGGAAACGGCTCGAGCGGCTGATCGGCGAGGACGCGCCGTGATCCAGCTGCTGTTTTGGGCGCTGCTCGCGCTGATGACATTGGCCGCGGTCGGCGCCATTTCGTGGCCGCTGGTGCGCGCGCGCGGCGAAGCCGGCTCGCGGGCCGACTTCAATCGCCAAGTCTACCGCGACCAGTTGCGCGAGCTCGAAAACGACGTTGCTCGCGGCGTCATCTCGCCGGGCGAGGCGGATGCGGCGCGGACCGAGGTCGAGCGCCGGCTGCTCGCGACCGCCGTCGAGGAAGCGCCCGCCGGCGACGAGCGCCGCGCCGACGCCCCCGGGCGTCAACCGATCGCCGCTGCCGCCGTCGTCGTGCTGATGCCGGTGCTCGGACTGTCGTTCTATATGTGGCTCGGTTGGCCCGAAGCGCCGAGCGCCGATTTTGCCGGCCGCGCCCATCCGCCGCTTACCCCCGGCGCGGGCGCCGGCGCCGGCGGCATGGCGGCCGGACCAGCGACGCCGCACGATCTCGACGCCAATATCCAACGCCTCAAGGCGCGGCTCGACGCCGACCCGACCGACATCCAGGGCTGGCTTCTGCTCGGCCGCTCGTACGCCTTCACCGGCCGGCACGACGATGCTTCGGCCGCCTACAAGCGTGCACTCGCGCTCGCGCCTGACGACGATGACGTGCAAATTCTCGTTGCCGAGGCGCTGGTGATGGCTGCCGGCGGCAAAGTCGCGGCCGAGCCCGAGAAAATGTTCCGCGCCGTGCTGGCGCGCGACACCGCGCACCCTGGCGCGCGTTACTATTTGGCGCTCGCCAAGGCCCAGGCCGGGCAGCACCGCGAGGCGTTCGACATGTGGCGCTCGCTCCTGCTCGATTCGCCGCCCGATGCCCCGTGGCGCGGCCAGGTCGCCGAACGCGTGCGCGAGATGGGCGAGCGCCTGGGCCTCGCCGCTGGCGCCGGCGTGCCGGCCGATGCGATGGGCGCCGGCATGACCGCACCGCGCCAGCCGCCGGCCGGCACCCAAGCGCGGACGCTACCGCCGGTGCAGGGCGGAGCCGGCCCGCGCGGTCCGAGCGCCGCCGATATCGCCGCCGCGCAGCAGATGGCGCCCGAGGACCGCCAGCAGATGATCCGCAACATGGTCGAGGGGCTGGCGGCGCGGCTCGACGAAAATCCGAACGACCCCGAGGGCTGGCAGCGCCTGGCACGCGCCTACGGCGTCCTGGGCGAGAAAGAAAATGCGCTCCGCGCCTTGGGCAAGATCGCCGAGCTCCGGCCCGACGATGTCGCGACCCTCTTGAACTACGCCGCGGCGATCATCGAAGCGCGCAGCCCCGGCCAGCCGTTCCCGGAACGCGCCATCGTCGCCTTCAATCGCATCCTGACCATCGCCCCAGACAATCCGGGCGCGCTCTATTACCTCGGTCTGGCCGACGCCGAAGCCGGCAAGGTCGCCTCGGCGCGCGCCCGCTGGCAGCAATTGCTGCCCCGGCTCGAGCCGAATAGCCCGTCCTATCAAACGGTTAAGCGCGCGCTCGACTCGCTCGGCAACTGACCGGCTCCGGCTGGAATGGTTAACGACTTACCGGGAAAACCTGATTGAATTCGGGCCATTACAGGCCATTTATTAACTACGGTCGTTAACCACGATTCGAACTACTTGTTGCTTTTAAGGGATTCCTAACCATCCTCTTTCGCATGGCTGCGATTTCACCCACACCCCCGATCCTGATTGCCCCGGCCGCGTCGTTCGCAGACTTGGCGCCGCTGCGTCGCTCCGAAGTGCAGACGCAGCGCCCGACCGAGGAGTCCGCGCGCGGCGAAAACGAGCGCGATCAGGACGTCGTGGTGATCGAAAACCGCGAGCGCGACAAGCGGGCCCAGCAGGCGGCCGAAGACGAGCGCGAGGATCAGCGCCGGATCGACGACCGCAAGCTCGACATCCGCGTCTAACCGCTCGGTCCGCCGCGCCGCGCGCGGGTCCCCCAGCAGCGCCCGACCGGGCGCGTTTTTTTTGGCCGCTCGGCGTGAGATAGTCCGGCCATGAGCGAGCCACCGCGCGCCAAGGGTCCGATCGTGCCGCGCATCCCGGCGGGCGATTCGCGGACGCGGCTGGTCTGCGACGACTGCGGTTTCATCCGCTACGACAACCCGAAGATCGTGGTCGGCGCGGTGTGCGCGCTCGGCGATCGCCTGCTCTTGTGCCGGCGCGCGATCGAGCCCCGGCGCGGGTTCTGGACGATCCCGGCCGGCTTCCTCGAGCTCAACGAGGCCCCCGACGCCGGCGCCAAGCGCGAAGCCAAGGAGGAAGCCGAGGCCGAGATCGCGATCGAGCTGCTGCTCGCGGTCTACGCGGTGCCGCGCATCAGCCAGGTTCAACTCATTTACCGCGCCACCCTGACCTCGCCCGACGTGCGTCCCGGCATCGAGAGCGAGGAGGTCGGGCTCTACGCGTGGGACGCCATTCCGTGGGACCGGCTGGCGTTCCCTTCGGTGCACTGGGCGCTCAACGACTACCGCGCGACCCGGGGCGAGCGCGCGTTTCCGCCGCGCACCAACCCGCCCGGCGAAACCGGCGATCGCATGCCCGGCGCGGTGCGGTCGTGGCGAACCGCCGAGGACGGCTAAGACCGCGTCAACAACTCGACGATCAGGGCGCGGGCGGCGCGATAAATGTCCGGCGCCTGGCTCGCCCGCGGACCGGCGACGTTGAGCACTTCGACGCGATGGTCGATCAACCAGCGCCGCCAGCCGCGGCCGGCGCACATCGACGACCCGGTAGGGGCGGCCGAGGGCGGCGGCGCAGGCGATGGTAAGGAGCGTGCCGCCGGTAGCGGCCGCGCCGTTCGACAGCACGAGCGTCGCATCGGCATCGGCGACGTTCCGCCGCGTCCGCTCGGCATAGCGGGCCGAGCGCGTCTCCGCGAGCGGGTAGAGCGCCGCGATCGGACCATCCTCGGCGAGCCGGCCTTTGGGGCACCAGCCGCCGCAGTCGAAGCCCAACCCGAGCGCGGCGCGGTCGCTCCCGGTCTGCCCGCCGGCGACGATCCGCCGCAAGCGAAAACCGGGCGTCCGCCAGCGCCGCGGCAGCCGACGTTCGCCGGCGGCGCGCCGTTCTTGTTCGAGCCCGCGCTCGTCGCCCAAGACGGTCGCCGCCCATGCCGTGTAGCGCATCGGCCTCAGCTTACCAGCCGCGCTTTACCCCGGCGCGCTGCGAGAGCGAACGGGATCGACTAGAGTGGACGGCGTCATCCCTTGGCTTCGAGGTTCGTTCGATGTGCCGCTGGCTCGCCTATTCCGGTCGTCCGATCCTGCTCTCGACCATGATCCTCGACCCCGAGCATTCGTTGATCGATCAAAGCTTGCGCGCCAAGCGCACCCAGCACACCACCAACGGCGACGGCTTCGGGGTCGGATGGTATGACAAGCGCACCGAGCCCGGCCTGTTCCGCGACACGCTGCCGGCGTGGAACGACGAGAATCTGAAGAACCTCTCGCAGCACATCGAGTCGCGCCTCTTCTTCGCCCACGTACGCGCCTCGACCGGAACCGCGATCATGCGCCCCAACTGCCACCCGTTCCGCTACGGCCGCTGGCTGTTCATGCACAACGGCGCGATCGGCGGGTTCGACGAGGTGCGGCGCGAACTCGACAACCTGATCGCGCCCTCCTACTACCGCCACCGCCTCGGCACCACCGACAGCGAGACGATCTTCTACCTGATGCTCTCGAACGGGCTCGAACGCGAGCCCGAGGCGGCGATCGCCGCGACCATCGCCGCGATCCTGCGTGTGGCCGCGAGCGCGAGCGGCGAGCGCCGCTTCTCGTTCACCGCCGCGTTGAGCGACGGCGAGCGCGTCTATGCGGTGCGGTTCTCCTCCGATCGCACCTCGCCCTCGCTCTATTTCAGCCAGACCGCCCGCATCTTCGACGACTTGGGCATCGATCCCGGCCGGCGCGATCCGCACCCGATGCTGATCGTCTCCGAGCCCTTGGACTCATCGAGCGAGCATTGGCACGAGGTCGGCGAGGGCGAAATGATCGTCGCCCACGGCGGCAAGGTCGCCCAGCGCCCGTTCCTGCCCTAGCGACGGGTCGACCGTGACCGTAGCGACGGGTCGACCGTGACCGGAGCGACGGACCGACCATGATCGTGCTCTTCACCGACTTCGGCCTCGAGGGCCCCTCTGTCGGACAGATGAAGGCAGCGCTCCACCGGTTCGCGCCGACCGTGCCGGTGATCGACCTCTGCCACGACGTGCCGGCGTTCGATATCGCGGCCGCCGCGCACCTGCTGGCGGCGCTCGCGCCGGCCTTCCCGCGGACCGCGACCTTCGTCGGCTTGGTCGATCCCGGGGTCGGCACCGCCGCGCGCGAGCCGGCCATGATCGGGTGCGATGGGGTCTGGTTCGTCGGCCCCGACAACGGGCTCTTCGACGTGGTGGCGGCGCGCGCCAGGACCGTGCGCTGGCGCCATGTGACGTGGCGGCCGCCCCGGCTCTCGGCGAGCTTCCACGGCCGCGACCTGTTCGCGCCGGTGGCGGCGCGGCTCGCGCGCGACGACAAGGTCGAGGGCGTCGAGATCGCGCCGCCGGCGCGCCTCGCCGCCGCCGGCGCCGATCTCGCGCGCGTCATCTACATCGACCGCTACGGCAACGCTATGACGGGCCTGCGCGCCGAGAACGTCGCGCGCGCCCGCGCGCTCCGAATCGCCGGGCGCACGCTCAAATTTGCCGAGACGTTCGGGGCCGCGGCCGCTGGCGAGCCGTTCTGGTACGAGAACGCGAACGGCTTGGTCGAGATCGCGCTCAACCAGGGCCGCGCCGCCGAGGCGTTGGGGCTCGAAGTCGGGACGGCGGTCGCACTCGGACCGAGCTGAACGGCTCGGGCGTGACCGCGCCGGCCTTCCGCCGGCGACAGCGGTCTTCCTTTTTCCGAATACGCATCAACGGCTTAGGGCGGCGCCCGGATTGGGCGTCGGGGTCGATCGACTGATTGGCAACCGTGCTGCCTAGCAGCCTCCGCCGGAGTTGAAAAATCGGATTACGGATAATATATTATCCAATATGGCGGATCGGACAGAAAGGACACCATGACCCGCTCGACCTACGACCGCTCGGTCCGCGCCTTGATGCAGACCTTCGCCGACGGCCTCGCCGTGGGCGAGACGTTCGCGGCGAGCGACGTGCTCACCTGGTTTCAGGCGCGCTATCCGCGCGTCGGGCGGCGCACGGTGCGGGCCATGCTCGAATCCGCGACCGCGAATGCGCCGGCGCGTGCGAGCTATCCGGAGGTCAAGCCGGGCACGGCCTACGACCTCTTCTGGCGCGGCGACTTCGGCCGCTACCGCCGCTTCGACCCCGCACGCGATCCGCCCCCGGTCTATTGGGGCGACCCGGCGACGCTCGCGGCGGAACCGGCAAGCGCGGCGAACGTTTCGACCGAGGACGGAGCCCCGACCCTGCAAGGCGCGCTTTTCGCCATGCCGGAGCGGCCGCTCCGCGACTGGCTCGCCGATCACCTGGACGCGATCGAACCCGGGCTTCGGCTCGAAGGCGAGGCGAGCCAAGGCCGCGCCGCCGGGGTCGAGTATCCGACCGCGACCGGGCCGATCGACATCCTCGCCGGCGACCCGGGCGGCGGCTACATCGTGATCGAGGTGAAGCGCGGGCCGGCCGGCGACAGCGCGGTCGGGCAGATCCTCCGCTACATGAACTGGATCGAGGCCGAGCGCGCCCATGGCGCGCCGGTGCGCGGCATCCTGATCGCCGGCGCGGTCGGCCACGGCGTCAAGATCGCCTGCCGCAACACCAACGTCCGGCTGCTCGTGCTCGACTTGGCCCTTGCGCTCAGGGCGGCGTGACGTACGCCGCGCGCGGCACACCGCTCGGCGCGCGCTCCCGAAAACGGGAGCGACACCTGCTAGGAGCCAGGTTGCCGTAGCAGCCTACCCCACCCGTCTTTCACGTCGGGCGAGCGCCTGCGCCACGGCATCCTCGATCGCCGTCCCTGCGAAGAAAGCGGGATTCATCCCGGCGTGAAGCTCGAGCGGATACTCGAACACGAAGGAACGAAAATCGTCGCGCGAGAGGAAACCGTTCGCGACCAATTCGTCAGCTTCGGCAAGAACGGCCCGGCAATCGGTCACGTCCCAATGGCCTACGTCGGACGAGAAAATCGCCTTGAGCCGCGCGCCGCCGGGATTGAGCCGATGATCGAAAGCCCATCGGGCCGTGCGATCGCCCGCTTCGCAACCGAAGTAAAAGTTCGGCACGAACAGATCGCGGATGTCGTCGACCGAATCGATCCGGCACGCCGCCCACTCGTCGAGGTCCTCCGCTCGCTCGGGATAACGGGCGATGAACAGACTGTCGCGCGCCTCGATCTCGTCGATCCGCGCCAGCGCGCGCGCATCGCCATAACGCTTGACGAGATCAACGAACAGCGCGCGGTCGACCCGGGCCGGATCGAGGTGTTCCCTGACCGCGCGCAGATTGCGCTTCTCCCAGTGGCCGATCAGGTCGTGATAGAGGCTGCACGCCCAGCCCACGCCGCACTCGAGAAAGGCAAACTTGAGCGTCGGGAACCGGCGGGTGACGCCGCCGAAGAATAGCGCCTTGCAGAACACCTCGGCGGCGGCGGCAAAGTGCCCGATGTGGTTGTAAAAGTCAACCTTTACCAAGGCATTGGCTCTCCTATTGGTCCTGGTAAATTTGGTCCTACGTTTTTTGGAGGGCGGCCTGGTTGTGGATCCGGTGTTGTCAACACCAGCTTTGCTTGGTTTCACCGTAATACTCGCGAGCAAAACCATTCTTAATCAGAAGATTGCGTAGACTCACCCCATCAACAATGATATCGCCCAACACACGCCCGCCAAACTTGTCCCAGTCCCATATGGCTACTTGTTCTACGGCTTGTTCGTTCCACCATTTGGCAGTGAATCTAGATTTTAGTAGATCTTTAATCATACTAGTATTTATCAGTCCACTTTGACTCGAATAGCATTGCCCCAATGACTTACAATGTAACCATCTTTTTCGACAATCCATCTGAGCCACCGCACAGGAAATCTAAATCTCGGGTCTGTCCAATTTGGGTCTGCA
>VGEO01000028.1 GCA_016869275.1 Alphaproteobacteria bacterium | reverse complement strand
GCGGTGGCGAAGCCCGACGCACCGGCCAGGCTCACGTTGCCGGTCACCGTGACGGCTGCGCTCGAGGTCGTGAGCGTGCCGTCGAGCGTCAACCACCGGCGTAGCTCTGGGCGCCGGTCGTGGTCACGTCATCGACCGAGATCGTCGCGCCGGTCGCGGTGAGCGACGTCAACGCGGTCGTCCCGCCGATATCGCCTTGGAAGTTGATTGCGCCCGCGCCGGCATTCGCGTTCAACGTCTGGCCGCCGTTGATGGTGCCCGTCACCGTGACGTTGCCACCGGAGGTGGCGAAGCCCGACGCGCCGGCCAGGCTCACGTTGCCGGTCACCGTGACGGCGGCGTTCGAGGTCGTGAGCGTGCCATCCAAAGCGAGCGCGCCGGCGTAGCTCTGGGCACCGGTCGTGGTCACGTCATCGACCGAGATCGTCGCGCCGGTTGCGGTCAGCGACGTCAAGGCCGTCGTTCCGCCGATATCGCCGGCAAAGTTGATCGCGCCAGCGCCGACGTTGGCCGAAAGCGTCTGGCCGCCGTTGATGGTACCGGTCACCGTGACGTTGCCGCCCGCGGTGGCGAAGCCCGAGGCTCCGGCCAAGGTAACGTTCCCGGTCACGGTCACCGGCGCATTCGCCGTCGTGAGCGTGCCGTCCAAGGTGAGCGCGCCGGTATAGCTCTGCGCGCCGGTTGTCGTCACATCGTCGACCGCGATGGTGGCGCCGGTCGCGCTGAACGAGGTGAGCGCGGAGGTGGCGCCGATCGCGTTGGCGACCGTCAACGCGCCGCTCCCGGCATCGAGCGTAAGCGCCCCGGCGCCATTGACGGTGCCGTTGACCGCGAGCGCGTCGCCGGCGGTCGCGACCGTCGGGGCGGTCGCCGTGCCGACCACGACGCTGCCATTGAAAGTGAGCGCATCGCCGCTCGTCGTCACGTTGGCGCCGAGCGTGGTCGCGGCGGCGAAAGTCGCGCCGTCATTCGCTACGAGATTTCCGGCGACGGTGATTCCGCCCGTCCCGGCCCGGAATGTCGACGGATCGCTGAGCGCGACCGCATTGATTGTGAGGGCTGCGCTCGAACCGACCCGACCGAACACCAGCCCCGCGAAACCGTCCTGCAGGAACGCGAGCTCGGCGGCAGTCAGGTCGAGCTGACCCGCGCCGGAGGTCGAGCCGCCGACGAAGGTTGCGATCGCCGGACCGTCGGCTTGAAGCGTCAACGTGCCCGAGCCCGAGACGGCGCCGGCGAAATCGATCTCGCGGGCGGTGACGGTCAGGTTGTTGGCACCGGCCGCGATCGTCGAGCCGAACGATACGGTACCGGCGCCGGCATCGATCGCCGCCGCGCCGGTCACAGTCGCCGGTCCGCTTACGGTGATGTTGGCGCCGTTCGCCGCGATCGAGGGCGCACCCAATCCTACAAAATTCGTCTCCCCGGGGCCCGCCGCGACGTCGTTTGTTTCACCCTTCGCTTGCGTCGCGCCCTTTAGGCGCCTGATTGTCAATACAATTTTTTCGCGAACTGGTCGGAGGGCCTTCTTGGCCGTGTTGCCTTGGGCCTTGGAGCATGGGCCCTCTTGGCCTAATCTCTTGGACCGCGAGGCAGCGGGATGGGTGGCCGAGCGGTTGAAGGCACCGGTCTTGAAAACCGGCAGGGGGCAACTCCTCGTGGGTTCGAATCCCACCCCATCCGCCACAACAGGGGAATGCGTAGCATGGCACGGAAAGCGGCCCGAACGCGGGCCAAGACCAAGGCGCGAGCGACCAAGAAAAAGTCCAATAAAACAAAAGCTTCACTCTCGACGTTACGACAGTCGGTCAATGTTCCCGGCGCCGCGGCCTTATTCCCCAATTACTCGACCAGCGTGGTGGTGAAACCGGGCCGGCTGCTCTTCATTTCGGGCCAGGTCGCCACCGACGAAAATGGCAAGACGGTCGCCCCGGGCGACGTCGTCGGCCAGGCCGAATACGTGCTGCAGAAAATCGAGACGATTCTCAAATTTCATGGCGCTACCGCGGCGAACGTGGTCCAGGACCATGTTTACGTCACCGACCGCGCGTCCCACCCGCTGGTCTTGCCGGTCCGCCTCAAGCACTTTCCCAAGGACGGACCGACGAGCTCGTTCGTCGAAGTCGCCTCGCTCAAGGATCCAAGTTGGCTGATCGAGATCGAGGTGGTGGCGGTGTTGCCTTAGCGTGTTTCATTCTAACGATGAAGTATGCTATATAAGATGCGGAAAAATAACATAAATAGATATTCGCTATTTGCGCTGGCGTTGACGCTCGTTCTCGCGGCGAACGCGGCGCACGGACAGTCGACGCGCCCATCATCGGCGACGACCACACCCTCGAACGCGCAGATCGTTCGCAATTTCGACGTGATCGCGTTCGGAAACGAATACAAGGAAGAAAAGCACGCGACCGTCCGCAAATGGGTTAGCCCGGTCAGGATCGCGATCATGACGGAGGGCTACCCCAACTGGAGCAAGATGTCGGCGGATTACCCCGACTATCTCGAGGACGATGTCCAGCGCCAGATCGCGGATCTCACGGCCATCACGGGTCATCCGATCGAGCTTTATTTTTCGCCGAAAATGGCCAAAAAAACCGGCATTGCCAAAGGGTTCGATATCAACAAGGCGACCCTTTACTTGTTCTATTTGCCGACCGCGAAGCTATCCGAGGCGATGGCGCCGTTCTTCAAGAACGATCCCCGCGAAGTCGAGCGGCTGATGTTTTCGGTCGAAGCGGTCGAGCGCAAAAAGAAACTGAAGCCCGGCGAAAAAGCGGATCTCAAAGGCTCGACCTGCTTCGCCACCATTCACACCAAAGGCAGCGAGATTCGCGTTGTGGCGGTCGGTGTACCGGCCGAGCACCCGCGCGACGTCATCCGGACCTGCGTCATCGAAGAACTCACCCAGGTGATGGGCCTGCCGAACGACAGCGAGTCGGTCAACCCGTCGATTTTCAATGACCGGAGTCCCTACGTCGACCTCACCGAGCACGATAAGTTCTTGCTCAAGATCCTTTACGATCCGCGCATGAAAGTGGGGACTCCGCGCACCGAGGTCGCGAAAATCGCCGCGACGGTCATGCAAGAGCTGAGACCGGGTCGATAGATCTCTTCTTTTTCGATGGTCGAACGCTCTGGAGTTGGTGAGTTCCTCACACGAGAGTCAAGATTTACCAGAAAAAAACGTTATTTTTCAATGTCATTTTGGTTGATGCTCGGCTGTGACGATCATCAACCAAACGACTGTTTTAATTTGAGTTTTATTATTGCCTGAATAAGCAATATTGGAACAATCGAGTCGTACTTTTTCCTTGTTCAGCCTCCCGTCAAGTCGCGTTTTTTCATGCAACACCACCCATGCACTCGACAAGATACGACAACCTACAAAATACTCGTGGCGACTCGCTTGTCGACACATGGTGACTCTACGGCGTGATCAGCCGACTACATCCAAGCGCTTGCGGACGAGGCGCCGGCGCCACGGGAGACGTGACTTGGCGAACGTCCCTTCGTAATCTCAACACCAAGTTGTTATTTGACCGTCCCCCACACGACCGCGACTACTGAGCAATCCCCGAAACGGCGTCCCGAGCGGGCGCCGTAACCGAAATAGGAGCACGAGCGAATGGCTTTTCGTAGGGTTTTCACGACGTCCTCGGCGGCAGCCGTCGTTATCGTCATCGCTGCGGCATCGGTCCTTGCCGGCACCGACAACGTCGCCTTTCCAGCAAATTACAAAACCGCCTTCACGTTCTAAGGCACCGTCGATCGCGCCGACAACAAGACGGTGCGCGATCTCTACGTCAGCAAGGCGGCGTTCGATGCGATCAAGGCCGGGCGTCCCGCCCCGAGCGGCGCCGTGTTTACGATGGAAGTCTACCGCGCCAAACTCGACGCGGCGCAGAATCCGGAGAAGGACGCGCAAGGGCGCCTGATCAAGGACGGTGCGCCGGCCGTATTCGTTATGGAGAAGCGGACCGGCTGGGGCGGCGAGTACGCCGCCGACATCCGCAACGGCGAGTGGGAATACGCGCGCTTCCTCGCCGACGGCAAGCGCTTCGAGAACCCCGACATGAAGGCGTGCTTCGAGTGCCACAAACGGGTCGAGGGCGCCGACTTCTTGTTTTCGACCGATCGCGTCAAGGCCAAACAATAGCGCCGGACCGCGTCGACCGGCCGGGCGTTGCCGCTACAGCAGCGTCTGGCCGTCGTCGACCGTGATCACCGTTCCCGTCACGTAATCGCTTGCGCTCGAAGCCAAGAGCAGCAGCGTGCCGTCGAGGTCCGCCGGCTGGCCCAAACGGCGGCGCGGCATCGCCTGCACCGTCTTGCGCCCGGCCTCGGTCTTGAAGAATTCGCTGTTCATCTCGGTTTCGATGTAACCGGGCGCGATGGCGTTCACGCGGATCGCGTAGCGGGCCCATTCGAGCGCCATCGCCTTGGTCATCTGCACCAGCGCGGCTTTGGCCATGGCGTAGACCGCAAGCTGCGGCAACACCTTGAACGCCGCCATCGACGCGATGTTGACGATCTTGCCGCCGCGCCTGTGCTGAATCATCCGCCGCCCGACCGCCTGCGCTGTCAACCACGCCCCCTTGAGGTTGGTATCCATCACGTCGGCGTAGTCCTCGGGCGTGGTATCGGCGATCCACTTGGGCCGCGCGACGCCGGCATTGTTGATCAGGATCGAGAGCGCGCCGAGCTCGGTCTCGGCGGCATCGACGGCGGCGGCAATCGAGGCCGGATCCGTCACGTCGAGCTTGAGCGCGAGCGCGCGCCCGCCGAAGCCCGCGATCTCGCGCTCGAGCGCGTTCAACCGGTCGGTACGCCGCGCCGCGATCGCGACTTTGGCGCCGGCGCGTGCGAGCGTGACGGCAAATCGATGCCCGAGCCCACTCGAGGCGCCGGTGATCAACGCGGTCTCGCCCTGCAACCCGAACATCGCCCACACCTCCGGCCGAACCGAGTGCGGGGCACTCTAGGTTCGGGCTCTACCGGCGGCAAGGCTGGCGCGTACGGCGGCACGGGAGTTCCCGGATTCTGCGGGTTTTACCTTAGGAGGGGCGTAAAAATTTGCTAGTCTCCCCCGCGTCCTCATCAAACCGTCATCGATGACCCTCACCGCGCGCGTTCTGGTATTCGACAGCGACCCCGACCAGCGCCTGCGCATTGTCGGCAAGCTCGGCGACCGCGGGTAAGACAACCTGATCGCGCGCTCGGTCGACGAGGCCCTCGACCTCGCCAAGAACAACCCGCTCGATATCGTGATCGTGAGCGCGAGCGTGCCCGACGAGGAGCGCGGCCGGTTGAATGCGGCGCTCAAAGAGCTGTGGACGACCCGGCACCTGCCGGTGATCGTGGTCGGCGGCGAGGGCGGCACGCAACCGCTCGACGACCGCGCCGCGGCGATCGCCGAGTTCTTGCCGCGCGAGTTCCACGACCTCGAATTGTTCTCGCACTTGAGCTCGCTCGTGCGCCTCAAGACCATGCAGACCGAGCTCGAGCGACGGCTCGCCACCACTGCCGAATTCGGCGTCCGCACGCCGCGTCCCGTTCGCCCGCCCAAGAGCGTCAAAGGCGGCCGCGCACTCGTCGTCGCCTGTCACGGCCCGTTGAAGAAGCGGATCGACAGCGCGCTCCGCGGGACGCTCAAAGTCATCCACGCCCGCGACTATGCCGCCGGGCTCGCTACCCTCGGCCGCGCGGCGGTCGATCTCGTGTTCGCCGGCGGTGGCGCGGATGGCAAGACGGCGCCCGATTTCTGCACCGCGATGCGCGGCCAGTCGCAGCTCTTCACCGTCCCGCTGGTGCTGATCGCCGACGCGCGTGCGTTCCAGGATCCGGTCGCGCCCTATGTGAGCGGCGCCAACGACATCGTGCCGACCACCGTCGGGATCAAGGACCTCCGCACCCGCGCGGTCGCGCTGGTCAAGCAGAAGGGCTACCGCGAGGCCATGCGCACGCTTTACCGTCAGCTCGGCGAGGATGTGACCACTGATCGATTGACCGGGCTTTACACCCACGGTTTCCTGCACGCCCACCTCGCGCGCCAGATCGAGGATGCCCATAGCTGGAATAAGAATCTTTCGGTCGGCTATATCGACGTCGACGACTTGGCGTCGATCAATCTCGACTACGGCTACGTTGCCGGCGATCTTCTGCTGCGCGAGATCGGTCAGCTGATGGCGAACCTCGTGCGCGGCGAAGACTTGGTCGCTCGCGTCGGCAACGACGAGTTCTGCGTGATCGAGCCGGACACCGCGCCGGAGGTTGCCGAATTCGCGCTCCAGCGCATCGCCGGCGTGATCGGCAAGACCAAGTTCAAGCTCCCCGGCATCGAGGGACCGCTCGCCGTCTCGGTCACGGTCGGCTATACCGCGATCGAGCCGGGCGACGACAGCGATTCGCTGATCGCCCGCGCCCGCGAGCAATGCCACGGCAATGCCAAGCGCGCGGCGCCGCGACCGCTGCGACCGCTGCCGCCCAAGGCCGAGGTCGACGACGATGACTGAGAGCCGGCTCCGCATCGACATCGTCTCCGACACGATCTGCCCATGGTGTTTCGTCGGCAAGCGCCGGCTCGAGCGTGCGCTCGCTGCGCGGCCCGGTCTTGCGGTCGAGATCGCCTGGCACCCGTTCCAGCTCAATCCCGATATGCCGCGCGAAGGGCTCGACCGGCGGCGTTACCTCGAAGCCAAGTTCGGCGGCGCCGCCGGCGCCCGCCAGATCTACGACCGCATCCGCGATGCCGGCACCGGCGAAGGCATCGCCTTCGACTTCGATGCTATTGGCACCACCCCCAACACCGTCGATTCGCATCGCCTGGTCAAGTGGGCGGGCGACGCCGGTGTTCAAGACGCCGTCGTCGAAGCGTTGTTTCGCGCCTACTTTTTCGAGGGCCGCAACGTCGGCCTGGCCGAAGTCTTGGCCGACGTCGCGGCCGCGTGCGGCATGGACCGCGCCGCGATCGCCGAGCGCTTGACCGGCGAGGATGACCGCGACCATGTCGCGCAAGCCGCTCAGCAGATGGCGGCCATGGGAATCACCGGCGTCCCCTGCTACATCGTCGATCGCCGCTACGCGATCTCGGGCGCACAGGACCCGGCAGTGTTCTTGAACCTGTTTGACGAACTCGCGCGCGAGGCTGCCGGCACGCCGGGCCAAAGCGCTTTTCCTAAAAACTGAACCGTTATTTTTTCGACGTCTCGGACGGGCCAGCCACAAGCTGAGGCCGCGCACGAACCAGCCACAAGCTGAGGCCGCGCACGAAATAGGGCGTAGATGGCGGGCCTTCGCCGGCCATGACGACCGTTGCAGGTGCTTCCGTCTGGGAGAAACGCGAGCTAGCGCTTAGCGCTCGCCGAATAGGAACGCGAGCAGGACGAAGCGCCGCCCGGACGTGACCTCGAGCACCTCGTGCAGCAACGAGGACGAGAATACGATCGCCGCGCCCGAAGCCGGCCGGTAGCGCTGGCCGCCGAACTCAGGATAGACCAGCTCGCCGCCCGCGAACGCTTCGGTGTTCAGGTTGATCGACATTGCGAAGCGCCGGTGCGCGACGTGCGGCTCGGTGTTGTCGCGGTGCCCGTGGAGTTCGCCGCCGCGCGCGCCTTCATAGCAGCCGATCCGGTAGAACTCGCGCCGCGTTACCGGGAAGTGAAACGCTTTGCGGATCTCGGGAAACAGCCGTTCCCGGAGCCGCCGATCGATCCAGGCATTGGTCGCGGGGTTCATCACCCAATGGTCGATGCGGTCGCCGCGGCCGTATTCCGGAATCCGCATCTTGTAATCGACGCTCCGTTGCTGCTCGCCGTGGCCGGGTTCGAGGAATTCGTTGCCCTCGAGCCGGAACACCGCGATGAGCCGCTGGCATTCGTCCGACGACAGCACGTCGGGAACCACGAGGACGGGGGCGTGGATCGCGTCCTGCGGGTGGGGCGTGAACGCTGGTGCCCACGCCGCGATCGCGCCAGCGACTCGGGTCACGAGCGACGCGAGTTCCTCCTTCCCGCCCTGCCCCGCCGCCAGAACATGGCGGTTTGGCGCGATGGCGATGACCGCCATGCCGTTCGCGGCGTTGACGCCGTAGCTTCGTCCGACCGCGCCGTCGCGATCCTCGAGCGTCGGGACGCCGCTATCGCCCGCGCCGGTGCCGCCGATCGCGAACAGCGCCGCGCGGGCGCGATCGAGCGCTCCCCGATGCAGCGCCAACGCCTGCATCGTCGCTGCTAGTTCGGCGCCGGTTCCGAACACGAGCAGCGCAAACCGACCGGCGATCGCCGGATCGTCGAGATCGACGCTCGCGCCCGTGGCGCTCGGCAATCGGAATCCCGGCGCGATGTCGCCGGGCTCGATCAGGGCGGCACGCGCGGGCGCGGCCAGGGGCGCCAGTGCCATCGCTTACGCCACCACCTGGGCGACGTCGGCCGGCTTGGCAGCAGCCGAGATCGCCGCCAAACGATCGACCAGTTGATAAAGCCCCTTCAGCCGCTCATCCACGTTGTCCCACGCCCGCAGGTAGACCAGGCGGTGGTCCGGCCTGAGCTTCATCGCCCCGCCCTGGCGCGAGATCATGTCGACGAGACCGGCCGGATTGGCGAAGCGGTTGCCACGGAAGGCGATGGTTGCCCCTTTCGGTCCGGCTTCGATCCGCTCGATCGAGGCCTGCAGGCACGCCTGCTTGATGCCGACGATCTTGACCAAGTGCTCGACATCGTCCGGCAGCGGACCGAAGCGGTCGATCAGCTCGGCGGCGAAGGCCTCGATCTCGGCCCGGCTGGTGAGCCGCGCGAGCCGGCGATAGAGCCCCATCCGGAGCGTCAAGTCGCCGATGTAGCTTTCCGGAATCAGCACCGAGGTGCCGATCTGGATCTGCGGCGACCACGCTTCCTCATCGTCGGTCGCGGCCGTGCGGGGCGCCGCCTTAGCGGTCGCGACCGCTTCCTCCAGCATCTGCTGGTAGAGCTCGAGCCCGACTTCGCGGATGTGACCCGACTGTTCCTCGCCCAGGAGATTGCCGGCGCCGCGCAGGTCGAGATCGTGGCTCGCAAGACTGAAGCCGGCGCCCAGTCCATCCAGCGCCTGCATTACCTCGAGCCGTTTGAGCGCCGCTTCGCCCGGGGCGCGAGTCGCCGGGAGCGTCAAGTAGGCGTAGGCGCGCACCTTGGAGCGGCCGACGCGGCCCCGGATTTGATAGAGCTGGGCCAATCCGAACATGTCGGCGCGGTGGATGATCAACGTGTTGACGCTCGGGATGTCGAGGCCCGATTCGATGATATTGGTGCAGATCAAGACATCAAAACCGCCGTCGTAGAACGCGTTCATGGTGCCGTCGAGCTTGGTCGGCGGCAGCCGTCCGTGGATGACGCTGAACTTGACCTCGGGCAGTTCGCGCTTCAGGAAATCCTCGACCTCGGGCAGGTCGGCGATCCGGGGGGCGACATAGTAAACTTGGCCGCCGCGGAAACGCTCGCGCTGGATCGCCTCGCGCACCACCACCGGATCAAACGGCAGGATGTAGGTGCGGACCGCCAGGCGGTCGACCGGCGGCGTCGCGATCAACGAGAGCTCGCGCACGCCCGAGAGTGCGAGCTGCATGGTGCGCGGGATCGGGGTCGCAGTCAGCGTCAGAACGTGGATATTGGCGCGGAACTGCTTCAGGCGCTCTTTGTGCTTGACGCCGAAATGTTGCTCCTCGTCGATCACCACCATGCCGAGATCGCGAAAGACGATCTGCGCGGCCAACAGCGCATGGGTACCGATCACGATGTCGATCGACCCGTCGGCGAGCCCGCGCTTGACGGCGGCGGCATCCCTGGCGTTCACCAAGCGTGACAGATGGGCGACCTTGACCGGCAAGCCCTCGAACCGTTGCGTAAAAGTCGCGTGGTGCTGGCGCGCCAACAGGGTGGTCGGACACACGATCGCGACTTGGCGGCCCGACATCGCGACCACGAACGCGCTCCTGAGCGCAACCTCGGTCTTGCCGAAGCCGACATCGCCGCACACCAGGCGGTCCATCGGCTTTCCGGCATTGAGATCGGCCAGCACGTCGCTGATCGCCTGCCGTTGGTCGTCGGTCTCGTGGTAGGGGAAACGCGCGCAGAACTCTTCGTAAAGTCCGGTCGGCACCGCGAGCGGCGGGGTCGCGTTGACGGTCCGCTGGGCCGCGATCCGGATCAGTTCCTCGGCCATGTCCTTCAGCCGCTTCTTGATCCGGGCCTTGCGCGCCTGCCACGCCGCGCCGCCCAAGCGGTCGAGTGCGGCGGCGGCATCTTCCGAGCCGTAGCGCGACAGCATCTCGATGTTCTCGACCGGGACGAACAGCCGGTCGCCGCCCTCGTAATTGAGCAGCAGGCAGTCGTGCGGCGCGTCCATGACCTCGATCGTCTGCAGCCTGACGAAACGACCGACGCCGTGGTCGACGTGGATGACGAGGTCGCCGGGCGCCAGATCGGTGACTTCGGCGATGAAGTTTTCGGCGCGGCGCGCCCGTTTGGGCGGGCGGCCGATGCGGTCGCCCAGGATGTCCTGCTCGGTGAGAACCGCCAAATCGGCGGTCGCGAAGCCTTTTTCGAGCGTAACCACGGCGAGCGGGACGCGATCGGTGGCGGCGGTGAGCGCGCCACCCCAACTCGGCACCGGCTCGAGCTTGGCGATACCGTGCTCGGCGAGAAGTTTCGCCAGGCGGTCGCGCGACCCCTCGCTATAGCAAGCGAGCACGACCCGGCGCCCCTCGCCGTGCTGGGCGGCGACGTAATCGCGGACGGCGTCGAACAAGTTGGTGGTCGGGTGCGCGCGTTCGGGTGCGAAGTCGCGACCATCCCGACCGCCGACGTCGATGACGTCGGCCGCCGCCGGGAGCGCGAAAGTCGAAAACTGGGCGACGGCCGCGGCGCCGAGGCGGCTATCCCACTCGACGCGGCTCAAATAAAGCCGCTCCGGCGGCAGCGGCCGGTAAATGCCGCCGCCAGAAGCCGGGCCGCTTTCACGGGCGCGGCGCGCCTCGTAATAGTCCGCGATCATGTCGAGCCGGCTTTCGCGGGCATCGTCGATCATGGGGTCGAGCGTTACCGTCGCCGCCGGCGCGTAGTCGAACACGGTCGCGAGATTTTCGTGAAACAGCGGCAGCCAGTGCTCCATCCCGGCGTGGCGGCGGCCCGCGCAAACGGCGGCATAGAGCGCGTCATCGGCCGAAGGCACGCCGAACAGCGCGGTATAGGCGGCGCGGAAGCGGGCGATCGCCGCCGGCTCGAGCCGAAACTCGCTCGGCGGCTCGAGGTCGACGTCGGCGCGCTGGCCGGTCGTCCGCTGGGTGACCGGATCGAACGTGCGGACCGCTTCGAGCGTGTCGCCGAATAGATCGAGCCGCAGGGGTTCGGCCGCTCCGGGTGGGAAAATGTCGATCAAGCCGCCGCGAACCCCGAACTCGCCCGGCTCGGCCACCGTCCCCACCCGCACGTAGCCGCTTTCGGCGAGGAATCCGATCAGGGCGTCGACGTCGATCCGCTCGCCCTTGGTCAGCCGGCGCCGGCCACGCGCCATTTCGGCCGCCACCGGCACGCGCTGCATGACGGCATTGACCGTCGCGACGATGACGCGCGGGCCGCGCCGCCCGCCGTCCGCGAGCGCGCACAAGGTCGCGGCGCGTTCGGCGGCGATCTCCGGATTGGGGGAAACGCGGTCGTACGGAAGGCAGTCCCACGCCGGAAAGCGCAGCACGGAGACGTCGGGGGCGAAGAAGGCGAGCCCTTCGGCGGCGGCATCGAGCCGACGATCGTCGCGCGCAACATGCAAGACCTCGCCGCTCGCGCGCGCGAGTTCGGCGAGCATCAGATACTGGACCCCATCGGGCGCGCCGCCGATTTTCAACCTGGCGCCGACACTAGGAATATTATTGATTATTTTCAAAGCCATGAAGGTATGGCTTAAAGTTCATAACGAGCTTCATCACCGACGTGTCGAGGCGTGCGGGGACGGGCTGGCGTCGCGTGAACCAGGCCATCAGATCGGGGTCCGATTGCTCGAGGATGCGCTCGAACTGGTCGAGTTCGGGCTCGCTCAGGCCTGCCAAATGTTGGTCGGCAAACCCGCCGAGGACGAGGTCTGCTTCCTTCATGCCGCGGTGCCAGCTCCGGTAGCGTAAGCGCTTGCGGCGCACCTCGATGTCATGGTCGGCCACGGCTGGTCCTCGGAGGGTTGTTCGTCGCCGCCGGTATAGACCCTACCCCGTCCGCTGTCAGCCGATGAGTGCGGCCGAGTCGGCTAGCAGGGCGCGGGCTGCCGACCAAAGCCGTCATGCGCGGGACACGATCTGGACACGACCCAAGCATCGACGCCTTTCTTGGTTTGCTAGACCCAAGGATGGCCGGGACGCGGCCTGCGGCCGGCCCGGCCATGACGGCTTTTCCACGACCGTCTCGTTCACCGCGCTGCGAAGCCGTCGAATTCTGCGCTAAGCTGCACGCGCCGCCATGCGCCCCGAGAATCTGTTTGGCTCCTTCGCCGCGGTTACTGTGCTCGGCGGGATCGGCCCGCGGATCGGCAAACTGGTCGCCAAGGCGGCCGGCCCCCATGTCGCCGACCTCTATTGGCACCTGCCGAGCGGAATCATCGACCGCCGTTTTACGCCCAAGATCGCAGCGGCACCCGAAGGCCAAATCGCGACCATCGCGGTCACCGTCGAGAAGCACTATCCGCCACCCCGCTACCGCCGCCAGATTCCCTACAAGGTACGCTGCCGCGACGACACCGGCGTCCTGATGCTGGTCTTCTTTCACGCCCACCAGGACTACATCGAAAAGACCCTACCGGTCGGCGCCACCCGCCTGGTCAGCGGCAAGGTCGAGCGCTACGACGACGAAATCCAGATCACCCACCCCGACTACATCGCCTCGCCCGAAGAGGCAGCGTCGTTGGTCGCGGTCGAGCCGGTCTACCGCCTGACCGCCGGCCTCTCGGCCAAAGTGATGCGGAAAGCCGTGGGACAGGCGGTGGCGCGCGCGCCCGACCTCGCCGAATGGATCGATCCCGCCTACCGCGCCCACCATGGCTGGTCGTCATGGCGGGACGCGCTCCACGCCGCGCACCGGCCCGAGCAGGCCGAGGATCTGGACGCCGGGAGCCCACCCCGCATGCGGCTCGCGTTCGATGAGCTGCTCGCCAACCAGTTGGCCCTGGCGCTGGTGCGCTTGGGCGCCCGTCGCCGCCCCGGCCGGGTCATCGCCGGCGACGGCCGGCGCCGCAACCGGCTGATCGCCGCGCTCCCCTATCGGCTCACCCAGGCGCAACAAGCCGCGCTCGCCGAGATTTGCGCCGATATGGCCAAGGCCGTGCCGATGATACGGCTGCTCCAGGGCGATGTCGGCAGCGGCAAGACCGTGGTCGCCCTGGCGGCGATGCTGAACGCAGTCGAGACCGGCGCCCAGGCCGCGCTCATGGTGCCGACCGATCTCCTGGCCCGCCAACACTACAAGAACCTGACGCCACTCGCCGAGGCGGCCGGGGTCACGCTCGCGCTGCTCTCCGGGCGTGAGTCCAAGCGGACCCGCGAGACGACCTTCGCTGCGCTGGCGGCGGGTGCGGTCGACATCGTGATCGGCACCCACGCGTTGTTCCAGGACGAGGTCCAGTTCCGCGACCTCGCCTTCGTCGTGATCGACGAGCAGCATCGCTTCGGCGTGCACCAACGTCTGGCGCTCTCCGCCAAGGGCGTCGGCGGCGCCGATGGCGGGGCGCGGCCCGATCTCCTTTTGATGACCGCGACCCCGATCCCGCGCACCCTGACGCTCACCGCCTATGGCGACATCGACGTGTCGCGGATCGCCGAGCTCCCGCCGGGCCGCGCCGCGCTCGAAACCCGCGCGGTCCCGCTCGAGCGTTTGGACGAGGTGACAACCGCGGTCGGACGCGCGACCAAGGCCGGCGCCCGCGTCTACTGGGTGTGCCCGCTGGTCGAAGAAGCCGAGGATCTCGACCTTGCCGCCGCCGTCGAGCGCCACGCCGCGCTCGAAGCGTCGTTCCCCGGCCGGGTCGCCCTGGTCCACGGCCAGATGAAGACCGAGCGGCGCGAAGCGGCGATGGCGGCGTTCATGGCGGGCGCGGTCGATATCCTCGTCGCGACAACCGTGATCGAGGTCGGGGTCGACGTGCCCGAAGCGACGATCATGGTGATCGAGCACGCCGAGCGCTTCGGCCTGGCCCAGCTCCATCAGCTCCGCGGCCGGGTCGGGCGCGGAGCCAAGCCGGGCACCTGCCTGCTCCTTTACGCGCCGCCCTTGACCGAGACCGCGCGGGCACGAATCGACATCATGCGCCAGACCCGCGACGGCTTTCGCATCGCCGAGGAAGACTTGCGCCTACGCGGGAGCGGCGAGCTCTTGGGCACGCGCCAGAGCGGCTCGCCGGAATTCCGGATCGCCGACTTGGACGTCCACGGGGAGCTCTTGCAGGCGGCGCGGGACGATTCCCGCCTCATCATCGCGCGCGATCCCGGTCTCGCGAGCGCACGCGGCGAAGCGCTTCGCGTGTTGCTTTACCTCTTCGAACGCGACGCGGCGGTCAGGAACTTGCGGTCGGGTTAGGTCAGCGCCGCGCGAACAAGGCCGGCCGCTTGGGCGGCAGAGCGGCGCGGTCGGGCGGCGCGACGATGCCGCCGGAAATCAAGAACTTGAAGCCCTCATCGACGGTCATGTCGAGGGTGACCAAGTCGCCGCGCGGCACGAACAGAAGGAAGCCCGAGGTCGGATTGGGTGTGGTTGGCACGTAGATCGTGACCGCGTCCTCGGCGGTCGCGGCCCGCACGGCCGGCACGGTATCGGCGGTGACGAACGCGATCGACCACGCGCCGGCGCGCGGGTACTCGACCAGCACCACTTCGCGGAACGAGCGCGAGGATTGCGACAACACGGTCTCGAATAGCTGCTTCAAGGCGCCGTAGATCGATCGGATGATCGGCATGCGGGCGACGATCCGCTCGCCGATCCGGACCAGCGTCCTCCCCAAGACGTTGGCGGTGACGAAGCCGATCAGCGTCAAGAACAGGATCGTGATCAGGAGCCCGAGCCCCGGGATCGCGATCTCGAGGTAGGCCTCTGGGCTATAGGCCGGCGGGATCAACGGCTTGACCAAGTCGTCGATGACGCTGACGAAGCTCCAAACGAGATAAAGGGTGAGCCCGATCGGCGCAGTCACCACGATCCCGGTCAGAAACGCGGTCTTGAGGCTTAAGCGAAATCCCGTGCGCCGGGGGGCCGGCGGCTCAGCGGTAAGCGGTGGCGTATTCATGGCACTCAAAAGTTAAGCGATTGAGCTGAAGATATAGTTCACGAACGAGTTGGTTTCTATCCCAGGGCTAACCTTCGCCAAAGAACGTCGACAATTCGCGTGCCGTCTCGTCCGGCGCCTCTTCGGGCAGGAAGTGGCCGCAGGCGAGCGGGCGCCCGCGTACGTCGGCGGCGCGCGTCCGCCAGATCCCCAACACGTCGTGCGCCCGGGCTATTCCCCGCTTTTCGCCCCACAATACCAGGAGCGGGCACGCGATCTTGCGGCTCAAGTCGCTCTCGTCGATCTCGACGTCGATGGTACGCCCGGCGCGATAGTCCTCGCAGGTGGCGTGGATCGCGGCCGGATCGCTGAAGCAGCGTACGTATTCCGCCATTGCCGCCGGCGTGAACGCGGCCATGTCGCCGCCCCAGTTGGCGAGCATCTTCTTGAGCCAGAACGCTGGATCGGCGCCGATCATGGTCTCGGGAAGATCGGCATCCTGCGACAAGAAGTACCAGTGAAACGCCGACCAAGCGTGGTTCTTGTTCGAGCGCTGCCACACCTCGTAGGTCGGGATGATGTCGAGCAGCGCGACCCTGACGACGCGTTCGGCATGGTCGAGCGCCATCCGGTGCGCGGTGCGGGCGCCGCGGTCGTGACCGGCAACGGCGAAACGCTTGTGCCCGAGCTGCTCCATCACCTCGACCTGGTCCTGCGCGAGCGCGCGCTTCGAGTAGCGCTCGTGGCGCGGATCGCCAGGCGGCTTGGACGAGTCGCCATAGCCGCGCAGGTCGGGGGCAACGACCGTGAATTTCTGCGCCAGCGCCGGCGCCACCTTGTGCCACATGACGTGGGTCTGCGGGTAGCCATGAAGCAAGAGCAGCGGCGGGCCGCTCCCGCCGATCACGGCATGAATGTCGGCGCCGCCGGTCGTGAAGCGGCGCGCGGTAAAGCCTTCGAACATCGCTGAGTCCCTTCCGGCGTGCGCGCGAGAACGTGACTGTCGGCGGAGCGGCTGCCGCTGTAAAGTCCCGCTTGCAGTGGGGATCGACAAGCAGAGGTAGCCTATGGCCGCGATCCCGCGCCTCCTTGCCCTCGCGACCGCCGTTCCGCCGCACCGGCTGTGCCAAAGCGAGGTCGTTCCCGAAGCCGCCCGCCTGTTCGCCGGGATGGCGCAATCCTCGCCCCGCTTCGCCCAGATCTACGCCAATGCCGGGATCGAGACCCGCTACTCGTGCGTGCCGCTCGCGTGGTACGGCGCCCCACACACCTTCAAGGAACGGAACGATCTCTTCGTCGCCAACGCGGTCGAGCTGTTGGCGCTGGCGACCGAGCGCTGCCTCGCCGCGGCCGGTCGCGATAGCGGCGACATCGGCGGACTGATCGTCGTATCGACGACCGGGGTCGCGACACCCTCGCTCGATGCGCTCTTGATGGAACGCCTGAGCCTCAGGCGCGATCTCCGCCGCCTTCCGGTGTTCGGCTTGGGCTGCGCCGGCGGCGTCCTGGGGCTCGCCCGTGCGGCGGCACTCGCCAAGAGCGAACCCGACCGGCTGTTTCTTTGCCTGGTGGTCGAACTTTGCGGCCTCACGTTCCGCCACGGCGATCGCGGCAAAAGCAACCTGATCGCGACCGCTCTGTTCGGCGATGGCGCCGCGGCAGCGCTGGTCGGGTGCCGAGACGACGGGCCGGTAATCGCCGGCTGGGGCGAACACACTTGGCCCGCTTCGCTCGACATCATGGGCTGGAACGTCACCGACGACGGGCTCGGCGTCATCTTCTCGCGCGACATTCCCGAACTGGTGCGGCGCGAATTGCGGGCCGCCCTCGACCGCTATCTCGCGCAAACCGGACTGCGGCTCGCTGACGTCGATCACTTCGTCTGCCATCCCGGCGGGGCCAAGGTGTTGGATGCCCTCGAGGACGCGCTCGAATTGCAGCGCGGCACCATGGTTCACGCGCGCGCCACGCTCCGCGATTACGGCAACATGTCGGCGGCGACCGTGCTGTTCGTGCTCGAACGCGCTCTGGCGGCGGGCGCGCGCGGCCGCGTCCTCCTCTCTTCGCTCGGCCCCGGCTTCACCGCCGGCTTCCTCACGCTCGAGCGGCCGTGACCGCCGCCGACTGGATCGTGCTCGCGGTCGCGTTGCAGCGGCTGGGCGAACTCGCCTACGCGCGCGGCAACGAGCGCGCGCTCCGCGCCAGGGGCGGGATCGAGGTCGGCGCTCGTCATTACCCGCTGTTCATCGTCCTGCACGCGAGCTGGCTCGCCGCGGTGTGGTGGAGCGGGCGCGCCGCCGCGACGCTCGATCTCGGTTGGTTCGCGGTCTTTTTCGTGCTGCAAGCGGCGCGCGTCTGGGTGGTGGTGGCGCTCGGCCGTTATTGGACCACCCGCGTCATCACCCTGCCGGGCGAGCCTCTGGTGCGGCGCGGGCCCTATCGGTTCCTACGCCACCCCAATTACCTGATCGTCGTACTCGAGATCGCGGTGCTGCCGCTTTGTTTCGAGTTATGGGAGCTCGCGATCCTGTTCTCGATCGCCAATCTCGCGCTACTCGCCCACCGCATCCAGGTCGAGGACCACGCGCTCGGGCCGCGGCGCCGCCCTTGACACGGTTGGCAAGACGACCGACCTATGAATATGCTCGAGTAATCATGTCCGCCCGCTCTTCGTTGTTTGCCCTTGTCGCGCTCGGTGCCGCGATGACCTTCGCCGGCGCGGCGCCCGCGGCTGCCGACTACGACGGCGCGATTCGCGACTATGAAGCCAACCGTTATGCCGCGGCGATCGCCGAGTTCCGGCGATTGGCCGAACGCGGCCACGGCGCCGCCGAGTTCATGATCGGGGTCATGTCCTTCAACGGTCGCGGCGTCGCCAAAGACATCCGCGACGCCGCCGTGTGGTTTCACAAGGCGGCGATGCAGGGCTACCCGCCGGCGCAGCTCGCTTACGGTTCGCTCCACCTGCGGGGGGTCGGACTCGCCCCCGATCCGGTCACCGCCTACATGTGGCTCACCCTCGTCGCCAACAGCGGCGTCCCCGGCCTCGCCATCCAGGCGACGACGTTGCGCGACGACGCCGCCAAGGCTCTGAACCCTGCCGACCTCGAGCGCGCCCGCCGCCTCGCGCGCGACTGGCGCCCGCGCTGTGCTAATTTGAGCGGGCCCTGGGAGGGCGGCGCCCGCGACAGTTTCGGCCCCTGCGGGTCGGGCGCGGGATGACGGTCAACCCTAAGGACGATACCGATTAGACGGATTGCCGCTCTTATTTTTGGCTGCGGCGTTGCGCTGAACGCCGGGAGCGCCGCGATCGCAGCGGCGCCGGTCGTCGAGCTAGCCGCGCTCGCCGACCAGGACGAGATCGCCAAGAACCGCGCCGACGGTTCATTGGTGCGCAAGATACAGGCGGCGCTGGCCGAGCTCGGTTTCTATCTCGGCCCGGTCACTAGCCGCATGAACCCGGCGACCGAAGCGGCGATCCGGCTATACCAGGAACGGACCGGCGCCGAGGTCACCGGCCAGCCGAGCTACACGCTGCTCGAGCTCCTCCAGCTGGTCGAAGAGGTCAAGCAGCTCCGCCTTCGCCTGCAGGATACGCGCGAAAGCCAGATCGCCAGCGCGCGCGAGGCGCTCGCCAGCCAGTCGGCGACACGGGCGTTGGTAACCGACCGCAAGGCGCTCGACCCCGCCGACCCGACGCGCGACGCGTCTGGTTGTTTGGCCGAGCCGACGGTGCCGTGCCTGCTCGATGAGGCGGTGGCGAGCGCGAAGGCTGTCCACCAGGTGCACTTTCGCGACTGGGTGTTCGGCGAGATCGTCATCACCCAAGCCCGCGCCGGCCGCATCGATGACGCGCTGGGTACGCTGCGGCTGGTCGACGATCCGCGGCTTATCATCGCCGGCCTGCGCAACATCGTGCGGGCCGTTGCCGACATCGGACGCCTCGCCGAGGCTCACGCCGTCGCCGCGACGATCCCGCTGTCGTGGAGTCAGGCCGAGGCGTTGGCGGCGATCGCGCCGGCCGAGATCGGTGCCGGCGATAGCCAAGCGGCACGGGCCTCGATCGACCGTATCCTCGAATTGAGCAAGGATTCGAGCGAAACCCGCCGCCGCGTCGCGACGCTGCGGGCGTTGGCGGTCGACCTCGCGCAGCGCGACGCGCGGCAGCTCTCCGATACCGTGATCGACCGCGCCCTGACGATCGCCGAAAACGAAGGCGATGCCGACAAGCGCGAATCGCTCCTCGGCGATGTCGTCGCCGGCTTGGCCGACCTCGGCCGCCGCGATCAAGCCGCGGCCCTGCTCGCCCGCATTCGCGATCCCAAGCACCACGCCTCGATTCTGATCGCGCAGGTCAACGCGCATATCCGGAGCGGCGAGACCGTGCCGGCGCTCAAGTCTGCGCAGGCGCTCGGCGAAGATCGCTACCGTATCCTGGCGTTGGGCCGGATCGCGGTCGCTCAACATCGGGCCGGCGCCCGCGTCGAGGCGATGCGGACGCTGGATGACGCCCTGGCGTCGACCGCTGCCATCGACGCCCGCGCCGCCTACGCCCGCGATTACGCGATCAGCAACGTAGTGCAGTCCTACATTGCGATCGCCGTACTCGACAAAGCATCGGCGGTTGCAGCGCGGATCGGTGATCCGCGCCTCAAGGCCGACTCGCTCTGGTCGATCGCCGCTGCCCATGAGCGCGGCGGCAATGGGACCGGCACCGCCGCGGCGACTGCGGCGGCCGAGCAAGCGCTCGATGCGATCAAGAACCCCTACGATCAAGCCTGGGTTCTCGCCAATCTGGCGCAAAGCCTGGCCGCGACCGGGCCCGGGGCGTTGGCGCGGCAGCTATTCGAGCGCGCGGCCAAAACGACCCAAACCATCACCAGCCCGTGGGCGCGGGCGCAGGCCGTTGCCAAAGTCGCCGCCAGCTTGCTCGCGGTGAGCGCGAACGACGTTCCGCGCAAACGCGCCGAGGCCAAACCATGACTGCCGTCACCATTCGCGGGCTCGACCATCTCGTGCTGCGGGTCGCCGATTTGCAGCGCTCGCTCGCCTTCTATTGCGGCGTGCTCGGCTGTCGCGAGGAGCGGCGCCTGCCTGAGTTTGGTCTCGTTCAGCTGCGCGCCGGCAATTCGCTGATCGATTTGGTGCCGGTCGAGTCGGTACTCGGCAAGCCGCTCGGTGCCGGTCCCGGCGCGAGCGGGCGTAACCTCGATCACTTCGCTCTGCAGATCGCGCCGTTCGACGCCGCGGCGATCCGCACGCACCTCGAACGTAACGGGATCGAGGTCGGCGACGTCAATCAGCGCTACGGCGCCGAGGGCACCGGCCCCTCGATCTACATCAAGGATCCTGACGGCAACACCGTCGAACTCAAGGGGCCCGCGATCCCGGGCACGCGATCATCGAGTTGAGATCGCGCTTCAGGCGTAGTGCTTGAAGCTCATCCACTGCCGATAATAGAGCTCGTTGGTGTGCGCGACGGTGAAGCGAAGGCGGTTCTGCGCGTCCGCGGTCGTGCAGTAGCGTGCGAACGCGGACGGCCCCAGGCTGCCGTGCTCGACTTCGACGTGCGAGGCGTGCACGGCTATCGACTGCAATCCGTAGTCGCTGATCGCGTAGTGCTTGCGCATCGCCTGTTCGATCCGGCCGAAGCACAGCGGGTTGATGCGCTCGGCCGAGAACGAAGCCGCCGCGATGCCTTCGGCGATCGGCCGCTGGGTGAGGACGACTTCGAACCAGTGGGCGAGCGCCCACGTGTCCATCAGCACCGGCTCCCGGCGCCGGCGCTGCTCGTCCCACCCCAACTCGGTGAACGTCCGTTCGAACAGCTCGACGTGGCCGGCAGTCCCGGATTCGCTCCCGTATTCCTCCTCGGCCAAGTTATCGAGCACCATCTTGCGCAGGTCCTCGTCCTGGCAGCGCGCGTAGAGCGAACCCAACAGGATGTTGGTCGGATTGGCCCAACAGGTGATTTGATAGATCCACCCGGCGATCTGGTTCCTACTGAGTTCGCCGCGCTCGAGCGCGTGGATGACCGGATGTTCGAGCCGATTCTGGCCCGGCCGCGCCATGATCCGATCGAGTTCCGCGATCAGCGCTTCGGTGCCGACCGGCTTGTCTTTGTAGGCGACACCCTCGATTACATCCAAGCTCGCCATGATCCCGCCCTCCCTGGCGTTTTGCGACACTGTGGCGCAAGCGGCCGGCCGCGGTCAACGCCCCGTGGCGGCGCTTGGACCGGGCGACTAGACTGCAAGGCGATCGAGCCAAGGGGGGATCGCGATGGCACGGATCTGGGACTCGTTCCTGACCGAGCGGGACAAGCAGGTGTTCGAGGCCTCGGGCCACGGGCAGCGCGCCGGCTTCGGCGAGCGCCCGGCCCTCCTCGTCATCGACGTCAACTACAACTTTTGCGGCGACAAGCCCGAGCCGATCTTGACGTCGATCGAACGGTGGCCGCATAGCTGCGGCGAAGACGCATGGACGGCGATCCCGGTGATCCGACGCCTGCTCGAGGTCGGCCGCCGCAAGCGCTTGCCGATCTTCTATTCGACCAACGACTTTCGTGCCGACGGATTCGACCTCGGCGGCTGGTCGCTCAAAGCCGGACGCATCAACGAAGACGTGACCCGCGCGGTCAACGGCAACGCCATCGTTGCCGAGATCGCGCCCGCCGACCGCGACGTCATCGTCTACAAGAAGAAGCCGAGCGTGTTTCACGGTACCCCGCTTCTCGACTATCTGATCTCGCTCAAGGTCGACAGCATCGTGTTCGCCGGCACCACGACCTCCGGGTGCGTGCGCGCCGCGGTAATCGACGCCTTCAGCTACAATTTCCGCTGCACGATCGTCGAGGACGCCTGTTTCGACCGCTCGATCGCCTCGCATGCGATCAACCTGTGCGATATGAACGCCAAATACGGCGACGTCATCGGCAGCGGCGAAGCGATCGGCTATCTCGAGACCGTAGCCAACGACCTTTTCCCGCAGCTCGGTTCGAACGCGCCTAGCCGCTGAAAAGCGTCCGTAAATCGCGAACGCCTGACCGAAAACCCGAGTTGTCGCTCCAAACGATTTCGCGTACGCTCCGCGCGCAACGAGAATGGCCCCACCGCGGGTCGCAAGTCGGGGGAGGTTGTGGCCGAAATCTACGCAGACCTGCGCGGCGTCGGGAAAACGTTCTGGTCCCGGCGCGGCGATGTGACCGCGCTCAAGAACATCAACCTCGAGATTCGCGCCGGCGAATTCATGAGCGTGGTCGGGCCGAGCGGCTGCGGCAAGAGCACGATGCTGAAGTGCGTGGCCGGCCTCGAGCCGACCACGGGGGGCGCGGTCAAGATTCGCGGCACCGTCGTCAGCGGTCCGCCCGAGAATCTCGGCATCGTCTTTCAGCGCGACGTGTTGCTCGATTGGCGCTCGGTCATGGACAACGTCCTGCTGCCGATCGAGTTCCGCCGCGGCGACAAGAAGGACTTCACCCGCCGCGCCAACGACCTCCTGGTCTTGTTCGGACTCGACGGCTTCCAGAGCCGCTACCCGTGGGAACTGTCGGGTGGCATGCGCCAGCGGGTCGCGATCGCGCGGGCGTTGCTGCAAGACCCGGCATTCCTGCTGATGGACGAACCATTCGGCGCGCTCGATGCGTTGACGCGCGACGAGCTCAACATCGAGCTGCAGCGGATCTGGAACGAGACCAAGAAGACCGTGATGTTCATCACCCACTCGATCGCTGAGGCGGTGTTCCTTTCCGATCGCGTCGTGGTGATGAAGCGCGACCCCGGCGAAGTCGTCGAAGTGATCGAGATCGATTTGCCGCGGCCGCGCAAGCTCGCCATCCGCGAGACGCGCGAATTCGGCCAGTACTCGACTCGCATCCGCGAAATCTTCGAGCGCCTCGGCGTCTATAGGGAACGGACATGAACCCGATCGGCAAGGCCTGGTACAGCCTCCCGCGCTGGAGCCGGGTCGTTCTCCTGCTCGTCCTCTCGTTCGTGGTGTGGGAGGTCCTGACCAAGGTCCTTGCGATCAAGCCGTTCCTATTGCCGGCGCCGACCAAGATATTCGCGGTGTTTCTCGAGAACCCGAAATATCTGCTCACCCATTCGTGGCACACCTTCTACGAGACCATATTCGGCTTCGTCGTCGCTGTGATTGTCGGCGTCTTGCTCGCGATCGGGATCGTGTCGTCGCGCTTTCTCGAAGAGACGCTCTACGTGCTCCTGGTGACGCTGAACAGCATTCCCAAGGTCGCGGTCGCGCCGTTGTTCGTGGTGTGGATGGGTACCGGGATCGAACCCAAGATCGCGATCGCCGCGATGATCGCGGTGTTCGTGATCGTGATCGACATGGTGCTGGGCTTGAAGTCGGTCGACCCCGAGATGATCGACTTGGCCCGTTCGATGAAGGCATCGAAGCTGCAGACCCTGGCCCGGATCCGCTTCCCGAACGCTCTCCCCCACCTGTTCGCCGGCATGAAGGTCGGGATTACGCTCGCCCTGATCGGCGCGATCGTCGGCGAGTTCGTGGCGTCGGACAAGGGCTTGGGCTACATCATCCTGGTCGCGCAAGGTCAGTTCGAAACCCCGACCATGTTCGCCGCCGTCGTGATCTTGGCGATCATGGGCACGGCCTTGTTCTTCATCGTCGACGTGTTCGAGCGGATCGCCCTGCCCTGGCACGTCTCGCGTCGGCGCGAAGGCGACGCCGAAGCGGAAGCCGCGCGTCTGGCGGCGGCGGGTGCGCGCGCCTAGGCGCGCTGCCGACCGCTCTTGCCCGGGCCCGGCCGTTTCGGCCGTGCGAGCCCGCGACCCTTGCCGATCGCGGCGAATCCGAACTTGCCGCGCACGCGATCGATCGCCTGCTCGACCTCGGCGCGCCGGGTCGCTTTGGGGTCCAACAGACTGAGCTCGCGTACGCTGTCGGCGGCGACCACGTCGGCCACGCCGACCCCGATCAATCGGAAGCGCGTCCCCTTGGCTTCGCGCTCGAGCAGCTGCTCGGCGGTCCGGAAGATCGCGTCCGCCCACTGCGTCGGCTCGGCCAACGTGCGCCGGCGCGTCAACAGCTTGAAGCGGGCGGTCTTGAGCTTGAGGACGACGACCCGCCCGGCATAGTTAGCGCGTTTCAGGCGGCCGGCGACTTTCTCGGACAGATCCCACAGCACGGTGCGCAGGCGGTCGAACGCGGCGATGTCCTCGTCGAACGTGGTCTCGGCCGAGAGCCCCTTGCTGTCGCGATCCGGCTCGACCGCACGCGCGTCCTCGCCGCGGGCGAGCGCCGCCAGCCGGTGCCCGAACTTGCCGTAGCGCCGCACCAGCTCGGCTTTCGGCACCGTCGCGAGCGCGCCGATTGTCCTAAAGCCGTCGCGCTCGAGCCGCGCCCGCGTCACCTTGCCGACGCCGAAGATCAGGCTCACCGGCTTGTCGGCCAGGAACTGACGCGCCTCGCCTTCGCCGATCACGGCGAAACCGCGCGGCTTGTCGAGTTCTGACGCGATCTTGGCCAGGAACTTGTTGTAGGAAAGCCCGATCGAGACGGTGATACCGATGTCGTCCTCGATCCGGCGCGCGATGACAGCCAGCGTTACCGCCGGCGCCTGGCCATGGACAGCCTCGGTGCCGCGCAGGTCGATGAACGCCTCATCGATCGAGAGCGGCTCGATAGCGGGGGTATAGGAATCGAGGATCGCGCGGATGCGTTTGGCCTCGCGCGTGTACTTGGCGTGGTCGGGAAAGACCACGTTCGCCTGCGGGCAGAGCGCGCGGGCACGGAACATCGGCATCGCCGAGCGGACGCCGAACTTGCGGGCCTGGTAGCAGCAGGTCGAAACCACGCCGCGCTTGCCGCCGCCGACGATCAGGGGTTTTTCGGCGAGCGCCGGATTGTCACGGATTTCGATCGCCGCATAGAACGCGTCGCAGTCGAGGTGGGCGACGCCCAAACGTTCGAGCTCGACGTGGCCGACGGTGCGCCGGGAACCGCACCCGGGGCAGCGGGCGAGCGCCGCATCGTCCCAGGTGTCGAAGCAGTCGCGGCAGAGGTAGGTCATGGGCTCGCTCAAGCCGCGAGCTTACGCCGCCGCCGCGCCGGCGGGCGAATCTTGCCGCGCCGGCCCGTTAGACCAGCTTCGGCAGGGCCGCGAGCGCGCCGACCCCGACCACGATCAACGTCCCCAGCCGGATCGTCAGCTCGTTACGGGCAACGACGATCGCGTGGCTCAAATCCTTGCGGACGTCGGCGATCTCGCCGCGAACACCGTTGATCTCGCCGCGGACTTCAGTGCGAAGCGCATTGAACTCCCCACGCAGTACCTGAAACTCGCCACGTATCTCTTTGATTTCACCGTGAATTTCGTCGAACTCGCCGCGCAGCTCGCGGCGCACGTCCTGTATATCGGCACGAACGCCGTCGAGGTCGGTCTTGGTCGCGACTTCGCCTAGGATCATCTCGGCAAACAACGCAGCATGGGCCTCCGCCTGTGGGCGCGGTACACCCGCATCCTCGAGCCGGCGCGCGTGCTCGAGCGTATCGAAGACTTTGATCATTGGCCACCTCCGGGATCACGGGGGCTCGGAACGCGGGCCCCTACCCCTTACTATGGAAACGCGAGAGAACCGCCGGCCGGCAGCCCAGGGTATTACTCGGCCACGACCACGCGCTCGTAGGCCGGAAGCGTCAGGAATTCCTCGAATTCGGGCGCCAAGCTCATCGCGCCGAACAGTCGGGCGGCTTCGGCATACTGGCCGGCGGCAAAGCGCTGTTCGCCGACCTCGGCCTTGATCTTGGCCATCTCCTCGCCGAGCAGCCGCTCGACCAGGGCGCGGTCGATCTTGGGCCCGCCGGCGATCGCGGCGCCATGGCGCAGCCACTGCCAAACCTGTGCGCGACAAATCTCGGCGGTCGCGGCGTCCTCCATCAGGTTGTAGAGCGGGACGCACCCGACCCCGCGCAGCCATGCTTCGATATACTGGACGCCGACCGAAAGATTGTGGCGCAAGCCCCGCTCGGTGATGGTGCCGTCGGGCACCGCCAGCAGTTGCTTCGCGGTTGCGTGCACATCCTGGCGCTTGCGTGCGATCTGGTGCGCCTCTTTCATGTTGCGATCGAAAATTTCGGTCGCGATCGGCACCAGGCCCGGATGCGCGACCCAGGTACCGTCGTGGCCGTCGGTCGATTCGCGCTCTTTGTCGGCGCGTACTTTCTTCAGCGCCTCGTCGTTGGCGACGGGGTCGCTCTTGTTCGGAATCTGCGCCGCCATCCCGCCGATGGCATGGGCGTTGCGGCGATGGCAGGTCTTGATCGCGAGCTGGGTGTAGGCGCGCATGAAATCGCGCACCATGGTTACCTGATCGCGGTCGGGCAGGATGAAGTCGGGGCGGTTTCGAAACTTCTTGATGAAGCTGAAGATGTAGTCCCAGCGCCCGCAGTTGAGCCCGGCCATGTGGTCGCGAAGCTCGTAGAGGATTTCGTCCATCTCGAACGTCGCCAGGATGGTCTCGATCAGGACGGTCGCCTTGATGGTGCCGTGCGCGACGCCGAGTTCTTTCTCGGCGAACGTGAAGACGTCGTTCCAGAGCCGCGCTTCGAGGTGGCTCTCCATTTTGGGCAGGTAGAAATAAGGGCCCGAGCCTTTGGCTTTGAGCGCGGCATGGTTGTGAAAGAAATAGAGGCCGAAGTCGAACAGCGATCCCGACATGGCGCGGCCGTCGACGACGACATGCGCCTCCGGCAGGTGCCAGCCGCGCGGCCGCACCAGCAGCACCGCGGTCTTGGGGTTGAGCTCGTAATGCTTGCCCGACGCGGGATCGTCGAAACTAATGGTGCCCTTGTTGGCGTCGCAGAGGTTGATGTGGCCTTCGATCAGGTTGGACCAGGTCGGTGTGGTCGCATCCTCGAAATCGGCCATGAACACGCGGGCGCCCGAGTTCAGGGCATTGATCACCATCTTGCGGTCGACCGGTCCGGTGATTTCGACCCGGCGGTCCTGAAGGTCCTTGGGCGTCGGCGCGATGGTCCAATCGCCGGTGCGAATCGCCGCGGTCTCGGGCAAAAAGTCCGGCGTCCAGCCGCTGTCGATCCTGGCCTGGACCTCGCGCCGACGGACCAAGAGCTCGTGCCGCCGCGCACCGAACCGGCGCTCGAGCGCAGCCACGAACTTGATCGCCTCGGGCGTGAGAATGGTCTCGTAGCCCGGCCCGCTCTTGGCCGTGATCGTGACGCCGGGTAAGGCGGCAGAATTGATCCCAGTCATTCTTGTTATCCCTGCAGTGGCCGCTGATGTGCTGCAGCCGCTCGGTGTCTACCAGCCTTTCGCCAATCAATGCAACGGCTTAACAGTGGGTGTCGTTTCCGGCGCCGGGCATCGCGGACGTGCGTGTCGGCTCGCGCCGGCAAGCGCGCGTGACGACTGGGTCTCGCCCTTCAGTATTTGACCGACAATCCGCCGTCGACCACCAGGCAATGGCCGTTCACGTACTTCGCTTCGTCGGAAGCGAGGTAGAGCGCGGCATAAGCGACGTCCCAGGCATCGCCCATGCGTTTGGTCGGCGAGGCGGCGTGACGCTTGCGGATCCATTCGGCCTCGCCGCCCGCGGCCGCCAACGCGCCCTCCATCCCGCGGCGGATCATCGGCGTATCCATGAGGCCGGGCAGAACCGCGTTGGCGCGGATGCCCTTGGCCGCGTACTCGATCGCGATATTCCGGGTCAGCTGGTTGACCGCGCCCTTGGAGGCGTTGTAGGCGATCGAGGCGCGGCCGGCACGGATGCCGGCGATCGAGGAGACGTTGACGATCGCGCCTTTGCCCTGCCGCTCCATGACGGGGAGAACGTATTTCGCAGTCAGGAGCATGCTCCGGACGTTGACCGCCATGACGCGGTCCCAGTCCTCGACCGCGATCTGAGTGGGCCCGCCGAACAGATAGATTCCGACGTTGTTGTGGAGGACGTCAACGCGTCCATAGGCGGCGAGGCAGGCCGCGACGATCGCTTGGACCGCGTCATCGTTCGCAACGTCGGCGACGTGAGTGGCGCAGGTGTAGCCCTCGCCCCGGATGATCGCGGCCGTCTCTTCGACCGCCCTTGCATCGACGTCGACGGCGAAGACGCGGGCGCCCTCGCGCGCATACAGCACCGCGGTTGCCTTGCCGTTGCCCCAACCGGGGCCGGCCGAACCGGCGCCGGTCACGATCGCGACTTTGCCCTTGAGCCGATCCGCCATGTCCTTTTCCCTCGCCAAGTTACCCTGCCGATGCCAGCTATAATAGGTTGCGATCGTTCGAGCCAGTTCGCGAGGTCCCTTGGTGTCATCGTGAACGACCTTGAGCCGCGACGCGTTGGCCGCTCGCGACCGGTCGGATCCGCTCGCCCGCTGCCGCGACGCCTTCACGCTGCCGGACGGCGTGATCTATCTAGACGGCGACTCGTTGGGGCCGCTCCCCAGGACGGTCGCGCCGCGCCTTGAGCGCCTGATCCGCGACGAATGGGGCCGCGATCTGATCCGGAGTTGGAACGCGCACGGCTGGATCGGGCTCGCGGCGCGCGCCGCCGCCAAGATCGCGCCCCTGATCGGCGCCGCGCCCGAGCAGGTGATGGTCGCCGATTCGGACCTCGACGCGGTCCGCGCGAAGTCGGTGGCGCTCACCGACGCCGTCATCGCGCTGGTCGATCGGGAATGCGGGTGGTTCGATCTCGCGATGATAACCCCGCGCGAACCCAGCGCGTGCGGCAGCCAGGTCTCGCTCTGTCACCCCGACGGCTACGCGATCGTCCAAACGCTGATCGCCTGCGGCGGGATCGGTGATTTCCGCGCGCCCGACATCATCCGCTTCGGCTTCGCGCCGCTCTTTCTGCGCTATGTCGACGTTTGGGACGCGGTCGCCGCGCTCAAGGGTGTACTGGAGCGCGACATCTGGCGCGAGCCGCGATTCCAAGTTCGCGCCGGCGTCACTTAACCGGCAGTTCCCGGATCGCCGGAGGTGCGAGTTCCACGGCAGCCGCATCACCGCTCGGACCCAGGGTGGGTGTCATCTAGGCCCCGTCAGGTTTGCACGAGCCGTCCGACCACCGCTATGCTCGTCGCTCGGTTGCCGGTTCACCCGGCCGTCTGGAATTTCGGCCCTCATGTCCCCGGCGGACGCCGCCGCGACCGGGATCGCGGGGCGCGCAATGGAGGGGCGGAGCGTCCGATGGAGGCCCTGTTCGAGCCGCTGACGGCGCCGTTCGCCGCCTGGGTCGAGGCGCACGGCGCGTGGGCCGGGCCGATCGTGTTCCTCATCTGCTTCGGTGAGTCGCTGGTCATCGTCAGCGCGTTCGTGCCGGCGACCGCTCTGCTGCTGGCGATCGGCACGCTCGCCGCCGCGGGTAAGCTGAGCCTTGCGTCGCTCTCGCTTTGGGGCATCGTGGGCGCCGGGCTCGGTTACTGGGCCAGTTACGAACTCGGCCGCCGATGGAGCGCGCGCATCCTCGCGCTCGGCTGGCTGACGCGCCGACCGGCGCTAGTCCAGCGCGGCCACCGCTTCTTCGCGCGCTGGGGCGCGGGCGCCGTGTTCGTCTCACGCTTCGTCGGACCGGGACGGGTCGTGGTGCCGCTGCTCGCCGGTGCGCTGGGCGAGCCCGCGCGCGGCTTCCACGTCGGCAACTGGTTGTCTGCGGTGCTGTGGACGCCGCTACTGCTCGCGCCGGCGACCATCGCCGAGCGCCTCGCCGCCGCTATCGAGGCGCTGCCGCGCGAGTGGCGAACGCTCGCGGTGCTGGCCGTCGTCGCCGCCGCGGTGATCGGCTGGCGGCTTTGGCGGGAGCGGACCGAGGAGAGGCGCTGAGGTTTGAGGCTGCGGTTAACGGAGGCTCCGGCGCAACCGGTTTGCTGGTTGGCGGTTGCTCGCGGACGCGGCCAGCGGCAGCGCTCGATGGTCCGGCGCTTGATCGCTTTCCGCCGTAAGTCGTTCGACCAAGGAGACCATGATGACCGATCGCGGCAATTCCAACGCGCCGACGCTCCCGCCGGGCGCCACACCGGTTTCCGGGCCGAGCTCTCCTACGGCGGCCACCTCAAGCTGCCCGAGCTCCTGGCGTGCCAGCAGCCGCTCTCCGATCAGCACGACGAGATGCTGTTCATCGTCATCCACCAGGCGACCGAGTTTTGGATAAAGCTCGTGCTCCACGAGCTCCGCGCTGCGATCAGGGAACTCCGGGCCGACGACTTCTCGCCAGCGTTCAAGATGCTGGCCCGTATCTCGCGCATCCAATCCCAGCTTATTCAGTCCTGGGACGTGCTCTCGACGCTGACGCCCTCGGACTATATGACCTTCCGCCACCGCGTCGGCCACGCCTCGGGCTTTCAGTCGCATCAATACCGGGTGATCGAGTTCGCGCTCGGCAACAAGAACTGCGCGCTGATCGCGTCGCACGCGCACGACGCCCCAATCAGGACCTCGCTCTGACGGGGCGGGAGGATTTTCATCGAATCCGACGCGAGCTAGCAATGTGCCGAGAAGCGGGCGTTGGACACCTGCAATACCGATCCGTCGCGCGGTGGTGATGGGGGACCGTGTCTTCTCTACGCCGCCGGCAACCAAGTAGTGTTGACCAAACGCCCAACCGTGCCGATCGCGGCGCCTTAACGCTGGACCAGTTTCGCCTACCTCCGCTTGGTGCGCTTGCGCGGCTTCTTGCGGGTGAAATCGCGCAGCGGCTCGCCGACTTTGCGGATCGGTCCCTGATACACCGCGAGACGCTGCACCTTGCCGTTCTTGAAGGTGAAGAAGTCGGAGACTTTGTGCATCTCATCGCCGTGACGGACGTCGATCTCGAAGGCGATCATGTTGCCGGTGCGGATGAAGGGGCCGGGAGTCGGGTCGGCGCCGCCGCGTTCGGCAAGCAATTGACCATAGTACTTGGCGATGCGCGCGCCGCCCTTCATGCAGCCGACGTTCATGCTGACGAGTTCCATGTCGTCGGCGAAGAGCGAACGGAGCAGCTTGGTGTCTGCGGTCTTCACGCCGCGGACATAGGTTGTGAGAATATCGAGCGGGTCTTTACTGGCCATGGGAAGTCTCCAAGCGTGCTGCGGGGTGGATGTCCGCAAACGCCCGCGGAACCCATGGGCGACATTAGCCCCGACTCATTCAACGCCGCAATGCCTCACACCATGTTATCGCGGTTGGCGAAAAGGCGAAACGCCGGCAAGTTTCTCTACAAGCATTCGCACATGCGCCACGACGAAACCAAAGTCGTGATCCAAGGCCGGCCCATGGCGCTCGTCGAGGCGAAGCCGGTCGAGATGCCGGCGGGCAGTCTCGTCTTCGAGGGGCGCTGGATCAACCACGGCTTCGACGTTCCCGCCGATCGCGGGCCGATGACGATCACTTCGCTGATGGCGCCGGCCGGTCTCAAGAACGTGCTGGTGGCGATCGGCCGGCCGCGCGCGCCGGGCTCGACGACACATCCCGGACCGTTCGCGTGCCCCGCCGACATGACGGCGATCCTCGACGAAGCCGCCTTCCTCAAGACCTGAGCGTACCGCGGCGGGCGTCGCCGCCCGCTGCGCGCGCGTTATCCGCGCTTGCCGAAGAACTCCTTCAGTTTGGCCTGAAAGAAATCGTATCTTTGGTTCTCGATTTCAGCGTGGCGATTGGGGATTAATGTCGCGCTCTTCAAGCGATCGAAGGCTTTCGGCCACTCCGACTTCAAGGCCGGCATGGTGTTCAACTTGCCGAGCGTCTCCTGGCCTTCCTTCGACAACATGAAGTCGATGAAGAGCTTGCCGGCGTTCGGGTTGGGCGCCTTGGCCGAGAGCTGAATCGTGAGCCCGCTCAGCATCATCGGCTCGGGCGTGCCCCACTCGATCGGCGCGCCCTTGGCCTTGAGCGGCTCGACGAAGTCGGGATAGTCGACCGCGATCATCGCGAGTTCGCCCGACATCACCATCTCCTCGACGTTCTGGCGCGTGCCGTAGCGGAGATTTTGTCCGGCGAGACGCTGCATGAAGTCGGTCCACTTGGCCTCGCCCCAGTGCCCGTACATGGTGACGATCCATGCCGTGGTGCCGCCGCCGGTCAAGGGATCCTGGATGCCGATCTTTCCTTTCCACTTGGGGTCGAGCAGATCGGCCCACTGCTTGGGCTCCTGGCCCGGCGGCACCACCTTCGGGTTCCACGCGAACGACGTCGTGTTGAGCGTGTAGATCGCGAAGAAGCCGTGGTCGGGTTGCATTCCGGGTTCGTACTTCGCGAGTTCCGGCGACTTATAGTTCGCGAACATGCCGCGCTCGACGAGCGGCTTCGACCGCTGGTCGGACGAGGTCAGGACGTCGACCGTGTGGCGGCCGGCGGCGGCTTCGGATTCGAAGCGCTGCAGCAGCGGCGTCGTCGAACCGCGGTAGAAGTCGACTGTGATCGTCGGATAGGTCTTGCGGAACTGGGTGATCAGGCCATGGATCACCTCGGTCGGCAACTCGGTATAGACCGTGAGCTTGCCTTCCTTCTTCGCCGCCTCGATGACCGCGGGATCGCTCGCGGTCGCGGCCGACGAAAACCCAAACGCCACGGCGCCCGCCAGCGCGAACGCGCGCGCGGTGCTCAGGATCGAACATGTCATGGTGCCATCCCTCTCTAACGAAGGCGAGCCTAGCACAACGGCTGGCGTGCGCGCAGCGATTGAGGCAGTTGGAGCGCAGGTCCTTTACCTGCCCCACTACTCTCCCGATCTCAATCTCATCGAGAATCTCTTCGTTAGGCTCAAGGCGCTGATGCGAAAGCTCGCCGCCAGAACCGTCGACGCCCTATTGGCTGCTGTCAGCGAGTTCCTGCGCAGCGTCCGACCCACCGAATGCCGCAACTATCTCGCTCACGCCGGCTATCGCCATTCAATATGAAAATGCTCTAGCTGTGGTGCCGATCACTGCCGGCCCGAATCGGGGCCGTTAGGATCCGTTTACCGCGACTACGACGACTGGGGCCCGGCAGGCGTTTGGTATACCGGGCCTTTTTTCGAGTCCTTCCCGCCGATGAGCCGAGTCAGCGCCCGCCGCTTCATCCGCATGGCCGCCCCGCCGGCATGGGCGGTCGTCTCCGATTTCGCCCGCATGCCCGAGTGGAATCCGCTCGTTCTCGCGTGCCGTCCCGAGAGTGCGAGCGGCCAGTACCGGCCACGGTCACCACCGGCCATGAGGTCCTGGCTCAAATCGAGGAGTGCGACGA
>VGEO01000027.1 GCA_016869275.1 Alphaproteobacteria bacterium | reverse complement strand
GGTCGCGGTCGCGCCGCCTTGGCGGCCTTGCGTCGCGCTGCCCGAGCGGGCTTGGATCGCGCCACTCGGGCGGGCCGCGGCCGCGACGGGCGTTTGGGCGGCGTCCGTTCTTTGCGCCGGCGGACGGCCCAACCTTTGATTTCCTTCTGCTCGGCGCGGGTCAGCGCCAGCGCGCCCGGCGCAACGTCGCGCGCGATCACCGAGCCGGCGCCGATAACCGCCCCGTCCCCGATCGTGACCGGCGCCACCAGCGCGCTGTTCGAGCCGATAAAGGCGCCGGCGCCGATCTCGGTCCGCGACTTGGTGAAACCGTCGTAGTTGCACGTGATAGTGCCGGCGCCGACGTTGGCGCCGCGGCCGACGCGCGCATCGCCGATATAGGTCAAGTGGTTGACCTTGGCGCCGGCCTCGACCTCGGATTGCTTGACCTCGACGAAGTTCCCGATGTGCGCGCCCTTGCCGATGCGCGCGCCCGGGCGGAGCCGCGCGAACGGGCCGATCACGGCGTCGTCCTCGATGGTCGCACCCTCGATGTGGGTGAAGGCCTTGATCCGGACGTTGGCACCGACCTGGACTTCGTTGCCGAACACCACGTTGGGTTCGACCACGCTGTCGCGGCCGAGGCGGGTGTCGAAGGAGAATGTGACCGAGCGCGGATCGATCAGGGTGACGCCTTCGGCCATGGCGCGGGCGCGCAGCCGCGTTTGCATCAGCCCCTCTGCGACCGCGAGCTGGGAGCGCGAATCGATCCCCATGAACTCGTCGGGCGAGCCCTCGACCACCGCGGTCGGCATGTTGATCCCGCGCGCGACCTTGACGATATCAGTGAGATAAAATTCCCCTTGCGCGTTGGCGGGCTCGATCTGTTCGAGAAGCGCGAAAAGGTGCTTGCCGTCGACCGCCATCACACCGGAATTGCAAAGCCCGATCTTGCGTTCCTCGGGGGTTGCGTCCTTGTACTCGACGATCGATTCGACCGAACCGTCGGGCGCGAGCTTGATGCGGCCGTATTCGCGCGGCTCCCGCGGCCGCATGCCGAGGATCGCGATCGAGGGAAACCGGCCGCCCGGCAACGGCTGACGCCGCGCGGCGAGCAGCCCGGTAATGGTCTTGGGCTCGATGAACGGCGTGTCGCCGAACACGATCACGATGTCGCCGACGATCGTCTTCAACGCTTTCTTGGCCGCGATCACCGCATCGCCGGTGCCGCGCGGCGGGTCTTGGACCGCAATCGCATGCGGCGCCACCGCTTGGGCGAGATCGGCCATGTCGCGGCCGACCACGACCACCGTGCGGGTCGACCCGGCCTTGCGTACCGAGTCCAGCACGTAGTGGATCATCGGCTGGCCGGCGATAGCGTGCATGACCTTGGGCCGCGCCGATTTCATGCGCGTTCCGCGGCCGGCGGCAAGGACAACGGCGGCGAATGTGGTGGGCATCTAGCTATTGAGCGTGGTCAAGGCGCGGGGGCTCGGGTAAAAGGCCGCTGCCGCGACGCGCGGAACGTGCCATAGCGCCCCCCGCCTCGCTAGTCACGAATTCTTACCAGATTTTTCGCTGCGTGCGACTATATCTTGTAGGCGATTTACCCGGAAATACTATGCCCGCCGCCCGCACTGCAATCGTTTTCGACCTCGACGGGACCCTGGTCGATACCGCGCCCGACCTGACCGATGCCTTGAACGCGGTCCTCGTCGCATGGGACCGCCCGGCGGTCGACCCGACCTCGGTCCGCATGATGGTGGGGGGCGGCGCCCGGGCGCTCCTCGCCCGCGGCTTTGCCGCGACCGGTAACGGCCTGACGCCGGCCGAGGTCGAAGCGCGCGTCCCCGAATTCCTCGCTTATTACGGGCGGCACTTGGCCGACGGCAGCCGCCCCTATCCCGGGGTGGTCGAGGGGCTCGAGCGGTTCCGGCGGCTCGGTTTCAAGCTCGGCGTTTGCACCAACAAGCCGCATGGGCTTGCGAGCGAACTTCTCGATCGGCTCGCCCTCACCCCGTTTTTCGACGCGATCCTGGGCGGCGACAGCCGGGCCTACCGCAAGCCCGATCCCCGCCACCTCATCGATACGATCGACGCCATGGGCGCCAAGCCGCGCCAAGCGGTCATGATCGGCGACTCGCCCGCGGACGTGAACGCCGCGCGCGGCGCCGGGATCGCGATCGTGATCGCCGGCTACGGCTACGGCGCCGCCGAGGCCGACGTGCTCGGCGCGGACGCCCGCATTGCCCGGTTCGGCGACCTCGGTCAGGCGCTCCTGCGCTTGCCTTGACAGGCCCGAGGCCCGGGGATTTCATGCGGGCCTCGCGATCAGGGCGATTAGCTCAGCTGGTAGAGCGCTCGTTTCACATGCGAGAGGTCGCTGGTTCGAGCCCAGCATCGCCCACCATTTCCTAAGGCGCCTTGACGCCGCTCCCGATCACCGCCGGCATCGGCACGGCGTACGCGCCGTCCGATCCGCGAAAGCGTTCAAGGTTGTCGGCGAGGTAAGCGCTCACGGCGACCGCCGCGGTGCCGGTCTGAGCCGCGAGCACGGCGCGGACGCGGACGGTTCCCGACAGGATAGCCTCGACGTAGCGATCCGCGGATTCGACGCGCCAGGTTTGTGCGACCGAGAGCGCGGCGACATCGACGAACCCGACGTTCGCGAGCGCCGCCTCCAACTTGTCCGGGGTCCCGAACTGGAAAAAATCGGGGCCATGCGGCAACGCGACCTCGAGGCGTCCGTGTGCCCTGACCGCCTCGTAGACCAGACTGAAGCCGACCCCGGCGGCGTCCCAAACACTCACCGCCACACGTCCAGCCGTTTTCAGAATCCGCCGCATTTCAGCCAAAGCGAGTGCGGGCTCGGGCACGTGCATGAGCCCATAGCCGCATACCACGGCGTCGAAGCTACGGTCGGGGAACGGCAGGCTCTGGGCATCGCCCTGCTCGAACCGACCGCCGGGAACGTTTTGGCGCGCGAGTTCGACCGCAGCCGGCGAGAAATCGAGCCCGATCGCTTGGGCGCCCCGGGCGAGTGCAGCCGCCGTCAGCATACCGGGGCCCGCACACACGTCGAGGACCCGCGACCCACGGCCGACGGCGGCCGCATCCAGTAGCGGCGCGACGGTTTGCCGCGCGACCGTTCCGAAGGCGCGGTCGTAACCGGCGATGTTGGCGTCCCACCCGGTGCGCTCGAAGGCCGCGAACTCAACCGGGGAATTCGATTTCTCGATCGTCATCGACGAACAGCAGCAGCAGATCCGTAGCTGACGCTAAGCCGGTCTCCGCTGCGACACCATGAGGGATTCCCCCAAACCCGACCTTCGTCGGAGCGACGGTATCCGGTCAGTCGCACCAATCGTTGACGCCTCGGCATTCGCTCGCATACTGGCGGACCTCGCCGTCTCCACGCCGCACGAGGACCCCATGCACGTCCGCGCCGCCGTCGCCCACAAGGCCGGCCAACCGCTCGCCATCGAAACCGTGACCCTCGACGGACCCAAGGCCGGCGAAGCGCTGGTCGAGATCAAGGCGACGGGAGTCTGCCACACGGACGCATTCACGCTCTCGGGCGACGATCCGGAAGGGCTGTTCCCGGCGATCCTCGGCCACGAGGGTGCCGGCGTCGTGGTCGAGGTCGGGGCCGGCGTCGCCGGCTTGAAGCCGGGCGACCACGTGATCCCGCTCTACACCCCCGAATGCCGCCAGTGCGATTACTGCCTCTCCGGCAAAACCAACTTGTGCCAGGCAATTAGGACGACGCAGGGACGCGGCGTCATGCCCGACGGATCGAGCCGCTTTCGGCTGGGCAACGACGTCATCCACCACTACATGGGCACCTCGACCTTCAGCCAGTTCACGGTGGTGCCCGAGATCGCGCTCGCCAAGATCCGGCCCGACGCGCCGTTCGACAAGGTCTGCTACATCGGCTGCGGTGTCACCACCGGGATCGGCGCCGTCATCAATACGGCCAAGGTCAAGCCCGGCGCGAACGTCGTCGTCTTCGGGCTCGGCGGCATCGGCTTGAACGTGATCCAAGGCTGCCGGCTGGTCGGCGCCGATATGATCGTCGGCGTCGACACCAATCCCAAGAAGCGCGCGCTCGCTGAAAAGTTCGGCATGACCCACTTCGTCAATCCAGCCGAGGTCACGGGCGATCTCGTCCCCTACCTCGTCGGTCTCACCAAGGGCGGGGCCGACTACTCGTTCGAATGCATCGGCAACGTCAAGACCATGCGCCAGGCGCTCGAGTGCTGCCACAAGGGCTGGGGCGAGAGCATCATCATCGGCGTCGCCGGTGCGGGCCAGGAAATCGCGACGCGGCCGTTTCAACTGGTAACCGGGCGCGTATGGCGCGGTTCAGCTTTCGGCGGCGCCAAGGGGCGCACCGACGTGCCCAAGATCGTCGATTGGTACATGGACGGCAAGATCGCGATCGACGAACTCATCACCCACACGATGCCACTCGCCGATATCAACCACGCTTTCGATCTCATGCACGAAGGCAAATCGATCCGGAGCGTGGTGACGTTTTAGCTGCGAACGCGCGATTTAGGCCTGCGCGACGCTATCCATCGACGAGCCCAGCCGCCACCGCGAATAGATTGGCCTTACGCTCGAAGCCGATGCCGGGCGTATCGGGAAGCGAAGCCCGGCCGTCGGCGATCGTGACGCCCGCAGGGAAGCCGCCGAAGAGTTTCGACTGATCGGCGCCGGCTTCGGCGCAGCCCAAACCGAGGCCGCCGACGACATGAAGCGCAAACGCATGTCCGGCGTGCGGATAAAGCCGCGTGCGCGACCAGCCGGCGGCCTCGACCACGGCTACGATCCGTCGGTACTCGGCGATGCCGTAGGCGAGCGCGATGTCGAATTGCAAGAGATCGCGATCGGGCCGGAGTCCGCCGTAGCGGAGCAGGTTCCTGGCTTCGTCGGCCGCGAACAGGTTCTCGCCGGTCGCGAGCGGATGCGGATAGCGCTCGGCCAGCCTTGCGCTGGTTACGAAATCGAGCGGCGGCGCCGGCTCTTCGACCCAGCCCAAGCCATAGGGGGCGACGGCGTCGAGAAACGCCTCCGCGACCGCCGGCGCGAGCGCACCGTTCAGGTCGAGCGCCAGCCGGTCGGGCCTCGGTAAAACCTTGAGCACGGCCTCGATGCGGCGGCGGTCTTCGGCCAACGGCGCGCCGCCGGCCTTGATTTTGACGCGCACGTAGCCCAGCCCCAGCATCGCTCTTACTTCATCGGCCAAGCTCGCGACGTTGCCGTCGGGACGATAGTGCCCGCCCGAACCGTAGACCGGAACCGCGGTCGGCGCCGGCCCGCGGCCGTAGCGCTGGTGGAGGACGCGCCAGAGCGGCCGGTCCTCGATCTTCGCGACGGCGTCCCACACCGCGGTATCCAGCAACCCGACCGCGCCGCTGCGCTCGCCGTGGCCGGCCGGCTTCTCGTTTCGCATCGCCGCCGCCCACACCTTGTCGGGGTCGAGGTTGCGGCCGCTGCCATCGAGAAGCGACCCCGGTTCGGCCGCCAGCACCCGCGGCGCGAAGCGCTCGGCCAAGAGCCCGCCATGACCGTAACGCCCGACCGAATCGAAGCCGTAGCCGACGACCGGCTTGCCGTTCCGGACGACGTCGGTCACGACCGCGACCACCGACGCGGTCATGTCGTCGAACGAGATCGCGGCGTTCGCGATCGCGACGTTCAACGGGAACGTTCGCTGGCGGATATCGACGATGCGCATGGTCCCTCCACCTTAGTGCTAATCGGCGCGGTACGTATTAGATTACCGCGGCGGTAGCTAATTCAGGGAGGCAGGTCGTGGCAAGCATGATGCGTTGGGTGATCGGTGCGGCGGCGGTCCTAGCGATCGCGGTGACAGCGAGCGCGCCGGCGGACGCCAAGAAGACGTTGCGGCTCACGCTCCAACTGCCGTTGAAAAGCGTGCTCGGCGACAACGTCGTGATGTTCAAGAACGAGGTCGAGCAGGCGACCAAGGGCGAGATCGAGATTCAGATCTACGACTCGGGCCAGCTCTACGCCGACAAGGACGTGCCCAAAGCGGTCGGCACTGGCCAGATCGAAATGGGCGTCGCTTCGCTCGCCCGCTACGTCGGCGATGTGCCCGCGGCCGACGTCTTCTACGTGCCGTTCCTGTTCGATTCGGACGCCAAGCTCCGCGCCGCGGTCGCCCCGGGAAGCCCGGTGCGCGGCCCGCTCGACGACGCGATCTTGAAAACCGGCGGCCGGGTGCTGTGGTGGCAGGCCTATGGCGGCACCGTCTTCCTCGGCAAGGGCACCACGGTCAAGTCACCGTCCGATCTCAAGGGTAAGAAGGTACGAGTGTTCGGCAAGCTGCTTGGGACCTGGGTCGAAGCAAACGGCGGCAGCCCGGTCAACGTCGCCGGTAACGAGCAGTATTTCGCCTACCAGCGCGGCACCGTCGACATCGGTATGACCGGCCCCGACACCGTCAAGTCGCGCAAGATCTGGGAGGTGATGGACACCGTCACCATCGCCAACTCGGCGGCGATCGAGTTCCTGGTCGTCATCAATGAACGGACCTGGCAGAGCCTGAGCCCAGCCGAGCGCAAGATCATGGTCGAGGCCGGCAAGCGCGCCGAAACCAAGCTCCGCGCCGATTTCGCTCAGATCGAGAAGGACGCGATCGAGGCCGGGCGCCAGAACAAGATGGTGATCTACACGCCGACCGCGGCCGAAATGGACGCGTGGCGGAAATCGACCGCGCCGGTGCGCGACGCGTTCCTGAAAGAAGCCGGCGCGCTCGGCAAGCAGGTGTACGACGCGGCGCTCGCGCTCAAGTGAGCCGCGCCGACCCCGACCGGCATAAGACGGCGCCGGACCGGACCCAAGTCGCGCGCGGGCGATGAAGGCGATCGACCGCGCCAGCGATTTCTTGGGCGTGGTCGGCGCCGCTCTCCTGCTTGCGACGGGTGCGTTCCTCACCTACGAGGTCGTCGCCCGTTACGTGTTCACGGCTCCGACCAAGTGGGCACAGGAGCTCTCCGAGCTCTCGCTGCTGTGGGGCGTCTTCATCGCGCTCGGCCGGATCGTACACCGGCGCGAGAACATCGCGATCGATGTCGTCTACGAGCGGTTCGGCACGGCGCGGCGGCGGCTGATCGACGGCTTCGCGCTGGCGTTGACCCTGGGGATCCTCGTCTTCATCGCCCGCTACGGTTACGCGCTGGCGTGGGAGTCGATCGAGCGCGGCACCACCACCGGCACCATGCTCAACTACCCGAGCTGGTGGGAAGAGCTCGCGGTTCCGGTCGGCTGCACCTGGGCGGCGGTGCAAGCCGTGCTCGAGCTCTACCGGGTCGTGACCGGACGGGGGGAAACGCCGCGCGGGATCGATGCCGACATGGCGCGGCACGCATGACGACGATCGCCGTCCTGGGCGGCCTCTTGGGCCTCCTAGCGCTCCGGGTCCCGGTCGCGTTCGCAATGGCGGGGCTCGCCGTCTTCTTGCTGCTGATCGGCGGGTTCTCGCCGCTGATCGTGCCGCAGTCGCTCCACGCCGCAACCCAGAGCTTCGTCCTGATTTCGGTGCCGCTGTTCGTGATGATGTCGAGCATCCTCTTGAAGGGTGGGGTCGGCAGCGATTTGTTCGAAGCGGTCCAGGCCTGGGTCGGTCATTGGCCAGGCGGGCTCGCGATCGCGACCGTGATCAGCTGCGCGATCTTCGCGGCGATATCGGGCTCGTCGGTCGCCTGCGCTGCGACCATTGGAACGGTCGCGATCCCGGAGATGATTCGGCGCGGTTACCCGCCGCGGTTCGTCTACGGCCTGCTCGCAGCCGGCGGCACGCTCGGGATTCTGATCCCGCCCTCGATCCCGATGATCGTCTACGGCTTCATCACCGAAGAAAGCGTAACGCAGTTGTTCGTGGCCGGCGTCGGGCCTGGCCTCTTGCTCGCGGTCCTGTTCTCGGCCTACTCCGTTTTCTTCGCGATCCGGCATAAGGAGATTCCGCGCGAGACGCGCGCGTCAAGCGCAGTGCGCCGCCGCGCCGGGTTGCGCGCGCTGCCGGCGATCGCGGTGGCCGTTTTCGTGTTCGTCGCGATTTATTCAGGCGCCGCGACCCCGACCGAAGCGGCCGCGGTCGGGCTGGCCTTCGCGCTCGCGCTGACAACGCTGGTCTTGCGCACCATGACGTGGGCCAAGTTCAAGGAGGCGGCGGTCGAAGCGATGGTGACGACGGTCGCGGTACTCCTGATCGTCGCCGCCGCGACCGCGTTCGGCAAGGCGATCGCGTTCTATCGTATCCCGCAGGAGATCTCGACCTTCATCGTCCAGAACATCGGCTCGGCCGCGCTGTTTATCGCCGCCACCACGGTCATCCTGCTGGTGATGGGCTGCTTCCTCGAAGCGATGTCGATGATGCTCCTGATGGTGCCGGTGCTGGCGCCGGCGTTGCGCGCGCTCGGGATCGACCCGATCTGGTTCGGCGTCTTTTTCACGATCATGATCGAGTGCGCGCTGATCACGCCGCCGGTGGGCCTCAACCTCTACGTCATCCAGGCGATCGCCAAGGCCAATCTCCAAGACGTCGCCGCCGGCGTGTGGGCGTTCGTCGGCCTGATGCTGGTCGGGGTCGGCGCGCTCTACGTCTTCCCCGGGATCGCGCTCTACTTCACGCGGGTATGAGAAGCAGCAAGCAGCGCCGCTGCGCCTAGGCGTAGACCTCGACCTTGACCTGGGTGCAGTTGAAATCGTTGCACGGCGCCAGCACGTCGAGCGGGCAGTTCGAGAAGCCGATCAGAATGTCCATCTCGGCCTTGAACTCGATGTAGTCGCCCGGCTTCGACACCGGCCGGCCGATGATCCAGCGCCCCTGCGCGCAGTCGTGGTGGTAGTTCATGAAGAGATCCATGGTGTCGGGGATATCCTCGGCCAGGAGCCCCCACGGCGCCACCGCCTTGGTGATGATCTCGTGGCAGCCGTCGCGCGGACCGAACCCGTGCGACTCGTAGAGGAAGCGGTTGCACATCCGGTTGTGGGTATCGTGGATGCCCTTAGGCTCGGGCGTCTCCTTGATGATGGTCGCCATCGGCCGGCAGATGGTCGACATCAGCGTGTCGCCCTCGGTCAGTTTGTCGCGCGGGATGTAGGGGGCTCCCGCCTTGGGGATGTAGCGCGTGCGCGAGTACGAGGTCGAAAGCTTCTCGCGCAAGTTGGCGAGATTGAACAGCGCCATGTCGACGACCTGGCGCCCCTCGAGGTCGATCACACGCCAGGACTGGCCTTTCTTGACCTCGATCGCGAGTCCGGTCTTGGGCGGCATGACTTTTTCGTAGACGAGTCTCATGGCAGTGACCCTTTCGATGCGGGTAGGCCGCTACGGCCTCGCGATCCCGCGCCCAAGCGAACAACGAACGCCCGAAGTACGTCAATCGTGAATAGGCCCGATGCGCTGGCCGCCCTTGACCGGGCGTCCGCATGGGTCGAAGATCGAACGCCATCAACCAACAACGGGGGGGACAGCAATGATTGGCGTATTACGTCGACGCGTGCTCGCCAAGGTGGCAGCCATAGCGATCAGCGCGGTAGCTTTGGCCGGTGCCGGAGCGAGTCCGGCCGACAGCCAGGAGATCAAGCTCAAGGGCGTCTACGCGTGGTCGCCGCCGTTCTTCGCGAGCCTGCCCCTGATCTGGTTCAAGGAAGCACTCGAGAAGGAACTCGCCGGCAAAGTTAGCCTCAACATCCTGGGCGCGGCCGAAGTCGCGCCGCCATTCGAGCAGTTCGAAGGCCTGCGTAACGGAACCTTCGACGTTCTGCTCACCTCGGCGTCTTACTACACCGGCCAGTTGCCGGTCGCGCAGGCCGGGTTGTTCGTATCGGAACCGGTCGAAACGCGGCGCGCCAACGGGTATTACGCCCTCATTCGCAAGCTCCACCTCGAGAAAACCAATACGATCTACCTGTCGCAGGTGGGCGGGCCGGTCGGAGGGTTCCGCTTCTATACCAAGAAGAAGATCGAACGCATCGACGACTTCAAAAACCTGAAGCTGCGCGGCTCGCCGGCCTACAAGTCGATGACGATCGCGCTCGGCGCCGTACCGCTCATCATCGCGCCCGGCGAAACCTATGCCGCACTCGAGCGCGGCGTTGCCGACGGCTTGGGGTGGGGCGTTTCCGGCTTGACTCAGTTCGGATTTCAGGAAGTCGCGAAATTCGTCCTCGACCATCCGTTCCAAACCGTCGACACCGCCATCCTCATGAACGCGGCGGCCTACAACAAACTACCCGCGGATATTCGAGCGGCGGTCGAACGCATTGCCGAACAGCTCGAAGGCGAATCGACCCGACGCATCCAGAAAATCTACGACGACGAGGACAAGGTCCTTCGCGGGCACGGCTTGACCTTCACCAAGCTGCCGAAAGCCGAGGAGAGCGAGTTCTATCGGCGCGTCTACGACACCGGGTGGTCCGACATCCTCAAGGTGGATGCCGAGAACGGCGCCAAGCTCAAGCAACTCGGTTACAAGCCGACCTCGTAAAGACGTGAGGGCGACGGGTGTCGCGGGAGCGGCGCCCGTCGCTCGCTTGCCTCGGCGTCCCTATTCCATCGCCTGAAGCGTTATCCCTCGATTGGAGCGAACGATGGCATCCCAAGGCATCGGCGCCAGCGTTCTTCGGAATGAAGACGACCGCTTTCTCCGCGGCCGCGGCCAATACGTGGCCGACATCGCGCTACCCGGCACCTTGAACGCAGCGTTCCTGCGCAGTCCGATCGCCCATGCCCGCATTAAGTCGATAACGATCCCCGACGACCTCAAAGGCCGGATCTTTACCGCCGCCGATATGACCGGGGTCGGTCCGATCGTCGGCATCTCATCGCTCCCGGGCTTCCGGGTCTCCGAATATCCGGTGCTGGCTACCCGGAAAGTCCGCTTCGTCGGGGAGCCGATCGCGGTTGCCCTCGCGCCCGAACGGGCCGAAGCCGAAGACATGATCGAGCGGATCGCGGTCGAGTTCGATCCACTCCCGGCGGCGGTCGAGTGCCTCGACGCGCGCAAGAGCGGCGCGCCGCTCGTTCACGAACAATGGCCCGACAATGTCGTCCACCAAGCCGAGTTCAAGCTCGGGCCGTTCGACGAGATGGTGAAAAAGGCGGCGCTCAAGGTCACGCGCCAGTTCCGCATCAGCCGCCAGGCGGTGATGCCGATGGAGAGCCGAGCCGCGCTTGCCCATTACGATACGCGTCAGGACGAGCTCGTCGTCTATGCCTCGCATCAGACGCCGCATCTCCTGGCGACCGGCCTCGCCAAGTTCCTGGGCATGAGCCAGCGCCAGGTACGCGTTATCTCGCCCGACGTCGGCGGCGGTTTCGGACTGAAGATCTTCGTCGAGGCCGAGGCGTTAGTGGCGGCAGCGCTCGCTATGCGTTTGCGCCGTCCGATCCGCTGGATCGAGGACAACCTCGAACACCTGACCGCCGATGCCAATTGCCGCGAGCACCGCCATACCTTGACGGCGTATGCCGACAATCAAGGCAAATTCTTGGCATTCGACCTGGATGTCGTCGTCGACGGCGGTGCCTATTCGATCTATCCGTGGACCTCGTGCGTCGAGGCGGCGCAGTGCGCCGGTATTTTGACCGCGGCTTACGATCTACCGAGCATTCACGCCAAGCTGGCGACCGTCGCCACCAACAAGCCGCCGATTTGCGTCTATCGCGGCGTTGCGCGGCCAGGTGTCTGTTTTTCGGGCGAATTGATCGTCGATGCGGTTGCCCGGGCGATCGGACGCGAACCGTACCAGGTTCGGATCGACAACATGGTCCGGCCGGAGCAAATGCCGTACAGCACGATCACCAATAAACTCTACGACAGCGGCGACTACCCCGAAAGCGTGCGCCAGGCCGCGAAACTCGCCGATGTCGCCGCGATTCGGGCCCGGCAGCGGCGCGGCGAGACCGACGGTACGCTGATTGGGGTCGGATTCGCGAGCTATACCGAGCAAACCGCGCACGGCACCTCGGTGCTCTCGAAATGGGGCGTTGAACTCGTACCCGGCTACGAAATGGCGACGGTGCGGATGACGTCGGACGGCGATCTGGTGATCGAAGTCGGCATCCATTCGCACGGCCAAGGCATGGAGACGACCCTCGCCCAGATCGCGAACGAAGTGCTCGGCATCGATCCGAAGCGGGTGAAGGTTAAGTTCGGTGACACCGCCATGTCGCCCTACAGCACCGGTACCTACGCCTCGCGCAGCATCGTCATGGCCGGCGGCGCCGTCGCAACCGCGTGCCGCACGCTCGCCAAGCGCATTGCCGTTATCGGGGCCCACCTGTTGCAAGCCAAGGCCGACGATGTCCGCATCGAGAATGCCCAGGTGATCGGACCGAAAGGGCAAGTCGATTTCAGCGCGCTCGGCCGCGCTTGGTACCTGCATCCCGAAGACCTGCCACCGGTCGTCGATCGCGGCGGCCTCACGGTAACGGAGGGGTACCGCCCTAATCCCGACAGCGGCACGTTCTCCTACGCCACCCACGCCGCTGTGGTGTCGGTCGATCCCGATCTCGGTACGGTCAAGTTGATCGAGTATTTCGTGGTCGAGGACTGCGGCCAGCGGGTCAACCCGATGGTCGTCGAAGGTCAGGTTCTCGGCGGTACCGTCCAAGGTATCGGGACCGCGCTTTACGAGGAAGCGCTCTACGGTCCCAACGGTGAAGCGCTGACGGGAACATTGGCCGACTACATGATCCCGGGCGCAACCGAGGTACCCGACATCAAGCTCGCCCATATGACGACGCCCTCGCCGTGGACCGAGTTTGGTATCAAAGGGGTGGGCGAAGGCGGCGCGATCGCGCCGCCGGCGGCGATCGCCAATGCCGTTAACGACGCGCTCCGCGTGCGCGGCGTCGAAATCGCCGAAACCCCGATCACGCCGCGTCGTATCCTCGCGGCGCTGGCGGCGGCAGGCGAGCTGTGAAAGCGCCTCCGCTCGACTACGTTCGCCCGGCAACGGTCGCCGAGGCCCTGGCGTATCTCAAGCAAGGCGGCGACGGCGCCATGGTTCTAGCGGGCGGTCAATCGCTGGGGCCAATGCTCAACCTGCGCTTGGCGCGCCCGACGCTCCTGGTCGATATCTCCCGGCTCGCCGAGCTCACGCGCACGGCTACGGTCAACGGCACGCTAGCGATCGGTAGTGCCGTCATCCACGCCGATATCGAGGATGGTAAGGCTCCCGATCCTTGCCACGGGCTTCTCACCGAAACCGCCGCCACCATCGCATATCGTGCGGTTCGCAACCGCGGCACCATCGGTGGCAGCCTGAGCCACGCCGATCCAGTCGGTGATTGGTGCCCGGTACTGATGGCGCTCGGCGCGTCCGTGGTCGCCGCCTCCAACGCGGGCGAACGGACGATTGCTGTCGCCGACTTCGTCGAGGGCGTCTTAACGACGAGCCTGCGCCCGGGCGAGATCGTGACTGAAATTCGCATCCCGCGTCTCGCTGCGACGGCACGCTGGGGCCGCTACAAGATATGCCGCAAACCCGGGAAGTTCGCCGATGCCATCGCCGTCGTGGTGATGGACACGGCGGCCGTTCAGTCCCGTGTCGCCGTCGCCATGCCCAATCACCGACCGGTTCTACTGCCGCAAGCAGCCGTTCACCTGCTCGCGTTGAAAGGCGCCGACCGCGATGGGCTGGCCGCGTTTCGAAACGCGGCCCGCGCCGAGCTTGCGGCGCTCGGAGCGTCCGACGCGCTGCAGCTCCACATCCTCAGCGCTGCCGCCATGCGGGCCGCTGCCGATGCGCTCAACCGCAAACGACCTCAGCCATGAAAGTCACCCTCACCCTGAATGGCCGTCCGATCGAAACCGATGTCGAGGCGCGCAAGTCGCTCGCCGATTTCATCCGCGAGCGTGAGGGCCTGACCGGTACGCACATCACTTGCGAGCAAGGGGTGTGCGGCGCCTGCACGATCTTGGTCGACGGCCGGCCGGTGCGTTCGTGCATTGCGCTCGCCGTCACCGCGGACCGCCGCGATGTGCGGACCATCGAGGGCTTCGACGACGACCCGGTGATGGCGATCGTGCGGCGCTGTTTTTCCGAGTGCCACGCGCTCCAATGCGGCTACTGCACGCCAGGCATGCTGGTGACCGCCCGCGACATAGTGACCCGACTGCCCAACGCCGACCGGGCGCGCATCCGCCTCGAGTTGAGCGGCAACCTCTGTCGTTGCACCGGCTACCTCGGCATTATCAACGCGATCGAGAAGGCCGCGTTCGAGATCCGCGCTCGACGCCCCTAAGCGCTCTCACACCATCACGTCGCCGCCGGCCGGGCAGAGCGTCTGGCCGGTGAAGAAGTCGGAGTCCTTGGTGGCGAGGAAGAGCGCGGTCGCGACCACATCCGCGACCTCGCCGACCCGGCCCAAGGGATAAGCGCCGACGATCTCATCGCGAACCGCTTCGGGCATGAAGTTATAGAGGTCGGTGCGGATGATCGCCGGAGCGATCGCGTTGACGTGGATGCCGTCGTGCCCGACCTCGCGTGCGAGCGCTCGGGTGAACCCGATCATGCCGGCTTTGGCGGTCGACAGGTGCGTATAGGTGGCACCGCCGACGACCCCGAAAGTGCCGGTCATGTTGATGATCTTGCCGCGCTTCTGTTTCAACATGTGCGGGATCACGGCGCGCGTGCACAGGAACATGCCGCGCAAATGCGCCGCAATCATCTCGTCCCATACCTCGACCGCCATCTCGGCGAGCGGCACCGAGTTCAAATGCCCGGCGTTGTTGACCAGGATGTCGATGGTGCCGAAGCGGCGAACGCCGTCATCGACCATGCGCTTGACCGCGACGGCGTCGGCGACATTGGCTTGCGCCACCAGCGCCTCGCTCCCGGCCGCCTCGACCGAACGCGCTACGTCGGCCGCAGCGTTCGCATCCTTGACGTAGTTGACGACGATCTTGGCACCCTCGGCGGCGAAGCCTTCGGCGATGCCGCGGCCCAACCCGCGACTTCCTCCCGTGATCAGCGCGACCTTGCCGGCGAGGCGTTTTTCCGTGGCCATGCGACTGCTCCTCCGTTTCGACTAAGAATGGGCGGCGATGAAGTCGGCGACGAGCGCGTTGAAACGCGCCGGCGCTTCGAGATTGGCGAGGTGGCCGGTCCCCGGCAGCACCGCGAGTTCGGCACCCGGGATCGTGCGCCTGAGGAAGAGCCCAGGCTCGAGACACGGCTCGTCCCGATCGCCGACCACGATGAGGGTCGGAACACGGAGCCGCTCAAGCTTGGGCGCGAGTCGCCAGAGCGAAGGCCGCCCGGCAAGGACGTGGCGGAGCGTGGCCGCCATGCCCTCGACCGAGTGCTCCGCAAGCTCGCGGGCGAAGCGCCGCCAGGCGCGCGGGCTTTTGGCGCGCAGTGGCGCCGCGTAGTCGCTCGCCGCCATCATCCGCGCATAGCGCGCGATCCCCATCGTCCGCGCGCGATCGGCCTCGCGGCGCGACGCTCGGGCGTGGCTTGCGGTCTGATCGGGCTTGGCGCCGTATCCGACCCCGGCCAGCACCAACGAACGGACGCAGTGCGGATGGCGGAGCGCGCAGTGGAGCGCGGAGAACCCGCCCATCGATAAGCCGACGACATGCGCGCGCCGGGCGCATGCAGCGATCACGTGGGCAACATCGTCGGCAGCGCGCGCCTGGCTATAAGCGCTCGCTGCGGCCGGCACGTCGGAGGGTGGGTAGCCGCGCGCGTTGAAAGCGATGCAACGGTACCGCTGCGCGAAGGCAGCGAACTGTGGCGCCCAGCTCCGAAGGTCGCCGGTGAACTCGTGAACGAACGCAAGCGCCGGGCCGCGACCAACGACGCGGGTGGCGAGGGTCACACCGTCATCGGCGACAACTCTCGCGGGCGCGGCGATGCGGCGAGACAACGCCCGAGCCATGGCGCGCTGTCGCCCAGCGACCGTATCAGGCCGCTTTGAGCAGCCGCGCCGCCGCGAGCGCGTAGATACGGGTCGCCTGCTCGATGTCGGCGAGCGCCAGCGACTCGTCCGGCTGATAGACCGGCTCGCCGCCGGGGCCGAAGATCACGGTCTCGCAAAGGCTACCGAACGATGCGGTATCGCCAAGCCACGAGCCGCCGACCAGCTTGGCCGGTCGCCGCATCACCGTCTCCCACGCTTCTTTCAAGCAGCGAACCACGGTTGCGTCGGGATCGACCATGAACGAGTTCTTGACGTCGGCGACCACGACCTCGACCACGATTTCGGGATCGCGCGCCTTGGCGCGGGCGATTGCCTGCTCGAGCACGCCCCGCACCTCATCGAGCGGGACACCGGGCTGCGGGCGAGTATCGACCCGGATCGTGCAGCGGTCCGGGATCATCGACGGGCCGCCGGGAAAGAGGCCGCCGAAGATGCGGCCGACCGCCATCAGGAGCTCGGGCCCGACCAGCTCCTTCAAGTGGTCGGATATCCGAGGGAAATAGCGGAGTTTCGAGAGCTCATCGACCAGCGGCAGCATCTTCTCGATCGCGTTGAGCGCCTGGTATTTGTGGCAGGTGTGGGCGGATCGGCCGATGGTCGAGATATCGAAATAGTAGCGACCGCGGTGCGCCACGTAGATCTGCATGTCGGTGAGTTCGCCCAGGATGCAGTGGTCGAATTTGTGGCGGCGGAAGAGATCGATGCTCCCGGTCTGCTTGCCCATGTGATCGCACACGGCAGCGAAGGTGAGCTTGCCGGTGAAGTCGATGCCGGCGTCGAGCAACGTCCGCATGGCGCCGACTTGGCATCCAAGCCCGGCCTTCATGTCCATGACGCCGTGGCCGAACAGGCGGCCTTGTTCGATGTCGCCGGCGAACGGGTCGCGGGTCCAGCCCTCGCACACCGGCTTGGTGTCGAGATGGCCGGTCAAGACGAGATGCGGGCCGGGCCGACCGCTGTCGACCTCCCAGAACGTGTTGAGGCGACCCTCGAACACTTCCTCGGACCACACCCGGCCGCGATCGCCGGCAATCGTCTTGAGCCGCGCCTCGAGCTCGCGGGCCAGGGTCGTCTCCTTGCCCCAAGTACTGTCGGTTCTGACCATCGCTTGGGTCAGGTCGATCGAGAGGTCGCGCGCGAGTGTGCGCGCGATTTGGTTCTGAACCTGTATCTCCACGGTCCGCCTCGAACTGGGACAGCGCGCCCGACTACTCGACGCCTTCGACGATCCGCATGTCGCGCTCGACGGTCTTGCCGAGTTTCGCGAGCGCGGCCTGATAGCCCGGCCCGTCATGGGCCGCGATCGCCGCCGCCATGCTCGGAAATTCGATCAAGACCGTCCGCATATCCAGGCCGGCCTCGTAGGGCTGGACCTTGCCGCCGCGCGCCAGGAACTTCCCGCCTGCTGCCTGAATCGCGGGAAGGGCGAGCTTGCCGTACTCGGCGAGCGCGTTGGGGTCGTTGATCTTGCGGTAGCAGGCGATCCAGTACGCTTTGGCCATCATCAGCTCCCTCGTTGTCGTCGACGTTCGGGCGTAATCTACACACTCGCGCCGACGCGGGCTACACAACCGCGCCCCGGTCGTCCTCGTTCCCGGCGCCGGGCCTGAGCGCGAGCCCAGCCTCTTTCGGCAGCAGCGCGAACACCGCGACCGAAACCGCGGCGATCGCAGCGACGCCGAAGAAGGCGAGGCCGAAATCGGTAGCGAGCGGCTGGCCGCCCCCGTGTCGGAGCGTCGCCAAATGCACGAACAGTGCGCCGGCGCCGACGCCGACCGTCAGCGACAGCTGCTGCATCATCGCCGCAAAGCTGGTCGCTCGGCTTATCTCGCTCGGTCCGAGGTCGGCATAGGAGATGGTATTGGTGGCGGTGAACTGGAGCGAGCGGACATAGCCGCCGATCACCAGCACCGCGATCATGACCGCGACCGGCGTCTCCGGACGGAATAGCCCGCACGAGGCGAGGAACGCCGAGCTCAACAACGCGTTGACGATAAGCGCGGTGCGGAAGCGGATACGGCGGAGAATCGCGGTCATCGTGAACTTCATCATGATCGCGCCGGCCGCGGTCGCGAAGGTGACGAGGCCGGCCTCGAACGGGGTCATGCCGAAGCCGAGCTGCAGCATGAGCGGCAGCAGGAACGGCATCGCCCCGGTGCCGATGCGGAACAGGAATCCGCCGGCGATACCGGCGCGAAAGGTGGCGATCCGGAGCAACCGCAGATCGACCAGCGGATTGGCGGTGCGGCCGGCATGGCGGACGTAGAGCGCGAGCAGCGCGCCGCCGACCCCGAGCAAACCGAGCACGACCGCCTCGGGCACCATGGCGCGGCCGATATTCTCGAATCCGAACATCAGCGCCGGCAGCGCTAGAGCCGCGAGCAGGAAGCCGCGCCGATCGAGCGCCGGGACATCGTCCTGGCGCATGTCCTCGATGTAGATCGTGACCAGGATCAGACCGACGACGCCGATCGGTATGTTGATCCAGAAAATCCAACGCCAGGACGCGAACGTGGCGAGAAACCCGCCGAGTGGCGGCCCGAACACCGGCGCGATCAATGCCGGCACCGTGAGGTAGGCCCACGCCCCGACCAGCTCGCTCTTGGTGACGCTGCGCAGCACGACCAGGCGGCCGACCGGGGTCATCATCGCGCCGCCCAGGCCCTGCACGATGCGGGAGATGACGATATCGGAGAGCGACTGGCTCAAGCCGCAGCCGACCGAGGCCAGGGTGAAGACGATGACGGCGGCACGAAACACGTTGCGCGCCCCGAAACGATCGGCCATCCAGCCGCTCACCGGCACGAACACCGCAAAGCTCAAGAGATACGACGTGATCGCGAGGTTGAGCCGGAGCGGGTTTTCGCCGAGTTCGGCCGCGATCGCCGGCAGCGCCGTCGCCAGCACCGCCGCGTCGAGGTTCTCCATGAAGAGACCGCTCGCGACGATCAGCGGCACCATGATGCGGCGCGGAAACGGAAGCTCACGCATGGAGAGGGGAACGCACCACGAATCTTTCGAACGGCCGCCGCGGGACGCGGGACCGCTATCCTAGCGCGATCGCCGCCGCGCGACTCGGGTTTAGACGTAGCTGTCGCCGTGGATCCAGCCGACCAGCGCGAGGCGCGTTCCCCTGGTGACGGCCGTTACCCGGTGCGCGAAGAACGCCGGGAAGACGACGAGCGCTCCCTTGGCCCGCACCGCGGCACGGTCGTAGGGCACGTTCAAGAACTCGAGGTCGCCGCCATCGTATTCGTCCGGGCGCGAGAGCTGCACCGTGAAGCCCAACTTGCGCGAGCCGTTCGCGGCGTGGCCGACGTCGACGTGCCAGTCGTAATGATCGCCCGGCGCGGTATAGCGCATGAGCCAGGGCATGTCGTCGTCGACGAAGCCGCAGAGCTGAAAGCGCCACGCCATCGAATTGAAGTTGGCGACCTCGGCCGCGATCTTGTTGATCGGAAAACCGTCGCGTTCGACCTTGAGCTGCTGCTGGGTCATCTGTCGGACCGCGGCTTTGTTGACGAACCCGAACTTTTGCGAGGCCCCGACCGCGCCGATCGTACCCGCTTCCCAGCCAGCGCCGGCGCTCGTCTTGACGCGCTCGATCTCGGCCTCCGAAAAGACCGGCCGCACTCCGATCGCTCCGATGTGCGGATTGCGAATCGGCAATGTCTGCAGCACAAGCATCCGTTCCCCCCTCCCAGAGGTCGTGACGCGGTCTATTTCTCGATCGTCGTCCCAGCGGGTCGGGCTCTTCACGGCCCGATCACGGATAGTTGATCGAAAAAAATTCAATAGATCAAGCCCCTAGTTCGGAGCCGGTCGCGTTACCGGCGCGGCAGGGCGGCTTCGATGGCGCCGGTGAGGCGCGGGGATTCGGGCGAAGTTTGGGTCGAAAACGCGGCCGCGAGCCGACCGTCGGGCGTCACTAGGTACTTATGGAAGTTCCACTGCGGTGCCTGGGCGGGTCCGAGTACGTCCCGCGCCCACCGGTAAAAAGGGTGGGCCTGTTCGCCCTTGATCGCGACTTTTTCGGCCAACGGAAAATCGATCGCGTAGTTGACCTCGCAGAACTGCTTGATCTCGGTAGCCGACCCCGGCTCCTGCGCGCCGAAATCGTTCGAGGGCACGCCGATCACCACCAGCCCGCGGTCGCGGTAGCGTTGCCACAAGCTCTGGAGGCCGGTGTATTGCGGCGTGTAGCCGCAGAACGAGGCGGTGTTGACGATCAAGAGCGCCTTGCCTTCGAACTTCTTGAGCGGCAGCGGGCCGCCTTCGATCGCGGTGAACGAGAACTCGAACGCACTCGATCCGGCCATCGCAGCAGTTCCCGTCACAGCGAACCCCACGCACAAAGCCCAGGCGAGGAAGGTCTTCAACGATCGGAGCAACATCGGGCGGTCGCGCGTCCTCGGCGATATGCGATAGTCTACGCCGTTTGATGTCCTACGATCTCAAAATCATCAATGCCACCATCGTCGATGGCACCGGCGCGCCGCGACGCACGGGCGCGGTCGCAGTCGCCGCCGGCCGCATCGCCGCGGTCGGCGCAGCACCCGGCGAGGCCCGGACCGTGATCGATGCCGGCGGCCATGCGGTCGCGCCCGGCTTCATCGACATGCACACCCACTACGACGCCCAGATCCTTTGGGACCGCAAGCTCTCGATCTCGCCCTGGCACGGCGTGACCACGGTGGTGATGGGGAATTGCGGCTTCACCATCGCCCCCAACCGGCCATCGCAGCGCGACCTCATCCTGCGGACGCTCGAGCGGGTCGAGGGTATGAGCCTCGATGCCCTCCGCGCCGGCACCGGGCCGGATTGGGGCTTCGAAAGCTTCCCTTCGTATCTCGACGCGGTTGAGCGGCGCGGGTCTTTGATCAACGTCGGCTGCTACATCGGCCACACCGCGGTCCGGCTCCACGTCATGGGGACCGAAGCGGTCGAGCGCGAAGCGACCGCAGACGAGATCGCGGCGATGGAACGCCTGGTTCACGAGGGGATCGAAGCCGGCGCGCTCGGGTTTTCGTCCTCGCGGCTCCCGACCCACAACGGCTTCGACGGCAAACCGGTACCGAGCCGACTGGCCACCATCGACGAGTTCCACCGCCTGATCGCGGCGATGACCGCCGGCGGCGGTAATTTCTTCCAGGTATCGATGGGACGCGGGTTCTTCCTCGACGAGTACAAGACGATCGCCCAAACCTACGGCACCACCATCGCCTGGACGGCGCTCCTGACCCACATCGCCGGGCCAGGGTCGCACCGCAAGTATCTCGACCGGACCCAGGCGATGATCGCCGCGGGCGCCAACGTGATTCCGCAGACTTCGCCCCGCCCGCTCACGCTCGAGTTCAATTTCGACTCGGCGTTCGCGTTCGAAGCACGCCCGTTCTACGCGCCGACCATGCGCACCGACCGCGCCGGACGCAAGGCGCTGTTTCGCGACCCGGCCTTCCGCCAGACCTTCAAGGACGACCGCCATGACCCCCAGCCGCACCAGATGGTCGGATGGGACGAGCGGGCGGTGATCTCCTATTCGCCGGTCGAGCCCGCGCTCACCGAACGCCCGGTTCGCGAGGTCGCGGCCGAGCGCGGCGTCGATCCGGTCGATCTCGTGCTCGACTTGAGCCTCGCCAGCGACTTGGCGCTCAGGCTGCGCGTCCCGATCCTCAACTACGACGAGGTCGGCGTGGCCGAAATCCTCAAAGACAAGAACACGGTGCTTGGCCTCTCGGATGCCGGCGCGCACGCCAATTCGCTTTGCGACGCCTGCTACCCGACTTATCTCCTCGGCCGCTGGGTGCGTGAGAAACGGACGCTCTCGCTGGAAGAAGGCGTGCGGGCTCTTTCCGCCCGCCCGGCCGAGGTGCTGGGGCTCGGCGACCGCGGGCGGATCGCGCCCGGTCTCGTCGCCGATCTCGTCGTCTTCGACCCGGCCACTGTGCTCGACGGGCCGATCCGGCGTGTCTACGACCTGCCCGCCGGCGCCGACCGCCTTATCTCTGATGCGATCGGGATCGACGCCGTCATCGTCAACGGCACCGTGATCCGGCGCCACGGCGTCGATGTCGTCGACGACGACGCACGCCTCCCCGGACATCTGCTCCGGGGCCGCCGCGCCCACTAGGGACCAAGCGCGATGACGACCGTAGGCGCGACCGCCGCGCTCTCGAAACCGGCTCCGCCGCGGCTCGGCCGCGTCGTCGGCGTCGGCTTCGTCGCCGGCCTCTGGCTCATGCTCAATACGCTGGCGTTCGCGGCCCTGATCTTCCCGGGCGCGCTCGCCGATCGCGTCAACATCGGCATGGGCCTCGCGCTGTTCAGTTCGATGGTGCTGGCGGCGGTGGTGCCGTTCCTCTCGAGCTATGCCGGGATGGTCGCCGGCGTCTCGGCCCCGGTCGCGATCGTCGGTCTGATGGGGATCGAGATCATGGGGCGCAGCCCGCCCGAGGCGGTGGTGCCGACGCTGCTGACTGCGTTCGCCGCTTCGACGCTCCTGACCGGCCTCTTTTTCATGGCGCTCGGCTACTTCCGTTGGGGCCGGGTCGCCCGCTACATCCCGTTCCCGGTGATGGGCGGTTTTATCGGCGGCATCGGTTGGCTCGTGATCCAGGGCGCGTTCGCGACCATGACCGGGCTGAAGCTCACGGTCCACAACCTGCCGCTCTATCTCGAACCCGCGATCGCGCTCAAGTGGGCCCCCGGCCTCGTGCTCGGCCTCATCCTCACCTACCTCCATCGCCACCGCTTCAACCTCTTCAACCTGCCGGTCGTGGTGGCGGTCGGCATTTTCCTGTTCTGGATCGTCGCCGAGCTCGCTGGCGCCTCGATCGACGTCCTCCACGCCCAGGGCTGGGTGTTCGGCGGTTTTCGCTCGGAGGGACTTGGGCTGCCGTTCGACTACGTCGCCGAACTGGGCCGCGTCGACTGGCGCGCATTCGCAGCACTGGTGCCGCTCGCCGGCTCGCTGATGGCCGTCAACCTGATCGGCACGCTGCTGACCTCGAATGCGATCGAGCTCTCGATCCAAAAGGACATCAACCTCAACCGCGAGCTGCGCGCGACCGGGGTCGCGACGGTGTTGTCCGGGCTGGGCGGCGGGCTCGCCGGCTTCCACTACATGGGGCCGTCGCGCTTGACGCAGCGCTTCAAGGTCGGAACCCAGGGCGTCGGCATCGTCGCCGCGCTGGTGTGCCTGGCGGTGCTGCTCACCGGCGACAAGCTCCTCCCCTACCTCCCGACCATGGTGGTCGGGATGCTGCTGGTGTTCGCCGGCACCGATCAGATCCTGAACTGGCTGGTAGCGTCTTACGGCAAGATGACGCGGAGCGAGTACCTGGTCGTGCTACTCGTGTTCGCGGTGGTGGTGCTGGTCGGGTTCATGGAGGGGATCGCGATCGGCGTGGTCGCGGGCGTTATTCTGTTCGCGGTCAACTATAGCCGCGTCTCGATCGTTTACTCGGAGATGACCGGCGTCGAGCAACGGAGCAACGTCGACCGCTCCGAGGCGCTCCGCCAGATCCTCCGCGAGGAAGGCTCGCGGCTCTTCATCATCGAGCTGCAAGGGTTCCTGTTCTTCGGCACCGCCTATCGTCTGGTCTACCGCCTGCGCGACCGCGTCAACGACCGCACCCGGCCGCCGCTCCGTTACGTCGTGCTCGATTTTCGCCGCGTCAACGGCATCGATTCCTCGGCCGCGGTGAGCTTCACCAAGCTCTGCCAGTACGCCCAATCTTACGGCTTCCAACTCTGTCTCGCCCACTTATCGAACGATCAATTCGCACTGCTCGAGCGCGAGGGCATCGCCGAAGAGCGCCGGGTCGCGCTGCCGGTCAGTCACCCCGACCAGGAGCGGCGCAGCGGGCGCCCCGACACCGCGAGCCCGTTCGGCGCCCGAATCCGGCGCTTCACCGACATCGATCACGCGCTCGAATGGTGCGAGAACCATCTCCTGGTGACCGTCAACCAGCTCCGCGGCGGCGCGGTCGATCCGCTCGAAGCGCAACTGCGCCGCACGTTCCCGGAGTCGGTCGACGTCGCCAAGTTCATGGGCTACGTGGTCGCCGAGACCTACAAGGTCGGCGATGTCCTGATCCGCCAGGGCCACGAGTCGCGTGACCTCTATTTCATCGAGTCGGGCGAGGTCACGGTCGAGATCACGACCAATGGCGGCCACAACCTGCGGCTTCGCGTGATGGGCGCCGGCACCTGCGTCGGCGAGGTTGCGTTCTACTTGGGCCGGCTCCGTTCGGCGTCGGTGGTCGCGACCGCGCCGACCACTGCTTATCGCCTAACCGCCGATGCGCTCGACCGCATGCAAATCGACGACCCCGGGGTCGCCGCCGCGTTCCACGAGTTCATGGCGCGGCAACTGGCCGAGCGCTTGTCGGATACCGATCGCCTGCTCGAGGTTTACGCCCACTGAGCTAAGGAGCGAGCGCGCGGCGCACGTCGGCGACTTCGGCCTGCGAGGGCAGCGGCGCGTGGCGGTCGCGGATCCAGGCGGCGACGTCGCGCCACACCGTCTCGGCTTGCAAGTCGCGGAGCAGCATATGGTAGCCGGCGGGATAGACCGCGACCCGGCGGGACCCGTTCATCGTCTCCAACATCCGCACGGTCGGGCGCTTCGGCACGATCTCGTCCTTGGCGCCGTAGAGCACCAACGCCGGCGTCTGCACCGCCGGCGCCGCCGCGAGCGCGTCATCCATCAGGTTGACGAGACCCCAGACCGAATCGATCCGGGTGTGCTTGATCACCTGCGGATCGCGCCCGAGCGCCTTCAGCATTTCTATGTTGTCGGACGGAACGATGTTGAACCCGCTCGCCGTCACCTGATTCCACGGCGTGACGTGGGCGCCGATCCACAGGAACGCGCGGTAACGGAGCGGCATTGTCGTGCGTCCCCACACCGCCGGCGCGACCAGGACGATACCGTCGGCGGCCGGCCGATCGGCTCCACCGTTCGCGGCCTCGGCTTCGGCCGCCATGATCACTGCGCCGCCCATGCTTTCGCCGACGAGCGTGACAGTGAGGTCGGGATGGCGGCGCTTGATCGCCCCGACCACCTCGCGGAGGTCCTGCGTCAAGCGACGCTCTCCGGCCCAGATGCCGCGCTGTTCGGTCGCACCGAAGCCGCGTTGGTCGTAGGCGTAGGTGGTGATACCGTTCGCCGCCCAGTAGCGGGCCGGCGCTTCGAACGCGCTCGAGTAGTCGTTGAACCCGTGGAGCGCGATCGCGATCGCCTGCGGACGGCCGGCACGCCACACGCGATAGGGGAGCGCGCGCCCGTCGCCGGCGATGAACGCGGTCCCGGTAAGCTCGGGCGCCCGCACGTCAGGTCCGGAATCCTGGACGCGCGGCGCGCAGGCGACGGCGAGAAGCGTCAGCGCGACGGCTGCCGCTCGCCGGCGGCGCGGCCCGCGCCGCGGCCGGGTGGACGGATCGAGAACGGCGGTCATGGCTGGGCGAAACCTATATTTCACGGTATATGGTCCACGGACGCCATGGCAACGAGGGGCCCAACCCTCGAGCGCGTAGGACGATACGGGGGCCACCGCATAAGCAGGAAACCGCAAGGACCGACGACGATCCCGCCACGTCCGACCGCCGACCCGCGCCCGGCCGCCGCGGCGTCGCCGCGCCCGGCCGATCCCAACCGTAAGCCCGGCGCGCCGGCGAGCGATCTCAAGGCGCAAAAGCTCATCCACCTCTTTACGACGCCGATCCTGAAGCACATCTGGGCCGACAGCGGCCCGCTCAACGACGATCTCCGCCGCATCATCATCAACAAGACCCGCGGCGGTAAAGGCGCGAGTTACAGTGCGATCGGCGGCTGGTAATCGAGCGACGATTTCCACCAGTGGGCCGGCGAGCCGGGGCAGAAGATCATCCAGCGCGTCGCCGAAATGGTGAAGCACGCGACCGCCGAGATTTACGCGACCTTCAGCGGCCAGGAGCGTTCGACCTGGACCATCGCGATGTGGGCCAACGTCAATCGCCGCGGTAACCACAACCGCATCCACGTGCAGCCGGGCTCGACCTGGTCGGGCACCTATATCGTCGACACCGGCCTCGACGACAAGAACGACACGACCAGCGGCGTCATCGGCTTGATCAACCCGAACCTCGCCCAGGCGATGAGCTTTTACCGCAACGCCATTCCGATGCGCTACATCGTGCGGCCGGAGCCGGGGTTGATGATGGTGTGGCCGAGCTACATCGCGCAGATGGTGTACCCGCACGGCGGCAAGCGGCCGCGGGTCTCGATCTCGTTCAACGTCAAGAAAGACCCCTACCCCTAAACCGGCCCCGCTAGCCGCGGATCACCGGCCACGGCGGTGGCAGCTTGAGCCCGGCGCGCTTGCGCCATGCCTGGCTCGCCGCCTTCAGGCGTCGTTTGACGTCCGCTTCATCGATCGTGACCAGCGTGCCGCGGCGCAACAGGACGCGGCCATCGACGATCACCGTATCGACGCTTTTCCCGGTCGCCGAATAAACCAGCGAGCGCACCGGATGCCGGCCGGGGTGATTAGCGAACTCGATCCCCGCCATGTCGACCAAGGTCACGTCGGCCTTCTTGCCGACCTCGAGCGAGCCGATGGCGTCGTCCCATAGCAGCGCCTTGGCGCCGTCGATGGTCGCCATCTCCAGCGCCTTGTAGGCGCCCCACAGGGTGGCGTCGTTGTAGATATCCTTGTGGCCGCACGCGGCCAGGTACATGACGCGAATCATATCGAGGTTGCCCGAAGCGGACGCCGAATCGGTGCCGAGCGATATCGTGACGCCTGCTTCCGCCATCTTCGGCATCATGCGATTCCCGAAAACCCCGTAGGCGCCGAACATCGACGCGCCCGGGCAATGCGCGACCTTGCAGCCGTTGTCGGCCAGCCACGTGATCTCGCGCGCGTTGGGCCAGCCCATGTGGACGAGATAGAGGTTGGGCCCGAACAGCCCGAGGTCGTAGTAGCGTTCGAGCGAACGCTTGCCGAACATCTTCTGGATCGCCTCGTTCTCGCCCTTGACCGCGGCGGCGTGGGCGTGGACGCCAACCTTGTGCTTGCGCGCGAGCTTGCCGATCCCGGACGCCAAACGGTCGCTGATGTTGTAGACGTAGCGCAAGCTGAACCAGGCGCGGATGCGATCGTCCGCCGCCTTGTGCCACTTTTTCACGAACGCCTCGCCGCGCTCGAGATTTTGATCGGTGGTCTCGATCAACGATTTCGGCAACGGTGCGATCGGATCGTGAATATCGCGGGTCGAGCGCGTCATGATGCCGCGGATGCCGATGTCGACCGCGGCTTGCGCCATCGCATCGGCGTGGATGCCGCCGGGGTCGTTGAAGGAGGTGGTGCCGTAGCGGATCGCTTCGACGAAGCCGCCGAGCGCCGAGAGATAAGCGTCCTCGGGCGTCAGCACCGCCTCATAGGGATAAATCCGCTTGTAGAGCCACGACATGATGTCGGTGTCGTCGCCGATCCCGTTGGAAAGATATTGGTTGGGATGAAGGTGTCCGTCGATCAGGCCCGGGAGCGCCATCATCCCGCTGCCGTCGATCACGTGCGCAGCCTTGTGCTTGGCGCGCACCGCGGCGGTCGGGCCGACCGCGACGATCTTGTTGCCTTGGATCGCGATCGCGCCGTCGGAGAAGATCTGGCGCTTCGCGTTCATGGAGACGACGTAGGCGTTGGCGACGATGAGATCGGCCATGGCTCCCCCAAGAACTCGGTCGGGCGAACGTTACTCCGCCGCGATCAGCCGCGCGACTCGGGCGCGCAAGTAAGGAATCGTCTCGGCCTCGAACCACGGGTTGTCCTTGAGCCAGCGGTTGTTGTGCCACGAGGGGTGCGGGATCGGCACGACCGTGGGCCGGAACGTCCGCCACGCCCGCACGGTCTCGGTCAAGGTCGCCTTGCGTTTGCGCCCCAAGTGATAGGCGTGGGCGTAACTCCCGGCCGCGACGATCAGTTCGACCTTGGCGAGTTCGGCCAGCAGCGGATCGTGCCAGGTCGCGGCGCACTCGGGCCGCGGCGGCAGATCGCCACTCGCGTTCTTGCCCGGATAGCAGAAGCCCATCGGCACGATCGCGATCCGGCGCGCGTCGTAGAACGTCGTGCGGTCGAGCCCGAGCCATCGGCGCAGGCGATCGCCGCTGGCGTCGTTCCACGGGATCCCAGTCACATGCACCTTGGTGCCCGGCGCCTGGCCGGCGATCAGGATGCGGGCACTCGCGGCGGCGACCAGCGTCGGCTTGGGTCCGAGCGGCAGGTGCGCCGCGCACAGCCGGCAGGCGCGAATCGCCGCGAGCAGCGCGGCTAAGTCGCCGACGCCCTCCGCCGGGGGACGCGCGGTTGATCGCATCGCCCCGACCCCCTAACGTGGACCTTCGTTCATGCGGTCATAGTGCGGGTCGACAATGAAATTTGCGAGCACCGATACCTACGTCGCGCCCGAGGAGCTGACGGTTGCGGTCAACGCCGCGATCACGCTTCGGCGCCCGCTGCTGATCAAGGGCGAGCCCGGCACCGGCAAGACCCAGCTCGCCGCCGAGATCGCCAAGGCCCTGGGGAAGACGCTGCTCGAGTGGCACATCAAGTCGACCACCAAGGCGGTGCACGGCCTGTACGAGTACGATGCAGTTGCCCGGCTCCGCGACTCGCAACTCGGCGACCCGCGCGTCGAGGACATCGCCAACTACATCAAGCGCGGGCGGCTGTGGGAGGCGTTCGCCCATCCCGACCTGCCGGTGCTCCTGATTGACGAGATCGACAAGGCCGACATCGAGTTCCCGAACGATCTTCTCCTCGAACTCGACCGCATGGAGTTCCACGTCTACGAGACGCGCGAGACGATCAAGGCCAAGCAGCGGCCGATCGTCATCATCACCTCGAACAACGAGAAGGAACTGCCCGACGCGTTCCTCCGCCGCTGCTTCTTTCACTACATCCGCTTTCCCGACCGCGACACCATGACGCGGATCGTCGACGTGCACTTTCCGAAACTTCAGAAGAAGCTTTTGTCCGAAGCGCTCACCCTGTTCTACGAAATCCGCGAGGTGCCGGGCTTGAAGAAGAAGCCCTCGACCTCGGAGCTCTTGGATTGGCTGAAGCTCCTGTTGACCGAGGACATCCCGCCCGAAGCGCTCCGCGCCAAGGACACCCGCACTCTGGTGCCGCCGCTCTATGGCGCACTCTTGAAGAACGAGCAGGACGTCCAGTTGTTCGAGCGCCTGGCGTTCCTGGCACGGCGCGAGCGCGGCTGATGCGGGTATCCGCATGAGCACCGCACGGTGAAGGTGGCCACCCCCACCCTCACCCGCCCTCCCTCGAAGGGGGCCGGGACTGTGGACGTGTGCCAGCACGACGCGACAGAAATAGCTACGCTATGTTCTTGAATTTCTTCACCGAACTCCGCGCCGCCAAGGTGCCGGTGAGCTTGAAGGAGTACCTGGCGCTGATGGAGGCGATGGCGGCCGGCGTCGCCGATCACAAGGTCGATGACTTCTATTACCTCGCGCGCGCGATCCTGGTGAAGGACGAGCGCAATTTGGACAAGTTCGACCGCGTGTTCGGGCACTGCTTCAAGGGTCTCGAAGCGCCGGCCGACCCGCTCAGCATCGAGATCCCGGCCGAGTGGCTGAAGAAGCTCGCCGAGAAATTCCTGACGCCCGAGGAAAAGGCGATGATCGAGGCGCTGGGCGGCCTCGATAAGCTCTTGGAAGTCTTGAAGCAGCGCCTGGCCGAACAGAAAGCGCGCCACCAGGGCGGCAAGAAGTGGGTCGGCACCGCCGGCACCTCGCCCTTCGGCGCCTACGGCTACAACCCCGAAGGCATCCGCATCGGCCAGGACGCGAACCGCGAAGGCCGCGCCGTCAAAGTGTGGGACCGACGCGACTTCAGGAACCTGGACGACTCGGTCGTCTTGGGCACGCGCAACATCAAGGTCGCGCTCCGGCGGCTCCGCCAATTCGCGCGCGAGGGCGCCGAACTCGAACTCGACCTTCCCGATACCATCCGCTCGACCGCGAAGAACGCGGGTTACCTCGACTTGAAGCTCGTCCCGGAGCGCCACAACGCGGTCAAGGTGCTGCTTCTCCTGGACGTCGGCGGTTCGATGAACGTCCACACCCGTACCTGCGAGGAGCTGTTCTCGGCAGCGCGGACCGAGTTCAAGCACCTCGAGTATTACTACTTCCACAATTGCGTCTACGAAGGCCTGTGGCGCGACAACCGCCGCCGCCACGCCGAGCGGACCGAAACCCGCGACCTCATCAATACCTACGGCCCCGACTACAAGCTCGTTTTCGTGGGCGACGCCACCATGAGCCCCTACGAGATCACCGCGCCCGGCGGCTCGATCGAGCACTGGAACGAGGAGGCCGGGTCGGTGTGGATGCGCCGCCTGCTCGATCATTACAAGCACGCGGTCTGGCTCAATCCGTCGCCGCCCAAGTACTGGGAGTCGACGCCCTCGATCCAAATCATGCACCAGACGATGAGCGGACGGATGTATCCCTTGACGCTCGAGGGCCTCGACCAGGCGACGCGGGAGTTGAAGCGGTAGTCGCGCGTAGGGTTACGCCGGTCAGTGAAAATCCCGTGACGGAAACAGACGGCGGGCGACGGTGCCGGGGTCCGACGGGCGCCCGGTCGCGGCCTGATCGGCGGGACCGCCCACGAATCCCATCTTCAAGTGATCGTTGTTGGCGTTGCCGCCGGTCGCTAACGGCCGCGTCGCGTAGCCGGTCGCCAGCGGTCGCGTTGCGTAGCCGGTCGCGGGCGCCGGCGCGGCGTGAGCGTGGCGGACGTCGAACCCGGTGAGCGAATCGAGTTCGCCCAGGTCGAAGAGCCTCGCGGTCTCGTCCCGCATCCGGTCGGCGACGATGTGGATGACGAGCCCCTCGCGCTCGACCTTGCCCGTCACCGACAGGAGCCGCGACCGCAGCACGGTCTTGCGGTTCTGCTCGAACATGCGCGGCCACACGATCACGTTGGCGACCCCGGTCTCATCCTCGAGCGTCATGAAGATGACTCCGCTCGCGGTGCCGGGGCGCTGGCGGCCGATGACGAGGCCGGCGACCTTGACCCGCGCGCCCGGCTTCACCTCGGCCAACGTCGCCGCCGTGATGTGCTTCGCGCGGGCGAAGGCCGGGCGCAGCAGCGCGAGCGGATGCGACTTGAGCGAGAGCCGCATCGCCGCGTAGTCGTTCAAGACCTCTTCGCCGATCGGCATCACCGGGAGGTCGACGGGCGGCTCCGCACCCCCCTCCCTACCCTCCCCCTCTTGAGGGGGGAGGGACTCCATGGCCGCGAACAGCGGGAGCGGCACGTCCTTGAAACCCTTGACCGCCCACAGCGCCTGCCGCCGCGAAAGCCCGAGCGAGCCGAACGCGTCGGCGTCCGCCAGCAGCGCCAACGTCGCCGGGCCCAATCCGCTCCGCCGCCAGAGTTCGTGCATGTCGGCGAAGCGCGCTTCCGGGAGCGCGGTGCGGGCCGCGACCAGCGCATGGGCGTCGGCCTCGCCGAAGCCCTTGACCTCGCGCAAGCCAAGGCGGAGCGAGCACGCCGCGTCGTCGGGCGCGCGCCAGGCGGGGTCGCCTTTTCCCCCCGACCCCCTCCCCCTGCAAGCAGGGGAAGGAGGTTCCAGCGTGCAGTCCCACTGGCTCGCATTGACGTCGACCGGGAGCACGCGGACGCCATGGTCGCGGGCATCGCGCACGATCTGGGCGGGCGCGTAGAAGCCCATCGGCTGGCTGTTCAGGAGTGCGCACGCGAACGCCGCCGGGTAGTGGCACTTGAGCCAGGACGAGACGTAGACCAGGAGCGCGAACGAGGCGGCGTGCGATTCGGGGAAACCATAGTCGCCGAAGCCCTCGATCTGCTTGAAGCAGCGGACCGCGTAGTCTTCGGCGTAACCGTTGCCGATCATGCCGGCGATGAACTTCTCGCGAAACGTATGGATCGTGCCCATGCGGCGGAATGTCGCCATGGCGCGACGCAGTCGGTCGGCCTCGGCCGGGGCGAAGCTGGCGCCGACGATCGCGATCTGCATCGCCTGCTCCTGGAAGAGCGGCACGCCGTAGGTCTTGGCGAGCACGTTCCGGAGTGCCTCCGAGGGATACGCGACCGGCTCCTGGCCGGAGCGGCGGCGTAAGTAGGGATGCACCATGTCGCCCTGGATCGGGCCGGGGCGGACGATCGCGACCTCGATCACGAGGTCGTAGAACGAGCGCGGCTTCAAGCGCGGCAGCATCGTCATCTGGGCCCGGCTTTCGACCTGGAACACGCCGACCGAATCGGCCAGGCACAGCATGTCGTAGACGGCCGGGTCCTCGGCCGGGACGTTGGCGAGCGTGAGCGCGCGGCCGTGGTGGCGTTCGATCAAATAGAACGCCTTGCGGATGCAGGTGAGCATGCCCAAGCCGAGAACATCGACCTTCAAGATGCCGAGTGCATCGATGTCGTCCTTGTCCCATTCGATCGTGGTGCGGTCGGGCATCGCTGCGTTGGCGATCGGCACCACCTCGCACAAGGGCCCGCGGCTCATGACGAAGCCGCCCGGGTGCTGCGACAAATGACGCGGAAAACCGGTGAGCTCCTTGGCGAGCCTGAGTGCGAGCCAGAGCCGGGCGTCCTCCGGGTCGAGCCCGAGCTCGCGCACTTGGGCGAGGTCGAGGCCCTTGCTCGACTGGCCCCAGACATAGCCGGCGAGCGCGCCGCCGACGTCGGCCGAAAGCCCGAGCGCCTTGGCGACCTCGCGGATCGCGCTCCGCCAGCGGTAGCTGATGACGACGGCGGTGAGTCCGGCGCGGTCGCGGCCGTACTTGCCGTAGATGTACTGGATCACCTCTTCGCGCCGCTCGTGCTCGAAGTCGACGTCGATGTCGGGCGGCTCGTTGCGCTCGGCCGAGACGAAGCGCTCGAACAGGAGATCGATGCGGTCGGGATCGACCGCGGTGATGCCGAGGCAATAGCAGACCGCCGAGTTGGCGGCCGAGCCGCGGCCCTGGCAGAGGATGCCCTGACTTTTCGCGAAGCGGACGGTGTCGTGGACGGTCAGGAAATAAGGCGCGTAGGTGAGCTGGCCAATCAGAGCGAGTTCGTGGTCGAGCAGCCGCTTGACCTTGTCGGGGATGCCGCCCGGATAGCGCTCGGCGGCGCCGGCCCAGGCGAGCCGCACGAGCTCGGCCTGCGGGTCGCGCGCCGCTTCCTCGCTCGCGTCCGGATATTCGTAACGGAGCTCATCGAGCGCGAAGCGGCAACGGTCGACCAGCTCGACGGTGCGCGCGAGCGCATCGGGATAGTCGGCAAAGAGCCGCGCCATCTCGGCCGGCGGCTTCACGTAGCGCTCGGCGTTGGCGAACAAGCGATAGCCCGCGTCGTCGACCGTGCAGTGCTCGCGGATGCAGGTGAGCACGTCCTGGAGCGGGCGCCGCGCCGGGATGTGGTAGTGGACGTCGTTGGTAGCGAGGAGCGGCGCGCGCGCCGCATCGGCCATCGCCTCGAGCCGCGCGAGCCGGGCGCGATCGTCGCCCCGGTAGAGATAGCTCACGGCGCAGTAGACGCGGCCAGGGAAGCGCGCGGCCCAGGCGGCGAGCTCGGCGGCGAAGGCGGTTTCATCGGCAACGTCCACCGGCGGAATCACGACGAAGATCTGGCCTTCGCCGTGGGCCCAGACCTCGGCGCGGGCGATCTCGCACTCGCCTTTGGGCGCGCACCGGCGGCCCACGGTGATGAGCCGCGCCAAGCGGCCGTAGGCGGCGCGGTCGATGGGAAAGCAAAGCGTGCTCGCGCCGTCGCTCACGTCGAGCCGGGCGCCGACCACATAGCGGAGCCCCGCTTCCTTGGCCGCCAAGTGCCCGCGCACGACCCCGGCGAGCGTATTGCGATCGGCGAGCGCCAGCGCCGCCAAGCCGAGCGCCTTGGCCTGCACCACCAGCTCCTCCGGGTGCGCGGCGCCGCGCAGGAACGAGAAGTTGCTGGTCGCCTGCAGCTCGGCGTAAGGCATCAGAATCAGGCGAAGATTCCGTGCAGGAACCAGGCCGGCCCCGGCGCCGGGCTTGGCAGCCGCGGCGGTGCCCGCGCGGCGGGCGGCGGCGTCAGCGCGAGCGGGCCGCG
>VGEO01000026.1 GCA_016869275.1 Alphaproteobacteria bacterium | reverse complement strand
CATCTACGCCTACACCCAGGTGCTCGGCCGGCCGCCGGCCGAAGCCGACCTGCAAAACCACTTCCGCGTCAGCCCACCCTCGGTCCACCAAATGGTGCTCACCCTTGAACGCGTCGGCCTGATCAAATGACAGCCCGGCGTCGCCCGCAGCATCCAGTTGCTCGTCGCGCCCGAAAACCTGCCGATCCTTCGCGCCGCTGAAAAACAACCCGTCATATCCTCGGTGCAGCGCTACTAGTGAGATAAGGTACGTTCCTAGACGCACGCTAGAAGGGCGCCCACCCCCAACACTTGGGTCGTCTTTCGGAACAGACGCAATATTTGGGTTGTGTGTCCTGTTGGTCAGTGTTTAACTTGGTGGGGGTGGGTAAGCGTTAGGGATTGTCGATGACCAAATCCGCCGGGGGCGATTCAAAAAACACCCTCTACTGCTCTTTCTGCGGCAAGAGCCAGCACGAGGTCCGCAAGCTGATCGCGGGCCCGACCGTATTCATCTGCGATGAATGCGTCGAATTGTGCATGGATATCATCCGCGAGGAGCACAAGAGCGCCCTGGTCAAGACCAGGGACGGCATTCCGGCCCCGCGCGACATCTGCAAGGTCCTGGACGACTATGTGATCGGCCAGGAATACGCGAAAAAGGTGCTCTCGGTCGCCGTCCACAACCATTACAAGCGCCTCAACCACGGCACCAAGAACAACGACGTCGAACTCGCCAAGTCGAACATTCTGCTGGTCGGTCCGACCGGCAGCGGCAAGACTCTGCTGGCGCAGACCTTGGCGCGGATTCTTGACGTTCCGTTTACGATGGCCGACGCCACCACCCTGACCGAAGCCGGTTACGTCGGCGAGGACGTCGAAAACATCATCTTGAAGCTGCTCCAAGCCGCCGACTACAACGTCGAGCGCGCGCAACGCGGCATCGTCTACATCGACGAAGTCGACAAGATCAGCCGCAAGTCGGAAAACCCGTCGATCACCCGTGACGTGTCGGGCGAAGGCGTGCAGCAGGCGCTCTTGAAGATCATGGAAGGGACCATCGCTTCGGTCCCGCCCCAGGGCGGCCGCAAACACCCGCAGCAGGAGTTCCTGCAGGTCGACACCACCAACATCCTGTTCATTTGCGGCGGGGCGTTCTCGGGCCTCGATCGCATCATCGCCGCCCGCGGTCGCGGCTCTTCGATCGGTTTCGGCGCCGACGTGCGCGGCCCCGACGAGCGGCGAACCGGCCAGTTGCTGCAGGAAGTCGAGCCCGAGGATCTCCTGAAATTCGGCCTGATCCCCGAATTCATCGGCCGCTTGCCGGTGGTGGCGACGCTCCACGACCTCGACGAGGGCGCGCTGATCGACATTTTGCTCAAGCCGAAGAACGCACTGATCAAGCAGTTCCAGCGCCTGTTCGAGATGGAGAATGTGAGCCTCACCTTCTCCGAGGACGCGATGCGCGCGATCGCGCGCAAAGCGGTGGCGCGCAAGACCGGGGCGCGCGGCCTGCGTACCATCCTCGAGGCGATCTTGCTCGACACCATGTTCGATCTTCCCGCCTTCGACGCGGTCGAGGAGGTCGTGATCAACAGCGAAGTTGTGGAGGGGCGCGCCAAGCCGCTCTTGATTTACAGCGAGCGTCGGGGCGACGTCGGAACGTCGGCGTAGCCTCCGGTCCGCCACCCCGGCGGGGCCGCACGTATGCGATGGGAGGCTTGCCTTGATTGGCCGCGGCATCGCCTCCACATCCATCTATCCAAGGCGAACGGCGTCGCCGTACGCCGACGGGTCCGGTCGGGCCCGCTAGAAAGGTGAAGGTAATGAACGAACCTACCCAGTCTCAGGATTTCCCCGTCCTGCCGCTGCGCGACATCGTGGTATTTCCGCACATGATCGTGCCGCTGTTCGTCGGTCGCGAAAAGTCGGTACGCGCGCTCGAGGACGTGATGGCAGACGACAAGCAAATCCTGTTGGTGGCGCAGAAAGACGCCGGGCAGGACGACCCGGCGGTCGACGACATCTACCGCACTGGCACCATCTCGACCGTGTTGCAGCTCCTGCGATTGCCCGATGGCACGGTCAAGGTTCTGGTCGAAGGCGGCAAGCGCGCTAAGATCAGCGCTTTCGTCGAGAACCCCAACTTTTTCCAAGCCAAGGCCGAGACGGTTACCGAATCGGGCCTCGACTCGCCCGACTTGGCCGCGCTCACCCGCACGGTGGTGTCGCAATTCGAGCAATACGTAAAGCTCAACAAGAAGATTCCGCCCGAGGTCCTGGCGTCGGTCTCGCAGATCGAAGACGCGAGCAAGCTCGCCGACACGGTCGCGTCGCACATCGTCCTCAACGTTTCCGACAAGCAGGAATTGCTGGAGATGGCGAGCGTGGTCGACCGGCTCGAGCGCGTCTATTCGCTGATGGAAGCCGAGATCGGCGTTCTCCAGGTCGAGCGCCGCATTCGCGGCCGCGTCAAGCGTCAGATGGAGAAGACGCAACGCGAGTATTATTTGAACGAACAGCTCAAGGCGATCCAAAAGGAGCTCGGCGAGGGCGACGAGGCCCGCGACGAAGCGCATGAGATCGAAGAGCGGATCAAGCGCACCCGGCTGTCCAAGGAGGCCCGCGACAAGGCCCACGCCGAGTTGAAGAAGCTCCGCAGCATGAGCCCGATGTCGGCGGAAGCGACCGTCGTCCGCAACTATCTCGACTGGCTGTTGTCGATCCCGTGGCATCGCCGGCGCAAGCTGAAGAAGGACCTGGCGGTCGCCGAGGGCGTGCTCGAGTCCGATCACTACGGCCTGGAGAAGGTCAAGGAGCGCATCCTCGAATACCTCGCCGTGCAGCAGCGCGCCGACAAGTTGCGCGGGCCGATCCTCTGCCTCGTCGGTCCGCCCGGCGTCGGCAAGACCTCGCTCGGCAAGTCGATCGCGCGCTCGACCGGACGGCAGTTCATTCGCATGTCGCTCGGCGGCATTCGCGACGAGGCCGAGATCCGCGGGCACCGCCGCACCTATATCGGCTCGATGCCCGGCAAGATCATCCAGTCGATGAAGAAAGCGAAGACGTCGAACCCGCTGTTCCTGCTCGACGAAGTCGACAAGATGGGCACCGACTTCCGCGGAGACCCGTCGTCGGCCTTGCTCGAAGTGCTCGACCCCGAGCAGAACTCGTCGTTCAACGACCACTATCTCGAGGTCGATTACGACCTCTCCGACGTGATGTTCGTAACGACGGCGAACACGCTCAACATTCCGCCGCCGCTGTTGGATCGCATGGAAGTGATTCGGCTGTCCGGCTACACCGAGGACGAGAAGGTCGAGATCGCCAAACGCCACTTGATCAAGAAGCAGCGAGAGGCGCATGGCCTCAAGGAAGACGAGTGGACCATCACCGACGATGCGCTCCGCGACTTGATCCGCTATCACACGCGCGAGGCCGGCGTCCGCAACCTCGAGCGCGAGATCGCCAACCTCTGCCGCAAGGCGACCAAGGAGATCGTCGAGAAGAGCAAAAAGAACGTCCGCATCACCCGCAAGAGCGTCGGCAGGTACGCCGGCGTGCGCCGGTTCCGGTTCGGTGAGATCGAGGAGAACAACCTGATCGGGATCACCACGGGCCTGGCTTGGACCGAGGTCGGCGGCGAACTGCTCTCGGTCGAGGCGGTGATGCTGCCGGGCAAGGGTAAGATGACCTCGACCGGCAAGCTCGGCGACGTGATGCAGGAATCGGTGACGGCGGCGGCGAGCTACGTTCGCTCGCGCGCGATCAGTTTCGGCATCAAGCCCAACTTGTTCGAAAAACGCGACATCCACGTCCACGTGCCCGAAGGCGCTACGCCCAAGGACGGGCCGTCGGCCGGCGTCGCCATGGTAACGTCGATCGTCTCGGTGCTGACGCAGATACCGGTCGACCGGCATGTCGCCATGACTGGCGAGATCACGTTGCGCGGACGTGTGCTGCCGATCGGCGGACTCAAGGAGAAGTTGCTGGCGGCGTTGCGCGGCGGCATCAAGACCGTGCTGATCCCGCGCGACAATGAAAAAGACCTGGCCGAGATCCCTGACAACGTCAAACGCGGGATGGAGATCGTACCGGTCGGAACCGTCGACGACGTACTCAAGCGGGCGTTGACCAAGCCGCTGGTGCCGATTGAGTGGACCGAGGAAGACGACGCCAAGCATCCGCCGACGAAAGCCGAGGGCGACGTCGAGGAAGGCGTCATCACGCACTGACGCGTGGGCCGCGGGCGCGCGGCGTTCTCGATTCAATACGGCGAGAAACCTGGGGATATCCCGGGTTTTTCGCTTGTTTTGCCGAACGGACGAGCCCTATCCTTTTCCGCCGTGCGCTTCAGGAGGGCACGCGCGATAACGTCCTCGAGGGAGCAACGTCCGTGAACAAGAACGATCTGGTGTCCGCTGTCGCGGACGCGGCAGGGCTGTCCAAGGCCGATGCCGGCCGCGCCGTCGACAGCGTGTTCGATACCATCGCCGCCAGCTTGAAAAAGGGTCAGGAAGTCCGCCTCGTGGGCTTCGGCACGTTCGTCGTCACTCGGCGAAAGGCGTCGCGGGGCCGCAATCCGCGTACCGGCGAGGCGATCCAAATTCCGGCCTCGAAGCAGCCCAAGTTCCGGGCCGGCCAAGCGCTCAAAGACGCCGTCAACTGACGCGAGCTGCGGAGCGGCCCGCGTTGGAGCGCGGTCGAGGCTTCGACTACACTCGCGACCGGCGGGCGATTAGCTCAGTTGGTAGAGCACCTCGTTTACACCGAGGGGGTCGGCGGTTCGAGCCCGTCATCGCCCACCAGCCTTCGCTCGCGTAGCGGGCGAAGGCTGCCGCGCCAGAGCCCGAAGGGCGAAGGCGGGCGAAGCTCCGCGAGCTTCGGCTTGGCAAGCCAGCGGCTATTGCATGATCGACGTGTACATTCTCCGCAGTGCGAGCGAGCCTGAGCCGCTCCGTAGGTGTGACCCCGGATCTGCGCGCTCGGCTTCGACGACATAATGCCCGCGAAGTACCACACACCGCGAAGTGTGTACCTTGGACGCTCGAGACGTAGGTTGCGTTCAGCGACGAGAACGAGAAGTACTTGAAGTCGGGCTCAGGCAGAGCGGTCGCGAAAAGAGGGCTGTGACTTCTTACTCCGGACCTGCCTTCGCTCGCGCAGCAGGCGGAGGCCGCCGCGCCGACGGAGCGGCATCGGGGACTGCTTCGCGCTCGCGGAGCGCGCGCCGCATCACCTTTCCGGTCGAGGTCAACGGGAGCGCATCGATGATCGCGATCGCCGAGGGCCGTGCATCGGTGGCCAAGCTGGCGGCGAGTAGAGCGCTGAGTTCGGCCGTCACCGCCGTGTCGGCCACGGCGCCGTCCTTCAGCGTGACGAACAGCTTGATGCCGTCGTGCGCCTCCGGATCGCCGGTGCCGATCGCGGCGGCGTTGGCGACCGCCCGGTGTTTGAGCGCGGCGTCCTCGATCTCGACCGGCGCGATCAGCCGCCGGCCGCGGCGGATCACGTCCTCGGGCCGGCCCTGGTGCCAGAAATAGCCTTGATCGTCGCGCCGCGCGAGATCGCCGGTCAGATACCAGCCGTTCTTGAACTTGGCGCGCGTCGCTTCGGGGTTGCGCCAGTATTCGATCATCAGGACCGGGTTGGGGCTCCGGCAGGCGAGCTCGCCGACCTCGCCGGCACCGAGCTCGCGGCCCTCGGCGTCGACGACGCTGGCGACGAAGCCCGGCGGCGGCAGCCCGAGCGAACCCGGGCGGGCGGCCATGAACTTGGGCACGTGGGCCAGCAGGAAGTTGCACTCGTTCTGCCCGAACACCTCGTTGATACCGACGCCGAGCGCGCCCTTGCTCCATTCGACCATCTCGGCTCCGACCGGTTCGCCGGCGCTGATGACCGCGCGCAGCTTGACGTCGGCGGGTGGGGGCGCGGCGCGGATCTGCTTGAAGCCGGTCGCCATCATATAAAGGTTGCCCACGCGGTGCCGGCCAAGCACGCCATAAACCCGCTCCGGATCGAACGGCGGCGGCACGTGGCAGGCGATCGTCGGATGACCGAACCACAGCGCCTGCATCACCGCCATCGAGAGCGCGCCGCCGCCGGCCCAATCGGCCGGCGACCAGGTAAGGTCGCCGGGCTGACCGAAGAACTCGTAGGCGAAGTCGAAGCCGGGCAAGTGGCCGATCAGCATGCGGTGGCCGTGGACGACCGCCTTGGACGGTCCGGTCGAGCCTGAAGTGTGGGCGAGGAAGGCCGGGTCGTCGGGGCCGGTATCGGCGGCGGCGTGGTAGGGTGAGGCGCGGGCCAAATCGGCGTGGAAGTCGCGGGCGCCGATGTCCGCGCCGTCGATCAGGCTGACGATACGCAAGGAGGGGAGGCGGGTACGGAGACGCTGGATGCGCGGGTAGCGGGCGCGGTCGGTGACGAGCAGCGCGACCTCGACGTCGTTCAGGCGATAGGCGAGCGTCTCCTCGTCAAGCGCGATCGAAACCGGCAGCGAAATCAATCCCGAACGCCAGCACGCCAAGTGCGTCACCAGGGCTTCGGGTGTTTGCGGAAGCAAGAGGCCGACGCGGTCGCCGGGATTCAGCCCCACGCCGGCAAAAGCATTGGCGGCGCGGCGCGCGAGCTCGGCGAGCTCGCCGAAACGATAGCGGCGGGGCTCGCCACGGTCGCGATCGTGGATCAGCGCGACCTTGCCGGGGGTTTGGGCGGCATGCCGATCGCAGAGATCGACCGCCATGTTGTAGCGGGCCGGCACGCGCCAGGCGAAGGCGTCATAGATCTCGCGATAGGTCGCGGCGCGCTTCAGCATGCGGCAACGGTAGCGCGTTGCCGCGGCGCGGGAAACGCGCTATTCACCAGCCGCAATGCTCGATGCCGCCGACCTCGCCCAGTTGCAAAGCACGCTAGTCGCGGTCTTCACCCATCTGCTCAAGCCGCTCTTCACGTGGCGCGATCCCTATTCGTATTTTTTCTGGCCGTTTCTCGTCGTCGCGCTGGGGCTGTGCGCGCTCGCCTACAGGCGGTCGGAGGCGCGGCGCGAGGGCCGCAACTTCTTCGCCGCCTATTTCCCGAAGGCGATCTGGGGCCATCGCTCGGCGCTCGCCGATTACCGCTATTGGTACGTCAACCAGATTCTGTTCGCGCTCGCCCTCGGGGCCTATTTCCTCTCCACCGCGTGGGTCGCCCGGTCGGTTCGCGGCGAGCTCGACGGCGCGTTCGGAGCGGTACCGGCGCCGGTCGAAACCGCACTCGCGGCCAAGCTCCTGCTCACCATCCTCTATTTCATCGCCTACGATTTCGGCCGCTTCCTCGCCCACTACACGCTCCATCACGTGACGCTGTTGTGGCTCATCCACAAGGTCCACCACTCGGCAGAGGTCCTGACGCCGCTCACCAACGCGCGCGCGCATCCGCTCGAGCTGTTTTGGATGGCCGGCGTGCCGTCGGCGTTGGGCGGCATCGTGCTCGGCGTTTTCATGCACGTCCATGGCGCCGATACAGGGGTGTTCACGATCTTCGGCCTCCACGTCTTCGTGTTCGTCTACAACGCGATCGGCAATCTTCGCCACAGCCACGTCTGGCTGAGTTGGGGGCCGCGGTTCAGTTACGTGTTCGTGAGTCGGGCCCAGCACCAACTCCACCACAGCACGCGGCCCGAGCATTTCGGCCGCAACATCGGCTACGCCTTGGCGCTGTGGGACTGGCTGTTCGGGACGATCTACGTTCCGGCCAAGGAAGAGCGCTTCGCGATGGGTCTGGGCGATGGCAGCGAAGCCAAATACCTCGGCGTCGTCCGCATGTACGTCCAACCCTTCATCGACATCGCGCGCTACCTCGCTTCCGGCCGCGCCAGCTCGGGGGCGCCGATCGGCGCCCCGACGCCGCAGTCGTGACCACGGTCGCCGAACTCGTCGGCAGTTGGCGCCTGGAGCGGTGGGAAACGCGCTATGACGACGGCCGCGTCATCCACCCGATGGGCGCGGACGCGCAAGGCCTGCTGATCTACACGGCCGACGGCTACATGGCGGCGATGCTCTATCGCAACGCGCGTGCTCCGTTCACGACCGGCGAAGCGTTGACGGCCGGAGTCGAGGAAAAGGTCGTCGGTTGGGACGGCTATTTCTCCTACGCCGGCCGCTATGAAGTCGAGGGCGACACCGTACGCCACTTCGTCGAGGTATCGCAGTACCCGAACTGGGTCGGTACGACGCAGATTCGAACCATGGCTTACCGGGGCGACGAACTGAGCCTCACGACGCTGCCGCAGACGACGCGGCGCGGCGTCCAGACGAGTGAACTGCGCTGGCGGCGGACGCGCGCGGCCGTGCGTTAGCGCGCGGCGGCGGGGGCTTGCTTGACACCCACGAGGGGGACCGGTAAACGGGGCCGACCTCGACGGCTTGGTCGCGAATTGTTCCGTTTTGGGGGTGTAGCTCAGTTGGTTAGAGCGCCGGCCTGTCACGCCGGAGGCCGCGGGTTCGAGTCCCGTCACTCCCGCCACGGATCCGCAGGCGCAACCCCGCCCAGCCTCTGGGGGCAGACCCCATCCCGCCCTTGAAAACCGAGACATAAATGCTTGGGATACCGAGAAAAAGCACCCTCCTGTTCGCGCGGGGCCGGCTCTATAATCCGACCGCCACGCGCGGTTGACGCGTCGCCCAAGGCGGAAGCGATCCGATGTCTACGATGCTGGCCGAGTACCTGCCGATCCTGATCTTTCTCGGGATCGCGGTCGTCATGGTGAGCGTCATGCTGGGCGCTTCGTACGTAATCGCCCGCCAGCGCCCCGACAGCGAGAAGAACTCGCCCTACGAATGCGGGTTCGAGGCGTTCGGCGATGCCCGCCGGCCGTTCGATGTCCGCTTCTACCTGGTCGCAATCCTGTTCATCATTTTCGATCTCGAGGTCGCGTTCCTGTTCCCATGGGCGATTTCGTTGGGCGAGGTCGGCCTGTTCGGGTTCTGGTCGATGATGGTGTTCTTGGGCGTGCTCACCGTCGGCTACGTCTACGAGTGGAAGAAGGGCGCCCTCGAATGGGATTGATCCATGACTGAGGCGGCGCTGGCACCGGTCCGCGATGTCGCCCTCAAGGTGGCGGCCGATGAGCTAGCCGACAAAGGCTATCTCGTGGCCAAACTCGACGACCTCGTCAATTGGGGGCGCACCGGGTCGTTGTGGCCGATGACGTTCGGCTTGGCTTGCTGCGCGGTCGAGATGATGCATGCCTTCATGCCGCGCTACGACATGGAGCGGTTCGGCGTGGTCTTCCGCGGCAGCCCGCGCCAGTCCGACGTCATGATCGTTGCCGGAACGCTCACCAACAAAATGGCGCCGGCGCTGCGCAAGGTTTACGATCAAATGGCCGAGCCGCGCTACGTGATTTCGATGGGAAGCTGCGCCAACGGCGGCGGCTACTACCACTATTCCTATTCGGTCGTACGCGGCTGCGATCGCATCGTTCCGGTCGACGTCTACGTGCCCGGCTGCCCGCCCTCGGCCGAGGCGTTGGTCTACGGCATTCTCCTGCTCCAGAAAAAAATCCGCCGCACCGGCACGATCGATCGCTGAACGGCGACCCCCACCGCATGGAAAAAGAGCGAGCGCTTTCCGAACTCAGCGACTACGTGCGCGCCGGTTGCCCGGGCGAAACGGTATCGGTCGAGATCGCACTCGGCGAGCTCGCGGTCACCAGCACCGCCCGCGGGATCGTCAAGTTGCTGCGGTTCCTGCGCGACGACGCCGCGTGCCAGTTCAAGCTCCTGCTCGATATCACGGCCGTCGATTGGCCGGGCCGCAACCCGCGCTTCGACGTCGTCTACCACCTCCTGAGCGTGGTCCATAACCAGCGCATCCGCGTCAAGGTGCCGGTCGAGCCCGATACCGCGGTGCCGTCGGTGACCTCGGTGTTCAGCGCGGCCGGCTGGTACGAGCGCGAGACCTGGGACATGTACGGGATCATGTTTTCCGGGCACCCCGATCTCAGGCGCCTTTTGACCGACTACGGGTTCGAAGGTCATCCGCTGCGCAAGGACTTCCCGCTCACCGGCTACGTCGAGGTCCGCTACGACGACGCGGATAAGCGCGTCGTCTACCAGCCGGTCAAACTCACCCAGGAATTCCGCCGCTTCGACTTCATGAGCCCGTGGGAGGGCGCCGCCTACGTCCTGCCGGGCGACGAAAAGGCGAAGGCGCCGCCGAAATAGCCATGGCCGAAACCGAGATCAAGAATCTCGCCCTCAACTTCGGGCCGCAGCATCCGGCGGCGCATGGGGTGCTTCGGCTCGTGCTCGAGCTCGATGGCGAGGTGGTCGAGCGCGCCGATCCCCACATCGGTCTCCTGCACCGCGGCACCGAGAAGCTGATCGAGCACAAGACCTACTTGCAGGCGATCCCATATTTCGACCGGCTCGATTACGTCGCGCCGATGAACCAAGAGCATGCGTTCTGTCTCGCCATCGAGAAGTTGGCCGGGATCGCGGTGCCGCGGCGCGCACAGTTCATGCGGGTGTTGTGGGATGAAATCGGCCGGCTCCTGAATCACCTCCTCAACATCACCACCCAGGCGATGGACGTCGGCGCGATGACGCCGGCGCTGTGGGGGTTCGAGGAGCGCGAGAAGCTGATGGTGTTCTACGAGCGCGTTTCGGGCGCCCGGCTTCATGCCGCGTTCTATCGCGCCGGCGGCGTCCACCAGGACATGCCCGAGGGCCTCGCCGACGACATCCGGACGTTTTGCGACAGCTTTCTCAAGATCGTCGACGACATCGAGACGGTCCTGACCGAAAATCGCATCTTCAAGCAGCGCAACGTCGATATCGGCGTGGTCGCGGCCAAGGATGCGCTCGACTGGGGCTTTACCGGCGTGATGCTCAGGGGCTCGGGCTTCGCCTGGGACTTGCGCAAAGCGCAGCCCTACGAAGTCTACAGCGAGCTCGACTTCGATATCCCGGTCGGCAAGAACGGCGATTGCTACGACCGCTACCTGTGCCGGATCGAAGAGATGCGCCAGTCGGTGCGCCTCATCCGCCAGTGCCTCGACACGATGCCGCGCGGGCCGGTCATGACCGAGGACCGCAAATATGTGCCGCCGCGACGCGGTGAGATGAAGGAGTCGATGGAAGCGCTGATCCATCACTTCAAGCTCTACACCGAGGGCTATCACGTGCCCGCCGGCGAAACCTACGCCGCGGTCGAAGCGCCCAAGGGCGAGTTCGGCGTCTACCTGATCGCCGACGGCACGAACATGCCCTACAAGTGCAAGATTCGCGCGCCCGGCTACGCGCACCTGCAGTCGCTCGACTTCATGACTCGCGGCCACTTGCTGGCCGACACCGTCGCGGTGATCGGCAGCCAAGACATCGTGTTCGGCGAGATCGACCGATGACGACGACGCTCCGCACTGGTCCCGCCACGTTCGCGTTCTCGGCCGAAAACAAAGCCAAGGCCGAGAAGGCGATCGCCAAGTACCCAGCCGGCAAGCAGGCGAGCGCGGTCTTGGCGCTGCTCGATCTGGCGCAGCGCCAGTCGGGCGGCTGGCTGCCGCACGCCGCCCTCGACTACGTCGCGACCTACCTCGGCATGGCGCCGATTCGCGTCTACGAGGTCGCGACGTTCTACTCGATGTTCAACCTGAAGCCGATCGGCAAGCACCACGTCCGCGTCTGCACCACGACCCCCTGCCAGCTCCGCGGCGCGCTCGACGTCTTGACGGCGTGCGAGCAGAAGCTCGGCGTCAAATTGGGCGAAACCACCGCCGACGGACAATTCACGCTGGGCGAGGTCGAGTGCCTGGGCGCCTGCGTCAACGCGCCGGTCGTGCAGGTGGGCGACGACTATTTCGAAGACGTCGATGGCGCCGCCGCCGGCCGGCTGATCGATGCGCTCAAGCGCGGTGAGTGGCCCAAGGCCGGCCCGCAGATCGACCGCCAGAAATCGGCACCCAAAGGCGGCCCCACCACCCTCAAAGATCAAACGACGTGATCGATGCTCGCTGACAAGGACCGCGTTTTCACCAATCTCTACGGGCTCAAGGACTGGGGCCTCGCCGGCGCCCGCGCGCGCGGCGACTGGGACGGCACCAAGGACCTGATCCTCAAAGGGCGCGACGCGGTCATCGATGAGGTCAAGAAGTCGGGTCTGCGCGGCCGTGGCGGCGCCGGCTTCCCGACCGGCCTCAAGATGTCGTTCATGCCCAAGCAGTCGGACGGCAAACCGTCGTTCCTGGTGGTCAACGCCGACGAGAGCGAGCCCGGGACCTGCAAGGACCGCGAGATCATGCGCCACGAGCCACACAAGCTGATCGAGGGCTGCCTGATCGCCGGTTCTGCCATAGGCGCGACCGCGACCTATATCTACATCCGCGGCGAGTTCTACCGCGAAGCCGAGACGCTCGAAGCGGCGATCGCCGAGGCTTATGCCGCCGGCTTGATCGGCAGGAACGCGTGCGGTTCCGGCTACGACCACGACGTCTACGTCCATCGTGGCGCCGGTGCCTACATCGCCGGCGAAGAGACCGGCTTGATCGAAAGCCTCGAAGGCAAGAAAGCGCAGCCGCGCCTGAAACCGCCGTTCCCGGCGGCGGTCGGCCTTTATGGACGCCCGACCACGGTCAACAACGTCGAGACCATCGCGGTCATCCCGACCATTCTCCGCCGCGGCTCGGCGTGGTTCGCGGGCTTCGGGCGACCCAACAACACCGGCACCAAGCTCTATTGCATCTCGGGCCACGTCGAGCGCCCGTGCAACGTCGAAGAGTCGATGAGCATTCCCTTGAAGGAGCTGATCGAGAAGCACGCCGGCGGCGTCCGCGGCGGCTGGGACAACCTGCTCGCGATCATCCCGGGCGGTTCGTCGGTGCCGATGCTGCCGAAGTCGATCTGCGACACGCTGTTGATGGATTTCGATGCGCTCCGCGACGTCAAGTCGGGGCTCGGCACCGCCGCCGTGATCGTGATGGACAAGACGACCGATCTGGTCGCCCAGATCGCACGGCTGGCGCGGTTCTACGCGCATGAGAGCTGCGGCCAGTGCACGCCGTGCCGCGAGGGCACCGGCTGGATGTGGCGCGTCATGGAGCGCTTGGCCGCCGGCAAATCGCAGTTGACGGAAATCGACATGCTGCTCGATGTCGCGAGCCAGATCGAAGGCCACACCATCTGCGCCCATGGCGATGCCTCGGCGTGGCCGATCCAGGGCCTCGTCCGCCACTTCCGGCCGATGATCGAGAAGCGCCAGTTGGCGTACACGCGCCCGGCGGCGGCCGAGTAGGTCTCTCATGCCCAAGCTCACAGTCGACGGTCAGGAAGTCACGGTCGAGCCGGGCGCGACGGTACTGCAGGCGTGCGAGGCCGCCGGCAAGGAGATCCCGCGCTTCTGCTACCACGAGCGCCTGTCGATCGCGGGCAACTGCCGGATGTGCCTGGTCGAGATGGAGAAGTCGCCGAAGCCGATCGCGAGCTGCGCGATGCCGGCGGCCGACAACATGGTGATCAAGACCAACACCCCGCAGGTCAAGAAGGCGCGCGAAGGGGTGATGGAGTTCCTGCTGATCAACCACCCGCTCGACTGCCCGATCTGCGACCAGGGCGGCGAGTGCGACTTGCAGGACCAGGCCATGGCCTATGGCCGGGGCTTGAGCCGCTTCGACGAGAACAAGCGCGCGGTCGCAGAGAAATTCCTCGGGCCGATCGTCAAGACCGTGATGACGCGCTGCATCCACTGCACGCGCTGCGTCCGTTTCGCGACCGAGATCGCCGGCGTCGAAGAGATGGGGGCGATTGGGCGCGGCGAGCACATGGAGATCGGGCCCTACGTCGAACGAGCCCTTACGTCCGAGCTTTCGGGCAACCTGGTCGATATCTGCCCGGTCGGCGCGCTGACGCTCAAGCCGTATGCCTTCGCGGCGCGCCCGTGGGAGCTCAAGAAAACCGAAACCATCGACGTCCACGATGCGGTCGGCTCGAACGTCCGGATCGACGCCCGCGGCCGCGAAGTGATGCGCGTCCTGCCGCGCCTCCACGAGGACGTCAACGAGGAGTGGATTTCGGACAAGACCCGTGCCGCCGTCGATGGCTTGATGCGCCAGCGCCTCGACCGCCCCTATGTGCGCCAGGGCGGACGGCTCCAGCCGGCGACCTGGAGCGAGGCCTTTGCCGCGATCGCCGGGCGCTTGAAGGGCGTTGCGGGAGCGCGCATCGCCGCGATCGCCGGCGACCTCGTCGATGCCGAGGCGATGTTCGCGCTCAAGTGCTTGATGGACGGGTTGGGTTCGCCCAACCGCGACTGCCGGCAGGACGGCGCCCGGCTCGATCCCGGCGTGCGCGCGAGTTATCTCTTCAATACCGGGATCGCCGGCATCGAACAGGCCGATGCGCTGCTCCTGATCGGCAGCAACCCGCGGCTCGAGGCCGCGCTCGTCAACGCCCGCATCCGCAAGCGCTATTTGAAGGGCGGCCTCAAGATCGGCCTGATCGGGCCCCACGCCGACCTGTCGTACCGTTACGAACATTTGGGCGCCGGCCCCGACACGCTCCGCGAAATCGCTGACGGGCGGCATTCGTTCGCGGCGACACTCGCGGCGGCCGCCAAGCCGATGCTGATCCTCGGGCAGGGCGCGCTCGCCCGCAACGACGGTGCACAGGTGCTGGGGCTCGCGCGTCGGATCGCCGAGAGCGCGGGCCTCGTCAAAGACGGCTGGAACGGCTTCAACGTGCTTCACACCGCGGCCGCGCGCGTCGCCGGGCTCGATCTCGGGTTCGTGCCGGGCCCCGGCGGGCTCGATACCACCGGCATCATCGCCGCCGCCGGCCGCGGCGCGCTCGATGTTCTTTTCCTGCTCGGGGCCGATGAAATCGACATGAAGGCGCTCGGCCGCACCTTCGTCGTCTACCAGGGCCATCACGGCGATGCCGGCGCCAATCGCGCCGACGTCGTCCTGCCCGGCGCTGCCTATACCGAGAAGGACGGCACCTACGTCAACACCGAAGGCCGCGCCCAGAGCGCGATCCGCGCCGTATTCCCGCCGGGCGATGCGCGCGAAGATTGGACGATCCTGCGGGCACTCTCGGATGTGTTGGCGGGGCAGGGGCTCGGGCGGATGCTGCCGTTCGACAGTCTGCCCGCGTTGCGCCGCCAGATGATCCAGGCGACGCCCACGTTGGGCCGCATCGATCAGGTCGAGCGCGCTGCCTGGGGGGCGGCGTTCGGCGCCGACGGCGCGACCGAGCCGCATGCGTTCGCGAGCCCCGTCGGCGACTACTTCATGACCAACCCGATCTGCCGCGCATCGACGACCATGGCCGCGTGCAGCGCGGCGCGGTCCCACGCCAGGGGAGCGACCGGCACCCATGGTTAGCTTCTGGGACGGCTACCTGTGGCCCGGGATCGTCATCGTCGCGCAGTGTGTTGCGCTGATCGTGCCGCTCTTGATCGCAGTCGCCTATGTGACGCTGTTCGAGCGCAAGGTCATGGCGGCGATGATGCTGAGACGCGGACCCAATGTGGTCGGTGCGTTCGGCTTGCTGCAGCCCTTCGCCGACGGCCTCAAGTTCCTGGTCAAGGAGACGGTGATCCCGGCCGGCGCCAACAAAGTCGTGTTCCTGATCGCGCCGATGCTGACGTTCGTGCTCGCCATGATCGCGTGGGCGGTGATCCCAGTGAGCGCCGGCGTCGTGCTCTCCGACATCAACGTCGGCGTGCTCTATCTGTTCGCGATCTCCTCGCTCGGCGTCTATGGCATCATCATGGCCGGGTGGGCGTCGAACTCGCGTTACGCGTTCTTGGGCGCGCTCCGTTCCTCGGCGCAGATGGTGAGCTACGAAGTCTCGATGGGCTTCATCATCATCACCGTGCTGCTCTGCGTCGGCTCGCTCAACATGTCGAAGATCGTCGAGGCCCAGCGCGATCTTTGGTTCGCGATCCCGCTGTTTCCGATGTTCGTGATCTTCTTCATATCGACGCTAGCCGAGACCAACCGCCATCCGTTCGACCTGCCCGAGGCCGAATCCGAGCTGGTCGCCGGCTACCAGATCGAGTACTCGGCGTTCGCGTTCGCGCTGTTCATGCTGGGCGAATACGCCAACATGATCCTGATGAGCGCCTTCACCGCGATCCTGTTCCTCGGCGGCTGGCTGCCGCCGCTCGATATCGCGCCGTTCAACTGGATTCCGGGCTTCGTCTGGTTCGCGATCAAGATCGCGCTCCTGCTGTTCGTGTTCGTGTGGGTACGCGCGACGCTACCGCGCTACCGCTACGATCAGCTGATGCGGATCGGCTGGAAGTTCTTCCTGCCGCTCTCGTTGTTGTGGGTGGTTCTGACCGCCGGCGCGATCGTCGCGTTCGGCTGGTATCCAAGCAAGGCGTGAGGCAACGGAGCTGACCATGGCTTTCCTCGATCGCGCCGCCCGCACCATGTTCCTCTCGGAGATCCTGGTCGGCATGAGCCTTACCTTCCGCTACATGTTCCGGAAGAAGCCGACGCTCAACTATCCGTTCGAGAAGGGGCCGTTGAGCCCACGTTTCCGCGGCGAGCATGTGCTCCGGCGCTACCCCAACGGCGAGGAGCGCTGCATCGCCTGCAAGCTCTGCGAAGCGATTTGCCCGGCCCAGGCGATCACGATCGAGGCGGAGCCCCGCGCCGACGGCAGCCGCCGCACCACCCGCTACGACATCGACATGGTGAAGTGCATCTATTGCGGCTTCTGCCAGGAGGCGTGCCCGGTCGACGCCATCGTCGAAGGCCCGAACTTCGAATATGCCGCCGAGACCCGCGCCGAGCTGCTTTACAACAAGGACAAGCTGCTCCAGAACGGCGACCGCTGGGAGCGCGAGATCGCGGCCAACCTGACCGCCGACGCGCCGTATCGGTGACGATGATGCGTGCGGACTTCGATTCGTTTTCGTCGAGGCCAGGCCGGCGGGAGGCCGGGTCCCGGTCCTCCACGGCGTCGCCGGCGCCGGCTCGGGCGTGGATGCGCGGCTCGCGGCCGCGCCTGACGGCGGTGCGGGTCGCGCGTCCATGATCATCGCCGAGATTGCGTTCTATCTGTTCTCGCTGGTCGCGATCGCCTCGGCGTTCATGGTGGTGGCCGCGCGCAACCCGGTTCACTCGGTGCTGTTCCTGATCCTGACCTTCTTCAACGCCGCCGGATTGTTCGTGCTGCTGGGCGCCGAGTTCCTGGCGATGATCCTGGTGATCGTCTATGTCGGGGCGGTCGCGGTCTTGTTCCTGTTCGTCGTCATGATGCTCGACATCAACTTCGTCGAGCTCAGGCAAGGATTCCTACAGTACATGCCGGTCGGAGTCGCGATCGGCATCGTCCTCTTGATCGAGCTCGTGTTCGTGCTCGGCACCTGGGTGATCGTGCCCGAAGCCAAAGTATTCGCCGAAGCGCCGCCGCCGGCCAACGTCACCAACACCCATGCGCTCGGCCAGATCCTCTACACCGACTACGTCTATCTGTTCCAAGCCGCCGGTCTCGTGTTGTTGGTGGCGATGGTCGGCGCGATCGTGTTGACGCTGCGTTCGCGCGAAGGTGTCCGGCGTCAGTCGGCCTACGCCCAAACCCACCGCCGGCGCGAGGATGCGATCGAGATCAAGAAAGTGCTGCCGGGGCAGGGGGCGTGAGATGGCAGTCGGACTCGGCCACTATCTGACGGTCGCGGCGATCCTGTTCACGATCGGCGTGTTCGGGATTTTCATCAACCGCAAGAACGTGATCGTGATCCTGATGTCGATTGAGCTCATCTTGCTCGCGGTCAACATCAACCTGGTCGCGTTCTCGGCATTCTTGAACGACCTGGTCGGTCAGGTGTTCGCGATGTTCATCCTGACCGTGGCCGCGGCCGAAGCCGCGATCGGACTCGCCATCCTGGTCGTCTATTTCCGCAACCGCGGCACCATCGCGGTTGAGGACGTCAACCTGATGAAGGGCTGATCCGCGCGATGTTTTACGCGGCCATCGTCTTCCTGCCGCTTGTGGGCGCGATCGCCGCCGGCCTGTTCGGCCGCTTGCTCGGCGTGCGCGCCTCTCAACTCGTCACCTGTCTCGCGCTCACGCTGTCGGGCGTGCTCGCGACCTGGGGCCTCTACGAGACCGCGGTGATCGGCCCCGACAAGCAGCAGATCGTGTTGTTCACCTGGATCGTGTCGGGCGATTTCGACGTCTCGTGGACGCTCCGGATCGACACGTTGACCGCGGTCATGCTGTTCACGGTCTCGGTGATCTCGTCGATCATCCACTGGTACTCGATCGGCTACATGGCGCACGACCCGCATATCCCGCGGTTTTTCGCCTACCTCTCGCTCTTCACTTTCGCCATGCTGGTGCTGGTGACGGCCGACAATTTCCTCCAGCTCTATTTCGGGTGGGAGGGGGTCGGGCTGTGCTCGTACTTCTTGATCGGGTTCTGGTACGACCGCCCGAGCGCCAATGCCGCCGCGATCAAGGCTTTCGTCGTCAACCGCGTCGGCGATTTCGGCTTCGCGCTCGGCATCATGGCGATGTTCTTCACCTTCAACTCGGTCAACTTCGACACCGTATTCGCCGGCGCCCCGGCCGTCGCCGGCAAGACCTTCGAGTTCCTCGGCGCCGAGTACGACATCCTGACCGTGACGACGCTCCTGCTGTTCATCGGCGCGATGGGCAAGTCGGCGCAGGTGCCGCTCCACACCTGGCTCCCGGACGCGATGGAAGGCCCGACTCCGGTCTCGGCCCTGATCCACGCCGCCACCATGGTCACGGCCGGCGTTTTCCTGGTGGCGCGCTGCTCGCCGTTGTTCGAGTACGCGCCGACGACCTTGGCGATCGTCACCGTGATCGGCGCGTTCACCGCGTTCTTCGCTGCCACCGTCGGCCTCGTCCAGAATGACATCAAACGCGTCATCGCCTACTCGACCTGCAGCCAGCTCGGCTACATGTTCTTCGCCTGCGGCGTCGGCGCTTATGCGGTTGCGATCTTTCACCTCTTCACCCACGCCTTCTTCAAGGCGCTTCTGTTCCTGGGCTCGGGCTCGGTGATCCACGGCTTCTCCGACGAGCAGGACATGCGCCGGATGGGCGGGGTATGGCGCAAGATGCCGGTGACCTACGCGGTAATGTGGGTGGGATCGCTCGCGCTCGCCGGGATTCCGTTCTTTGCCGGCTACTACTCGAAGGATCTAATCATCGAGAGCGCGTTCGCGGCCAGCACCGAGGTCGGTTACCTCGCGTTCTACCTGGGCGTCGGCGCCGCTCTGCTCACCGCGTTCTATTCGTGGCGGCTCCTGTTCATGACCTTCCACGGGCCGACCCGCGCCAATCCCGAGGTCTACGAGCACGTCCACGAGTCGCCCAAGATCATGACCGTGCCGCTCTTGGCTCTCGCCGTCGGCGCGTTGTTCGCCGGCGTCGCCGGCTACGACGCCTTCGTCGGCGATGGCCGCGCCGCATTCTGGCGCGAGGCGATCTTCCTGCTGCCGGGGCACGACGTGATCGAGGCCGCGCACCACGTGCCGCTCTGGGTCAAGCTGCTGCCGATCGCGATCGCCTCGGCCGGTATCGCGCTCGCCTGGCAGTTCTACATCCGCCGCACCGAGCTGCCGGGGGCGCTCGCCAAGACCCACGCCGACCTCTACCAGTTCCTGCTCAACAAGTGGTACTTCGACGAGCTTTACGACGCGATCTTCGTACGCCCGGCCAAGTTCCTGGGCCGCGCGCTGTGGCACGGGGGCGACGGCCGCATCATCGACGGGTTCGGCCCCAACGGTATCGCCCAGGTCGTGATCCAGCTCGCGCGCCGCGCCAGCTTGCTGCAGACCGGCTACCTCTACCACTACGCGTTCGCGATGCTGATCGGCGTCGCCGCGCTGGTGACCTGGCTCTTCACCCGGACCGGCGGGGGCGCGCCATGAGCTGGCCGCTGCTCTCGCTCACCACCTTCCTGCCGCTGGTCGGCGTCGTCTTCCTGCTGCTCATCAACGGCGAGAAGGAGGTGGTCGAGCGCAACGCGCGCTGGGTCGCGCTGTGGACCACGGTCGCGACGTTCGCGATCTCGCTCCTGCTGTGGATCAACTTCGACCCGACCACGCCCGAATTCCAGTTCGTCGAAAAGGCGCCGTGGATCGCCGAGGGCGTCAACTACCACATGGGCGTCGACGGCATTTCGATGCTGTTCGTCATCCTGACCACGTTCCTGATGCCGATCTGCATCCTCGCCAGCTGGGAGGCGATCGAGACCCGGGTGCGCGAATACATGATCGCGTTCCTGGTCATGGAAACGATGATGGTCGGCGTGTTCTGCGCGCTCGACTTCGTGGTGTTCTACGTGTTCTTCGAGGGCGGCCTGATCCCGATGTTTCTGATCATCGGCGTGTGGGGCGGGGCGCGCCGGATCTACTCGACCTTCAAGTTCTTCCTCTACACCCTGATCGGCTCGGTCCTGCTCCTGGTCGCGCTGATCTACCTCTACCTCCAGACCGGCACTACCGACATCCCGACTCTGATGAAGGCCGGACTCGATCCCGAGGTTCAGCGGTGGCTGTGGCTCGCCTTCATGGCGTCGTTCGCGGTCAAGGTGCCGATGTGGCCGGTTCACACCTGGCTCCCCGACGCCCACGTCGAAGCGCCGACCGCCGGCTCGGTCATTCTCGCCGGCGTGCTGCTGAAAATGGGCGGATACGGCCTGATCCGGTTCTCGATCCCGATGCTGCCCGACGCCAGCGTCGAGTTCGCGCCGTGGGTGTTCGCGTTCTCGATCATCGCCATCGTCTACACGTCGCTGGTGGCGTTGATGCAAGAGGACATGAAGAAGCTGATCGCCTATGCCTCGGTCGCGCACATGGGTTTCGTGACCATGGGCGCCTTCACCTTCACCCAGCAGGGGATCGAAGGCGGCCTGTTCCAGATGCTCTCGCACGGGCTGATCTCGGGTGCGCTGTTTCTCTCGGTTGGCGTCGTTTACGACCGCCTGCACACGCGCGAGATCGCGCGCTACGGCGGGCTCGTGCATCGCATGCCGATCTACGCGTTCGTGTTCATGGTGTTCACGCTCGCGAACGTCGGTTTGCCCGGCACCTCGGGCTTCGTCGGCGAGTTCTTGAGCCTGGTCGGCGCGTTCCAGGTCTCGAGCTGGGTCGCCTTGTTGGCGACCACCGGTATCATCCTGGGCGCGGCCTATTCGCTCTGGCTCTACCGCCGGGTCGTGTTCGGGCAGCTCACCAAGCCCGACTTGAAGACGATGACGGACTTGAGCCCGCGCGAGATCGCGATTTTTGCGCCGCTGGTCGCGACCGTGATCCTGTTCGGGTTCTATCCCGATCCGTTGCTGAACGTCATGCACGCGTCGGTCGAAAATCTCTTGCAGCAGCATCAAGCGGCGCTCGCCCAGACGCGGGTCGCGCTGGCGATCCCGTAAGGTCCGGCCATGCAGACGTTTCTCTACGAAGATATCGTCCCGCTGTTCCCGGAGCTGACGGTGGTGGCGGCGGCGATCGTGCTGCTGATGGTCGGCGTGTTCCGGGGCGATCGCTCGACCCGTAGCCTGGTGCGGGTCGCGATTCTGGCGCTGGCCGGGGCGTTGGCGATCTTGGTACAGGAGCCCGAGCGCAGCGTGATCGTGCTGCGGGGCATGTTCGTCGCCGATCCGTTCGCGCTGTTCGCCAAAGTCCTGATTCTGGTCGGGTCGGGCTTCGCGCTGGTGATGTCGGTCGCGTATATCGAGCGCGAGGCGATGGACCGTTTCGAGTATCCGATCCTCATCCTGTTCGCGACGCTCGGGATGATGATGATGGTCTCGGCCAACAACCTGATCTCGCTCTATGTCGGCCTCGAGCTGCAGAGCCTCGCGCTTTACGTGGTCGCGGCGCTCCGGCGCGATTCGCTCCGCTCGACCGAGGCCGGTCTCAAATATTTCGTCTTGGGCGCGCTGTCCTCGGGCCTCTTGCTCTACGGCTGTTCGCTCATCTACGGCTTTACGGGCACCACCAGCTTCGACGCCTTAACCGACATCTTCACCAAGCGCGGCGCCCAGCCCTCGCTCGGGCTCCTGATCGGCCTGATTTTCCTGATCGCCGGCTTGGCGTTCAAGGTGTCGGCGGTGCCCTTCCACATGTGGACGCCCGACGTCTACGAGGGCGCGCCGACCCCGGTCACCGCGTTCTTCGCGGTCGCGCCCAAGGTCGCGGCGATGGCGCTCTTTCTGCGCGCCATCATCGCGCCGTTCGCCGAAATGACCGGGCAGTGGCAGCAGGTGATCGTCTTGATCTCGGTCGCTTCGATGCTCTTGGGCGCCTTCGCCGCCATCCATCAGACCAACATCAAGCGCCTGATGGCCTATAGCTCGATCGGCCACATGGGTTACGCGCTGATCGGGCTCGCCGCCGGCACGCCCGAAGGCGTGCGCGGCGTCCTCGTTTATCTCGCGATCTACGTGGCGATGAACGTCGGCACCTTCGCGTGCATCCTCTGCATGCGCCAGAAGGGCGGCATGGTCGAATCGATCGCCGACCTCGCCGGGTTGTCGCGCAACCACCCGGTGCGGGCGGCGTTCTTCGCGCTGTTCCTGTTCTCGCTGGCCGGTATCCCGCCGCTCGCCGGGTTTTTCGCCAAGTTCTACATCTTCGTCGCCGCCGTGAACGCCGGGCTCTACGCGCTCGCCATCATCGGCGTGCTGGCGAGCGTGGTCGGCGCTTACTACTACCTTCGTATCGTCAAGATCATGTATTTCGATGCGCCGGCCGAGCCGTTCGTCCAGCCGATCGGCGGCGAAATGACGGTCGTGCTGGGCGTTACCGGCGCGTTCACGCTGTTCTACGTGTTCTATCCGGCGCCGCTGGTGGCGGCGGCGCAGACCGCCGCGCTCGCGCTCCTTCCATGAGCGCAGCCGCGGCCAAGCGGCTTCCGCCTTTCTTCGACTGGGTCGCGCTGGCGACGATCGACAGCACCAGCGACGAGGCCAAGCGCCGGGCCAAGGCCGGCGCGCCGGCCGGCCTCCTGGTGACGGCGCGCCGCCAAACCGCCGGCCGCGGCCGCCACCAGCGCGTCTGGCAGTCGGCCGAGGGCAATCTGTTCGCGTCGCTGGTGCTGCGTCCGGCGTGCCCGCCGGCCAAGGCGGCCGAGCTCTCGTTCGTGACCGCGGTCGCGGTCGCCGACGCGATCGCGGCTTATGTCGGCCCGAGCCAGCCGGTCCGCTGCAAGTGGCCGAATGACGTTCTGATCGGGGCCAAGAAAGCGGCCGGCATCCTGCTCGAGGCCGAACCCAAGGGGAGCGCGGTTGATTTCGTCATCGTCGGAATCGGCGTCAATCTGATCGCGCACCCGGACGGCGTCGCCTTTCCGGCGACCGATCTGGCCGCCGCCGGTGCCGGCACCATCGACCCCGACGCGTTCCTGATCTGGCTCGCGGCGTGCTTCCTCGCCCGGCACGAGGAGTGGCAGCACCGCGGCTTCGCTGCGACCCGAGCCGCCTGGCTCGAACGCGCCGCCGGCCTGGGCGGGGACATCGCGGTCGAGCTCCCCGGCGAGAGGCTCACCGGCCGCTTCGCCACCATCGATCCGAGCGGGGCTCTGGTGCTCGAGGCGGGCGGCACCGCGCGCACGATCAGCGCCGGCGATGTGCATTTCGGGCCGGCGCGCACCCCGGCCGCTTAGTCCCGAGCATCGACGATGCGCGATACACCATGCAGCGGGAAAAAGCCGCTGCTCCCTGCGAGCAGGGAGAAAGAAGGGATCGCCTACGGAAAACACCCCCTCCACCGCGGCGCGGGCGAGGGGGCATCGAAGAGAGAGGGGCGTTAAGAGGCCATGCTCCTCGCGATCGACGCCGGCAACACCAACATCGTCTTCGCCGTCTATCAGGGCGATGCCAAGCGCGGCCAATGGCGCGCCACCACCAAGCAGCCGCGCACCGCCGACGAGCACGCGGTCTGGCTGATGGCCTTGATGGGCATGAGCGGCCTCGACGCTGCCGATGTCACCGATGCCGCGATCTGCTCGGTGGTGCCGCAAGCGGTGTTCGATCTCGAGCAGCTCTGCAAGAAGTACTTCAAGGTGGCGCCGCTCCTGGTCAGCCGCCACCTCGACCTCGGTATCGACATCATCATGGACGAACCGCATACGGTCGGAGCCGATCGGCTTGCCAACGCCGTCGGCGTCCACAAACTTTATGGCGGCCCGGCGATCGTGATCGATTTCGGCACCGGCACCACCTTCGACGTCATCGATGAGCGCGGCTCCTACAAGGGCGGCATCATCGCCCCGGGGATCAACCTCTCGCTCGAAGCGTTGCACGCGGTCTCGGCTCAACTGCCGCGGATCGCGGTGGTGCGGCCGCCGCGCGTGGTCGGCGGCGGCACCGTCTCGGCGATGCAATCGGGAATCTATTGGGGCTACATCAGCATGATCGAGGGCCTGGTCGCCCGCGTCAAAGTCGAGACCGGTGCCGCCGGCATGAAGGTGGTAGCGACCGGCGGCCTGGCGCCGCTGTTCGCTGGCGGCACCGACGCGATCGACCGCGTCGACCCCGATCTGACCCTCGCCGGCATCGTCGAAATCTGGAAGCGGGCACGCATCACGCGATGAAGGTCCGCGCGTCCGAGCACGAGGAATTGCTGTTCGTCCCGCTCGGCGGTTCGGGCGAGATCGGCATGAACTTGAACCTCTACCACTATGCCGGGGCGTGGCTGATGGTCGATCTCGGCATCACGTTTGCCGATGCCTCGGACCCGGGGATCGACGTGGTGATGCCCGACCCCGCTTTCATCGTCGAGCGGCGTCAGCGCCTGTCGGGGCTGATCCTCACCCACGCGCACGAAGATCACTTGGGCGCGGTGCCGTATCTGTGGCCGCAGCTCGAATGTCCGATCTACGCGACCCCGTTCACGGCCGCGATCCTCCGCGCCAAGCTCGTCGAAGTCGAGTGGGGCCACCGCGTCCGGCTGATCGAGGTGCCGCTCGGCGGCAGGGTGCAGGTCGGTCCGTTCGACGTCCAATTCCTCTCGATCACCCATTCGATCCCCGAGAGCAACGCGCTCGCGATCCGCACCCCCGCCGGCAACATCCTCCATTCCGGCGACTGGAAGCTCGACCCCGATCCGCTCCTGGGCGAAGCCACCAACCGCGAGAGCTTCGCGGCGTTCGGCCGCGAGGGCGTATTGGCCCTGGTGTGCGACTCGACCAACGTCTTCGAGCGCGGCCGCTCGGGCTCCGAGGCCGCGGTCGCGGCGAGCCTCGAGGATCTGATCGCCGCCCGCCGCGGTCGCGTCGCGGTCGCGACCTTTGCCTCGCATTTGGCGCGCGTCCAGACCGTCGCCCGCATCGCCCGCGCGCTCGGCCGCGAAACCGCGCTGGTCGGCCGCTCGCTGTGGCGCACGGTCACGGCGGCGCGCGAAACCGGTTACCTCCAGGACGCGCCGCGGTTCCTGAGCGACGATGAAGCCGCCTACCTCCCGCCCGACAAGGTGCTGTTCATCTGCACCGGCTGCCAGGGCGAGCCGATGGCGGCGATGGCGCGGATCGCCGGCGAGGCCCACCCCCACGTCGTGCTCGAAGAGGGCGATACCGCGATCTTTTCGTCCAAGGTGATCCCCGGCAACGAGCGGCCGATCGCCGCCGTCCAGAACCGCTTGATCGCGAAAGGGGTTGAAGTGATCGGCGAGAGGGATCACTTCGTCCACGTCTCCGGCCATCCGGCCCGCGACGAACTCGCCGACATGTATGGCTGGATCCGTCCGCGTATCTCGATCCCGGTCCATGGCGAGGCCCGGCATTTGGCCGAGCACGCCAAGTTCGCGCTCAGCCTCCAGGTGGCGAAAGCGCTGGCGCCGGCGAACGGCACGGTCGTTCGCCTGAGCGCCGACGGCGCCCAGGTCGTCGACTACGTTCCGGTCGGGCGCCTGGTTCTCGATGGCGACCGGCTGCTCCCGGCCGAGAGCGAGGTGTTACGCGAGCGCCGCCGGATGGCGGTCGCCGGCCATATCGTCGCGACGCTGGTGCTGACGCGCCAGGGCGAGCTGGCGGCAGCGCCGCGGATCGCCATGGCCGGCATCGTCGATGAGGACTTGAGCGGGGTCGGAGGCGAGGCCAAACTCGGTCTCGCGCTCGGCGAGGATGTGGCGCGGCTGCCGGCGCTGACCCGGCGCGACGACGACCGCCTCGAGGAGGCGGTGCGCCGGGCGCTGCGCCAGCGGCTCAAGGAGCACACCGGCAAGCGCCCGACCATTCGGGTCGAGATCGTAAGATTGGGCGAGGCGGTCCGGGCGGCCGCACGCGAGCATCACGCGAGGAGCAAATGATCGGTCGACTGAACCACGTCGCCATCGCCGTTCCCGACTTGGCGAAAGCGGCGGAGCAGTACCGCGCGACCCTGGGCGCCAAGGTCTCGGCGCCGCAACCGTTGCCGGATCACGGCGTCACGGTCGTGTTCGTCGAGCTCGCCAACACCAAGATCGAGCTCCTGCACCCCCTGGGGGCGGCGTCACCGATCGCCGGCTTTTTCGAGAAGAATGCGAGCGGGGGCATCCACCACGTTTGCTACGAGGTGGCCGACATCCGCGCTGCGCGCGACCGGCTGCAGCGGGCCGGCGCGCGCGTCCTGGGCGATGGCGAGCCCAAGACCGGCGCGCACGGAAAGCCGGTGCTGTTTCTCCACCCCAAGGACTTCTCGGGCGCCCTGATCGAGCTTGAGCAGGTCTAGGCCGTTGCCGACCCTGTCCTCGATGCACTGCGACACCCCCTCGGGCTCGCTCCGCTCGCCTCCTCCCCCTGCTCGCAGGGGGAGTGCGGGGAGGGGGGCGGGGCGCGCGTCTATCGCTGATTCTCGGTCCTAGCCGTGTTTTGGGCGACCGCGCTCGCGACCTACTTCCTGGTGTGGTGGATGGTGCTGTTCGCGGTGCTGCCGATGTTCGGCGTCCGCCGCGCCGAAGCGCCCGATCCCAGCAATGAACCGGGGGCGCCGGCGCGACCGCGGTTGTTGCTCAAGGCGGCGGTCACCACCGCGATATCGGCGGTCATATGGCTGATCGGCTATCTGATCGCGCGAACGGGCTGGATCGAGGATTTTTTATATAAATAATTCAATTACTTAGAAGAACATTCGTTAGAAACGATCGCAACAAAAAAACGAGGCCCCGGAGGGGCCTCGCTGTTGTCCGTCCCTGAACTTGGGTGTTTTTCTTAATCGAATGGTGCGACTGTACCCTCGGGCTTCGATCCCGTCATTAAAAATCGGTTCCTGGGCGCGAAAAAAATGACGAATAATCGCCATATTTTTCATAGGTTTATTCCGATGATCTCGCGCGAAGCATTGATCCGGACAATGGTGCTCGCAGCGTTCACGGCGGCGGCATTCGCGGACATTACGGTGCCCGCCACGGCGCAGGGGCAGACGCTGGTGATTTCGGATGCCGATTGCCGCGCGCTGGTCGCCCATGTCGCGCGCAACGACGTCAACTTCAAACCCGGCGTCGAAGTGCATGGACGGCCGGTGAAACCCGCCGATCTCGAGTCGAGCAGCACCATCAAGCTGCCGGACGAAATCTCGATCGACATCTCGCTCGAAATTTATACGTTCCTGCAGCGGACCGCGCCGCGCGGGCTCGAGAAATCGAAGACGTCGCTCGGCGCCGTCACGTTCAAGCAAGGCCGGGTCTACTTCAACGACCAGCCGATCGACAACGGCGCCAACGGTCCGATCGCCGAAGCCTGCCGCGCCAAGCTCAAGGCGGCGAAACCCTAGCCGCCCGCGCGACCCGCCCGAACGATGCGCTCTTTTTCGATCCAAGCCTTGAGCGCCGGGGTGCTTGCCGCCGTGGTCGGCTTTTCCTCGACCTTCGCGGTCGTGATTCAAGGCCTGACGGCGGTCGGCGCCTCGCCGGCCGAGGCCGCCTCGGGCCTGATGGCGGTCTCGATCGCGATGGGGGTAGGTGCAATCGTTTTGAGCTTGAAGACCCGGATGCCGATCAGCGTCGCCTGGTCGACCCCGGGTGCGGCCGTGCTCGCCGCCTCGGCGGTGCCCGAGGGTGGCTTCGCCGCCGCCGTCGGCGCCTTCATCGTGACCGGGGTCCTGATCGTCGCGGCCGGCCTTTGGCGGCCGCTCGGGCGCGCCGTCGCGGCGATCCCGGCTTCGCTCGCGAACGCGATGCTGGCCGGCGTGCTCTTGAACCTGTGCCTGGCGCCGGTCAAAGCGGTCGCCGAATCGCCGGCGATCGGGTTGAGCTTGATCCTGGTATGGGCGGCGGTCGCGCGCTTCAAACGCCTCTATGCCGTGCCGGCGGTGGTCGTGCTGGCGCTGATCGTCATCGCGGTCATGGCACCCGGGAGCTTTTCGACCGCGGCGGCGGTGGCACCGGCGCCGGTCGCGGTCATGCCGACCTTCACGCTGCCGGCGATCGTCGGCATCGCGCTGCCGCTCTTCCTGGTGACGATGGCGTCGCAAAACATCCCCGGCGTCGCGGTCCTGAGCGCCAACGGTTTCAAGCCGGCGCCGGGTCCGCTGTTCACGACCACCGGCCTGTTCACGGGCCTCGCGGCGCCGTTCGGGTCGCACGCGGTGAACTTGGCCGCAATCACCGCCGCGCTCTGCGCCGGACCCGAGGCCCATCCCGACCCGACGCGGCGCTATTGGGCTGCGGTCGTGAACGGCGCCGCTTATGTCGTGGTCGGTTTGGGCGCTGGCGCCGCCGCCGCCTTTATCGGCGCAGCGCCGCCTTATCTGATCGAGGCGGTCGCCGGGCTTGCGCTCTTGGGTTCGTTCGGCGGCGCGATCGCCGGCGCGACCGCCGAGGCCGCGGACCGCGAGGCGGCGGTCGTCACCTTCGTGGTCGCCGCTTCGGGCGTCAGCTTCTTCGGGATCGGTGGCGCGTTCTGGGGCCTGGTCGCCGGCGGCGCCGTCTTGGCACTCGCACGCTGGCGGCGCGGCGCGTAGCCGCGCGGTCCGCATTCGTCGCGATGCGAGCTTCGCATCGTTTGCCTTGCCGCGGGCGTTTGCCTAAAGTCGCCCCGGTTTTCAAGCGGCGCCGGGCCGCTCCACGCGGAACAATTCGAGATGCGCCGATCCAGGTACTTTCTGCCGATCCTCAAGGAGAATCCGACCGAATCGCAGATCGTGTCGCATCGGCTGATGCTGCGCGCCGGCATGGTCCGGCAGTCGGCGGCCGGCATCTACACGTGGCTCCCGCTCGGCCATCGCGTCTTGAAGAAGATCGAGCAGATCGTTCGCGAAGAGCAGGACGCCGCCGGTTGCCAGGAGCTTCTGATGCCGACGGTTCAGCCAGCCGAGCTTTGGCGCGAAAGCGGCCGCTACGAGGTCTACGGCAAGGAGATGCTCCGCATCAAAGACCGCCACGAGCGCGAGATGCTCTATGGCCCGACCAACGAGGAGCTGATCACCGATATCTTCCGCGACGCGATCAAGAGCTACCGCGACCTGCCTAAGCTGCTCTATCACATCCAGTGGAAGTTCCGGGACGAGATCCGGCCGCGCTTCGGCGTCATGCGCGGACGCGAGTTCCTGATGAAGGACAGCTACTCGTTCGATCTCGACTACGCCGGCGCCAAGCGCGCCTACAACAAGATGTTCGTCGCCTACTTGCGCACGTTCGCGCGCATGGACCTGAAGGCGATCCCGATGCAGGCCGAATCCGGGCCGATCGGCGGCGATTTGAGCCACGAATTCATCATCCTGGCCGAGACCGGCGAGACCGAGGTCTACTGCGACAAGGCGCTGGTCGACTTCGACGTCCTGCGCGATACCATCGATTTCGATTCCGACCTCGAACCCTACGTCAAGCGCTGGACCCAGCACTACGCGGCGACCTCGGAGAAGCACGATCCGGCCGCGTTCGCGCGGCTCCCCGACGACCGCCGCGTCACCGCGCGCGGGATCGAGGTCGGGCACATCTTCTATTTCGGCAAGAAGTACTCGGAGGCGATGAAGGCGACCGTCGCCGGCGCCAACGGCGAGGCGGTCGCGGTCGAGATGGGCTCCTACGGGATCGGCGTTTCGCGCCTGGTCGGCGCCATCATCGAAGCCAACCACGACCCCAACGGCATCGTGTGGCCGGCCGCGGTCGCGCCGTTCAAGGTCGGGATCGTCAACCTCAAAGTGGGCGAGCGCGACTGCGAGGCGACCTGCAACGAGATCTACCGCAAGCTCCGGGCCGGTGGCACCGAGGTGCTCTTGGACGACGTCGATGAAAGCCCCGGCGCCAAGTTCGCGACCATGGATCTGATCGGGCTGCCGTGGCAGATCGTGGTCGGTCCGCGCGGCTTGAAGAAAGGCGTGGTCGAGCTGAAAGCGCGCCGCACCGGCCAACGCGAGGAGCTCTCGCTCGAATCGGCGTTGGCCCGGGTCGCGGCGTGAGGGCCATGACGATCCCGAGGATTACTCCCTCCCCCTGCTCGCAGGGGGAGGGTAGGGAGGGGGGCGGCTTCCCGGTCTACCGACGGCATCCCCCTCCCTACCTTCCCCCTCGGCGAGGGGGAGGGATCGTCCACGCCCTGCACTGATGTCGACCTTCGAATGGATGCTCGCGATCCGCTACCTTCGCGCTCGGCGCGAGGAGGGCCTGATCTCGGTGATCGCGCTGTTCTCGCTCTTGGGCATCATGATCGGGGTCGCGACCTTGATCATCGTTCCGGCCGTGATGAACGGATTCAAGGCCGAGCTGTTGGGCCGCATTCTGGGGTTGAACGGCCACGCGACCGTCCAGGCGCCGCAGGGCGATCTCGCCAACTACGCCGTCCTCGCCGAGCGGCTGGCGACGGTCGAGGGCGTGGTGCGGGCCTCGCCGATCGTCGAGGGCCAGGTCATGGTGATCGCCAACCAGAACGCGCGCGGCGCGCTGGTGCGCGGCATCGAGCCCGAGCAGCTCGCCAAGAACCCGCTGATCGCTGGCAACATCCGGACCGGGAGCCTGGCCGATTTCAGCGCCCCCGACGGCATCGTCGTCGGCATCCGGCTGGCCGAGCGGCTCGGCTTGTCGCCCGGCGCCAAGCTCCGCCTGGTCGCGCCGCAGGTGCAGGCGACCGTGATCGGCACGCTGCCGCGCCAGCGCACCTATACGGTCGCGGCGACGTTCGATTCCGGCATGTTCGAGTACGACTCGACCTTCGTCTTCATGCCGCTCGAGGCGGCGCAGGTATTCTTCAACCTCGATCGAGCGGTGAGCGCGATCGAGGTGCTGACCAGGGATCCGCAGGCGATCGACGGCATCCGCCCCAAGCTGTTCACCGCCGCCGGCGCGCCGGTCCGCATCACCGACTGGCGCCAGGTCAACTCACATTTCTTCAACGCGGTCGAGGTCGAGCGCAACGTCATGTTCCTGATCTTGACGCTGATCGTCCTGGTCGCCGCCTTCAACATCGTTTCGAGCCTGACCATGCTGGTGAAGGAGAAGGGGCGGGCGATCGCTATCCTCCGCACCATGGGCGCGACCCGGGGCGCGATCATGCGCGTGTTCTTCATCGCCGGCACCTCGATCGGCGTCGTCGGCACCGCCCTGGGGTTTGCCGCCGGGCTCGCCTTTTGCGACAACATCGAATCGATCCGGCGCTGGCTCGAGGGCCTGACCAACACCAACCTGTTCGCCGCTGAGATCTACTTCCTGTCGCGGCTTCCGGCCAAGGTCGAGACCTTCGAGGTCGTGTTGGTGGTCGTGCTCGGACTCGCGCTTTCGTTCCTGGCGACGCTCTATCCGTCGTGGCGGGCGGCGCGGCTCGATCCGGTCGAAGCGCTCCGCTACGAATAGCGATGGCGGCCGACGCGCGCGCTCCGTTCACGTTGGCCGGCATCGTCCGGAGCTTCGCCCAGGGCGAGCGCCGGCTCGAGGTGCTGAAGGGCGCGAGCGTTACCGTCCTCCCGGGCGAATGCGTCGCCTTGGTCGGCCCCTCGGGCGCCGGCAAGTCGACGCTCCTTCACATCGCCGGGCTCCTGGAGCGGCCGGATGCGGGCGACGTCCGCTACGGCGACATGAACTTGAGCGCGCTCGGCGATCGCGAGCGAACCAAAGCGCGCGGGCGGCTCCTGGGCTTCGTCTACCAGTACCACCACCTGTTGCCCGAGTTTTCCGCGGTCGAGAACGTGATGGTCCCGCAGCTGATCGCGGGCGCGGCCAAAGCCGACGCGCGCCGCGCCGCCGAAGCGCTGCTCGATCGCTTCGGGCTCGCGCCGCGGCTCAACCATCGCCCGGCCAAGCTTTCCGGCGGCGAGCAGCAGCGGGTCGCGATCGCGCGCGCGCTCGCCAACGGCCCGCACGTGCTCCTGGCCGATGAACCGACCGGGAATTTGGATCAGGCGACCGCCGACATCGTTTTCGGCGAGCTCTTGACGGCCGCCAAGCGCGACGGCTTGGCCGCGCTCATCGCTACCCACAACCTCGCGCTCGCCGCCCGTATGGACCGGCGCGTGGTGCTGGAGCGCGGCGTGCTGGTCGAGGGGTAGATACCTCCTTCCTATCCCCTCCCGTCAACGTCGACGAGGGGGAGGGAAGGGTGGGGGTTCGGTCGAGCCCGAACAGTCCACAGCTTCGTTTTCGCGTTCGCCGCTTGTTCGGCTGACGCCGTGCTTCGCCCGTGGCATGAACGGTCATGCCCCACGCGCCGTTCGTTCACCTTCGCGTCCACTCGGCCTATTCGCTGTCCGAGGGCGCGCTGCAACTCAGCGACATCGTCAAGCTCTGCAAGAGCCAGGCGATGCCGGCGGTCGCGGTCACCGACACCGCCAACATGTTCGGCGCGCTCGAATTCTCCGCGGCCGCCAAGAAAGCCGGTCTCCAGCCGATCGTCGGCACCATCTTGAACGTGACGCGCGAGGACGGGAACGATGCGACCCGCGGCCGCGCCACCGACCAGCTCGTGCTCCTGGTCCAGAACGAGACCGGGTATCGCAACCTGATCAAGCTCTCCTCGCTCTCGTTCCGGAACGCGGTCGGCGGGTTGGCGCCGCAGGTCGCGGGGCGCGACCTCGCCGCCCACGCCGATGGCCTGATCGCGCTCACCGGTGGCGTGGGCGGTGAGGTCGGACGCGCGATCCGCGACGGCCGCGACGGGGTCGCCGAAGAGGCGCTGCGACGGTTCGCCCGGCTCTACCCCGGCCGGCTCTATGTCGAGCTGCAGCGGCACGGCGCGACCGGCGAAGCGCGGATCGAGGGCCCGCTGATCGATCTCGCCTACAAGCTCGATCTGCCGCTGGTCGCGACCAACGATGTCTATTTTTCGGACGGCTCGATGTACGAGGCGCACGATGCGCTGCTCTGCATCGCCGACGGCGCCTATGTTGACCAGGCCGAGCGCCGCCGCATGACCCCCGACCACCGCTTCAAGACCGCGGCCGAGATGCAGGCGCTGTTCGCCGACCTGCCGGAGGCGATCGCCAACACGCTGGCGATCGCCCAGCGCTGCGCCTACGCCGCCGAGGAGCGAGCCCCGATCCTGCCGCAGTTTTCCGGCGCCCACGGCCGCGACGAGGCCGAGGAGATGGCAATCCGCGCCCGCACCGGGCTCGAGGCGCGGCTCGCGGCCCACGTCTATCAACCGGGCGCCGATGCGCCGGCGCGGGAAGCGCTGGCCAAGCCCTACCGCGACAAGCTCGAGTTCGAGCTCGACGTCATCGCCAAGATGGGGTTCGCCGGCTACTTCCTGATCGTCGCCGACTTCATCCAGTACGCGAAAGACCACGATATTCCGGTCGGTCCCGGGCGCGGCTCGGGCGCGGGCTCGGTGGTGGCGTGGTCGCTCCGCATCACCGACTTGGATCCCCTGCAATTCGGCCTCGTGTTCGAGCGGTTCTTGAACCCCGAACGTGTGTCGATGCCTGACTTCGACATCGACTTCTGCCAAGACAAGCGCGACCGCGTCATCGAGTACGTTCAGGATCGCTACGGCAGCGACCGCGTCGCCCAGATCATCACCTTCGGCAAGCTCCAGGCGCGCGCCGCCGTCCGCGACGTCGGCCGCGTGCTGCAGATGCCTTACGGCCAGGTCGACCGCTTGTCGAAGATGGTGCCGTTCAACGCGGCCAACCCGATCAAGCTCAAGGACGCGATTGAAGTCGAGCCCCGGCTCCAGCAGGAGCGCGACGCCGACCCCAAGGTCGCCAAGCTCCTCGAGATCGCGATCAAGCTAGAAGGCCTTTACCGCCACGCCTCGACCCATGCCGCCGGCGTCGTGATCGGCGACCGGCCGTTGGACGAGCTGGTGCCGATGTACCGCGATCCGCGCTCGGAGATGCCGGTCACGCAGTTCTCGATGAAGTACGCCGAAGCCGCCGGGCTCGTGAAATTCGACTTCCTGGGCTTGAAGACGCTCACCGTCCTCGACCAGGCCGCCAAGCTGATCGCGAGGCGGGGCCCCGAATACGCGATCGACTACGCCAAGCTCACCTTGGACGACAGGAAAACCTACGACCTCATGACCGCGGGCGACACCATCGGCGTGTTCCAGTTCGAAAGCCCGGGCATGCAGAGCCTGCTCCGCGAAGCCAAGCCGTCCGGCATCGAGGATCTGATCGCGCTGGTCGCGCTGTTCCGGCCCGGCCCGATGGAGAACATCCCGAAATACGTCGCCTCCAAGCACGGGCGCGAAAAGCCCGAGTTCCTGCACGAACTGATCGAGCCGGTGGTCAAGGACACTTACGGCGTCATCATCTACCAGGAGCAGGTGATGCAGATCGCTCAGGTGTTCGCGGGGTTCACCTTGGGCGAAGCCGATCTCCTGCGCCGTGCCATGGGCAAGAAGATCAAGTCCGAGATGGAGGCGCAGCGCGAGCGCTTCGTCAAAGGCGCGATGGCCAAGGGCGTGCCCGAGGACCGCGCGATCTACGTCTTCAATCTGGTCGATAAGTTCGCGGGCTACGGCTTCAACAAGGCGCACTCGGCCGGCTACGCGCTGCTCGCCTACCACACCGCGTACCTGAAAGCGCATTATCCGGTCGAATTCTTCGCCGCGATGATGACCCTCGACTTGAGCAATGTCGAGAAGATCGCCGGCTTCAAGCGCGAACTCGACAAGGTCGGGATCGAGCTCCGGCCGCCCAACATCAACCGCTCGGGCGTCGTCTTTACCGTCGAGCGCGATCCGGACGGCGCCGCGGCGATCCGTTACGCGCTGGCCGCGGTCCGGAACGTCGGCGCGCAGGCGATGGCGGCGGTGATCGCCGAACGGGACGCGCACGGGCCGTTCAAGTCGATCGCCGACTTCGCCAACCGCGCCGAAGCGCGTTCGCTCAACAAGCGCCAGATCGAGAATTTGGCCGCGGCC